>JAUZOQ010000007.1 GCA_030706385.1 Bacteroidota bacterium | reverse complement strand
TTCCTATGGTATCGAAGTGGCAGCAATGGCAGGAATCCCCCAGGACGTTATCCTGAGAGCGCGTGAGATCTTGCATGAGCTCGAAGAGACTGAACTGAAGATTGCCGAAACCGATATTCAGCGCTCCATCCCCTTTCCCACGACAAGCAAAACCTCAATGCCAGAACCGGAGCCAGATCATTACTCGCCGGCGAAAGCAGTCGTCGATGAGCTGCGCGAGATTGACGTAAATACTCTGACGCCGATGGAAGCGCTCGCGAAACTGGCTGAATGGAAGCTAAAGTTTTGACTTTGCGTGATGCTGCGATAATCTCTTTCGAATGAAGTCAATTACGAGCATTGCAGCTGTACTGCATATCGCTCCCAAAATGCCGCCAGCGGGAGCAAAAAGGATGTACGTCCCAGGAATATTGAATAGTCTCTCAATGAATTCCGGAACTCGAATAAACCATCCGCCTGAAAAGGCAAAACTATTCTCGATTATAAAATGATCAGGATAGTACAGGCTATTATAAGATACAAGACAGAAATATGAGAATCCTAATGCGAGAGCAACAATAATTTCCGTATTCTTTCTAGCGAAATGCTTATTCGAAAACCAGAGTAGACAGAGAATGAATATTGGGGCAATTATGATAAGAGCGGAATACCAGTAGGAAAGTACTCGCAAGACTGGGAGAACCAAAAGTATGCAGATGGTAATAACTACATATTTCTTCATACCAGCTAAGCGGATATCTCCCCATCGGGTAGGAGTTCTCCTGACTGCAATCTTCTAGATGTGTCTTTCAATGCAACCCATTTCTCCGACAGGTAAGGGATGTATTCGCTGGCTGTGACAAAGGTCCAGACGTAGGCCACGATAGAATACAGTTCGCCGATGGTGAACCGATCGAGATCGAGAGAAATATACAGCGTCGTCATGAACATGATAAGAAGAAAGACGCGCAGAATACCGTAGCTCGTGGCAGAGACGTTACTGAATTTGACTTCTAGTGCCGAAATATCGATGTAATATTGCTTGATGACTCGTGGGTCCTTCGTTGCGAAGGTGTTGTATTCCTGCTCGTGCATGTCATTCAATACCTTCTGGTACTTCGCGATCCGATTCATGTAGAACCGACTTGTAAGGATGACAAAAAGCACGAGTGAGGCTCCGACTGCTGAGACGCGCCAGTCGAAAAGTGCTAATGCGAGTACTGCACCACCGACATTAATTAGCTGTTCGATAAATTCAGGTAGATTATACTGGAAGAACTCAATGTTTTGCCATGCCAGCGAACTCCGACCGGCGATCTTCGAGATATCTTCACCCTGCTCGAGTTGTTGAGCGACGACTTCGCTGGAAAGATCGGCAAACATTCGAGTATAGATCCTCGTATCATAGACTCTACGTACGGCACCTACGCATGAGCTAACTATAAAAAGGATGACCCATGGAATCATCGGAGGCAGGAACGGGCCAAGATCGCGGGGTAAGGAGAATCCTACCGAACCCTTCTTTTCGCGGCGCCCGATTACGATCCTTCGAGTGTGAGGTTTCTTTTCAATTGCCGAGCGCAGCGAATCTCGGTTTGGAGTTTTCTTCTTCAGAAGCGAAGTCTTGCCGCTCCGAACCAGCTGCCGGATAGTATCCCGCTTGTTGAGCACGCGACGGACTCGTTGCTGAAGGTGAGCCGGAGGCGGATGAAGCAAAAGCTCCGTCTGCGCTTCAATGTTCGTATCCGATCGTTTGATCTGCTCGATGGATTTATCAAGGCTCGTCTTCAATGAATCCCGTCTCGGATGTTTCTTACGAACCGCACGAAACTGCTGAACCTGCTGATGCCGATAGAGAGCAGGCCTGAAGATCGAAGCCTCATCGCTTTTTACGCCATTCGGAGGATCAAGAAGAAATGACTGTGTGGAATCTGCATCTTCAGGCAGTGTCTGGGAAAGAGAATCTAAAATGTAATCTCGAACCGAATCGATAGCTTGCTGGATGATGGCATTGGTGACGCTGGAATCGACTTCTCCTTCGATGCGATTTGCTTCGCGCAAATCATCGATCGCTTGTCCGAAAACATAGGGTTCGGCTATAAACGTCACATTCTCGATAATTACGAGAGCGAACGCCATAAAGATCTGAAACCGATATTTTCGAAATAGTAAGCGAATCATTGTTTTTTCAGCGGACGCATGTTCGATTTCATGTCGACTCCGGCGACCTCCCCCTCTATTCTTGAAATAAATGTAGCATCCGAAACCAGTCCTTTTACCTTCGCGATATCTGTTGACGTATTGCGATCATCTTCGAGAAAGGGGACAATACTCCGGACCGCTCGGTGTGCTGCGCCACTTCCAACACCCGGTTTGAGGGGTTTTAGAAAATCAATTCCCTGCGTAGCGCAAAGCATTTCAATGGCAAGAACGGTTTCGACATTATCGATAACTTGCTCCAATTTCAATGCAGCAACTGAGCCCATAGAGTTGTGGTCTTCCTGGTTCGCGCTCGTCGGAATTGAATCGACGCTGGCCGGATGGGACAGCACTTTGTTCTCGCTCACAAGCGATGCAGCAGTATACTGGGCGATCATCAAGCCTGAGTGAAGCCCACCTTTCGGTGTTAGGAAGCGAGGCAAACCGAATGAAAGCGCTCCGTTAACAAGGCGCTCAGTGCGTCGTTCGCTAATACTTGCCAACTCACTCGTGGCGATAGCAAGATAATCCAGAGCAAGAGCAAGTGGCTCGCCATGGAAATTCCCACCTTCAAGATGTATTCCAGTTCCATCTTGCGTCGGAATGATCAAGGGATTATCAGTAGCAGAGTTTATTTCCGTCGCTAGAACATTCTCAACAAACCTGATTGTATCCCTAACTGCTCCATGCACCTGCGGAATGCAACGAAGTGAATATGCATCCTGGACGCGGGGATCATCCTTCAAATGTGAATTCCGGATTTCGCTGTTATGTGTAAGCCTGAGCATATGCTCGGCTACTTCGCGTTGGCCGATATGCGGCCGCGCCTCAGAGAAGTATGGGCTGAATGCTTTATCGGTTGCGCGCAAAGCCTCGAACGACATCGACGCTGAAACATCAGCGAGCATTGCCAGCCGTCGTGCTTTGTCTAAAGCAAGGCAGCCTATCGCTGACATCATCTGTGTGCCATTGATGAGTGCAAGACCTTCCTTGGCTTCCAGTTTCAGCGGTGCAATATTAAATTCTTTCAAGGCCTCTTCAGCATCAACTACTTTTCTGTCATTCCCTGAGGGAATACTAATCAAACCTTCTCCGGTAAGCGCAAGGGCGAGATGGGCAAGAGGCGCAAGATCACCGGATGAGCCAACGCTTCCGCGGGATGGAATGACGGGTAGAAGATCAAGCCTCAGGAATGTGAGTAGTTGTTCAATTACACGAGGGCGAACTCCGGAATATCCTTTAGCCAGAGCATTTGCACGAAGTAATAGCATAGCCCGCACAACTTCATTGCGAAGTGGAATGCCTACGCCGGCAGAATGGGAACGCAGCAAATTCTGCTGAAGCTCTTTTATCTGTGCAAGCGGAATCGAAACATTTGCGAACTCACCAAATCCGGTAGTGATCCCATAGATCGTTTCGCCTCCGGCAACCCACTTGTCAACTAATTTCCGAGAAGACTCAACTCGAGCGAGAGATGCCGTCGACAAGGAGAACTCAACGATCTCTCGTCGTGATGTCGATGCTACATCAGATATAGAAAGAGAATTACCGTCAAGTTGAAGCACAAGTGGTCTGATAAATTGTTAAAAATTAGGCTGCAGGTGGTTCTTCCTTAAAAGATTGAATCAGTAGCTCTGTCCGCTCTTTTCCTAATGCTCTAGCCAGAGGTGATCTGAGAAATTCCAGAAGCGGCATGTGCACTTTCTTGCCATTGACCCTACCCCCTTCGCATTCATCGATCTCTTCATAACAAATAAAGAATGTGTCCTTCTTCCGCTCGGGATAAATCCTGATGGGAAAGAGATGACAAGAGATCGGTTTTTCGAAGCCTTGGATCTCCCCTTTGCGGAATGCAGTCTGGATCGAACAAAATGCAATATCATTCTCCCAGTGTACAAAGATACACTCTCTTCTGCCGATGGTTGAGATAGTGAACGTACCATCGATCTCGTTTCTCCAGATTCCCTGCTCCGCAATCGCTTCTAAGGCCTTTTCCGGGAGATACTTACTTACGATCGGGAAAGCTCGTTCGAGTTCGGAGATCTCGGCTTTTAATACCGGAGCCCCGCGCCCGCCGGGCATGGTGCAGCAGGCACCTTTGCATATGGAAAGGTCGCAGGCGAATTCGACTTCTCCGAGTCGGGCATCAACTTCGAACCGCGCAGATGGCGGATAGATAGGGATATCGATATTAAGTGATTCTGGCATTTCCAAAAAAAGAGGTTTGGGAGCCAGAGCATGCTTTCGGGTTTTTAGAACCCAATCCATGGCAACTATCTCCCAAACCTCATTTAAATACTTCCAATCTTCGGCGGAAACAACGCAACGAGTTGTCCACGCATTCTTGGAACATCAAGTCGTGTAAGCTCGAACTTTGCGATCGCAGCTTTCTTCATCTCGATAACCGGAGTTGTGCTCCCAAGCAAAGCACTTCCGAATGCCGAGAGATGCGGCTCATGCCCAACGAGCATCATTCGACTTACTTTCTTCGACCATTTGACGACGAGCGCCATGGTATCTGTTAACTCGGCCATGGGCACCAATGCGTCAGAGAAATCCAGTTCGGCATCTTTGGCAAAGACTTCAACTGCAAGCTCAGCTGTCTGTCGTGCGCGTATCAGCGGACTCGAAAGCACGAGTTCCGGCGGAAAGAACTTCATCTTTTTTACTGCATTCAGGGCCGCTCTGGTTTTCTCTTTACCTTCTTCGGTAAGTTCTCTCTCGGCATCGCCGGCGCGTGAGCCATGATCCTCAGCAATGCCATGACGAAGAAGATAGAGCAACATTACGGTCTTGGCTGAACGGTCGAAGGTGCTCCGGCTTTCGGCTTAATTCCGGAACCGCGAACGATCCAAAACGGGACATTGAAGCCCGGGCGCTGTTTGAAGAATTCAACATTGTCGAACCTATCGATTCTGGCAATGCGCAAAGGCGGAGACCACAATGGAGTGATGGGCATTTCATCATAGACAATCTGCTGAAATCGTTTCATCAAGGCATCACGCTTGTTGATATCAAATTCGGTCCGATTTTGAGTGAGAATTTGATCCGCTTCGGCATTAATAAATGACCACACATTTTGTCCTTTATTCTTCGCCTGAGAAGAATGCCATAGTTCATATGGATCATCTTCAGAAGCGTTACCTAACAGGTTCGCAATTGCTGCATCATAGTTGTGTGTACGGGTATTTTCGATCCACACGCTCCATTCAGTCGAAGAGACATCTACTTGAATTCCTGCCTTCCTCATCTGTTCTGCTATCACTAATGCTGCCTGCTTCACGACATCACTTCCCGCATAGATATTGAACGTAAAATGGAACGGCGTCTTCTTGCCATCGATTACTTTGTCGAGTATTCCATCACCGTCAGAATCTCCCCATCCATCCTCAGCTAACATCTTCTTTGCCAGATCGGGATCGAATGTTATCGGCTTCAACGAAGGATCATAGTGAGGCTGGGTAAAATTAATAGGCCCATTGATCGGCCGGGCAAGCCCTTTCATGACTTCCTTTACCAGAAGGTCTCTATCGATAAGATGACTCAGTGCCCAGCGTGTTTTCTTGTCCCTGAAAAGAGGACGCTCTGCATTCCATTCTACAAATACTCTACTATTGTAATAGACAGTATCTTTCTTAATGAATGGTTGCTTAACCGAATCGAGCTGGACAAACAGCGCTGCGGGCACAATATCCATAAGATCGATGTCCTTAGCCTTCAGTGCAGTCACAGCCGAATTGTTATCGGTGATGGTCTTGAACGTGATCTCATCAGGATATGCTTCGCTCCATGGAATATCTTTTCCCCAATAATTCGGGTTCTTCTTGAAGGAAATATGATCATTGGTTTTCCACTCGCCGTATAAGTAAGCTCCGGTTCCGATCATCATTTTGGGATCGCGGATTTTTGCAGGATCTTTGAATTCATCAGCCTCTTGCTGAAAGACAGGATTTTTCGGATTGTCGCTCTTCATTTCTACCCAATCCATTTTATCGGTCAGGTTGTGGGGATCGAAGATGTGCTTCGGCAACATCGAGACATATCCGCCACCCAAGACGATATCCATTTGGAAATAGGGCTTGTTCAAATGGAACGCAACCTTCATCTTATCTCCATTAACGAAGGTAATGCTATCGACTGATGTCACCACACTTCGTGTTTGCGTTGTCTCGATCTGCCTCGGATTCATTACACACTTAAAGCTGAAAATGACATCTTCTCCGGTAAATGGAACTCCATCGCTGAATTTCGCAGCCGGGTTGATCGTATAGGTGTAGGTTAAGTGATCCGAAGAAATTTCTGGAAGACTGGCCAGACCGGCGATAAGCTCCTGGGTCCGGGCATTTGTTCCGTTGAGGGGCTCCCATATGAGTGGGTAGGCATACTGTGCAGCAGCATCGTGTGCTAAGGGGGGTACAATATTCGTAATGTCAGCTGCAATCCACCAGACTACGTTATTCTTCGTCGAGAGTCCGAACTTATTCCCAGGCTCCTCACCTTTTTTGCCGCAGGAAGTTAATAGCAATGATATCGATGATACAACTAGAAATAGAGAGAGTGATTTTTTCATACTAGTTACTTTGTGAAAAGAAATACATTATTCAAAATCATGTTCGAAGTATGGTGTTACCCGCTCGGTGGCTCCCCCATCTTCGGACTTAATGGCAATCTTATGCTCCAGATTCTTTGCAAATTCTGAAGAGGCATCATAGCCATAATGCTTGAGCAAATAATTCAGTGCTATGACTTCCGAGATAACCGTAATATTTTTTCCTGGGATAATCGGCAATTTCAGATGCTGCACCTCGACTCCCAAGATCTGCACCACCGATTCATCCAACCCAGTCCGGGTATAGACGGCCTTATCGTCCCAAACTTCAAGCTCAACAATGACTTCCACTCGCTTTTGGAATCGAATTGCGCGGATTCCGAACATTTCGCGGACATTGATAATGCCCAAACCGCGAATCTCCATGAAATGCCCGCCAAGCTCCGTTCCGGAGCCCATAAGGATACCTTCTCCTTTTTGGGTGACAACGACGACGTCATCGGCGACTAACCGGTGACCCCGTTCGATCAGATCAAGAGCGACTTCGCTTTTTCCCACACTCGATTTGCCGACAAAGAGTATACCAACGCCGTAAACGTCAATAAAGGAGCCGTGAATGCTCGTATGAAGATTAAATTGATCGTCAAGAAAATCGCTGATGAAATAGATCGCTTTCGTGGTTTCAATCGGCGTGAGGAATGTCGGTATCCCATACTCCTCGCAAAGTGCGATCAGGTTGGGATCGAACTCATTGCTATTGGTAATAACAATGCAGGGAATACTGAAGGATGCCAGCGTACTGAATGCTTTGATTCTATCCTCATCCGAGAGCGAGTGGAGGTAATAGAGTTCGGTATTGCCGAAGATCTGAACGCGGTGAAAGGTAAAAAGTCCAACATATCCGGCAAGGGCAAGACCGGGCCGATGCAGATTCTTATCCGTTATACGCTTTTCCAGTCCTTTAGAACCTGCAAGCAGACGTAACTTGAAGCGGTCCTTCATCTCTTCGAAGAAGAACTTAACGCTGATCGATTCCTTTTGTAGCGGTTTATAATTGAGCCACGCCGGCTTGGGGGTTTCTTCGGGCATTCAACGAATTGACAATTGTGAATTGAGAATTGTGGACGAAGAATGGATATCTCTGCAATCCACAATTCTCAATTTTCTGTAGCACAGGTAAACAATGATCGTGTTGAGGATGTCCCGCCTATTTCTCAATTGCTTTTCGAATCAATTCTGGAGAGGTGGTCTGTAAATCCCGGTGTTTTTTCAATTGTTTTTCCAGAGTTTTGACTACAAGGTCGATCGATTTCCCGACATCTTCCGAAGACTCTTTGGCATGAAGAGTGGTACCTCTGACCTTGAGATTGATCTCTGCACTGTATTGGACGTTGGCATGTCCTTCCCTATCTAGAATAACGTCGGCCCCGAGTATTTCATATTTACTCTGTAGTGTTGCCAATTCATTCTCCACAAATGTCTTAATGTGGCCATCGGCCGATTCGTGTCTGTTTGAGATTTGTATATTCATATTCAATTATCTCCTAGTTGTGAATTTTGGGAAAATCGTTCTACGACCCATCGCCGCTTCTTGGATGGGCGGAGTCATAGGCCTGCTTCAGCCGGTCAACGGTAAGATGGGTATATCGCTGTGTTGTCCGAAGCGATGAATGACCAAGCATTTCCTGAACTGCGCGGATTTCTGCTCCATGGTCGAGAAGGTGAGTCGCGAAAGAATGCCGCAGCATATGGGGATGGCTTCGACCGACATCTTGGACGCCATGAAAGTACTTCTTCACGATATGATAAACAGCTCCGGGAGTCATGCGTTTACCATTTATAAGCAAAAATAGTGCCGATTTATCAGGAATCTCGCCGAATTCCTGCCGAACAGGCATGTATTTCTTAATTGCTTCGATTGCTTTCGAACCTATTGGCACAATCCGAACCTTGCTTCCCTTCCCGAGAACTCGGACCGTCCCATCAGTCAGGTTAAGATCGTTGGTGCTAATACTGCTCAATTCAGCTCGCCGTAGGCCACTGGAATACAGGAGTTCGAGCATCGCCAGGTCACGAAGCCCGGTCGGTGTTGATTGGTCCGGCCCAGCCAACGCCTGGGAAGCGGCTCGTTCAGATACAACTCCTGGTAGCCGCTTTGCACCTTTCGGGCTCTTGATAAGCCGACCGGCATTCATGGTGAAAATTCCCTGGTTTGCGAGGAAGCGTAGGAATGAACGAACAGTCGAAAGTTTTCTGGAGATCGATTGAGAAACCAGTGGCTTGCCGTGTTTATTCTTGGTTTCGGAAAGAACTTGAAGATATACGCGAAGCGGTCCGATATCAGATTGGGATCCGGTTAGAGTTAATCCTTCCGCGCAAATTATATGATAAAACTCCTGAAGATCGGCCGCATAGGTGGAGAGAGTCCCTTTGCTTGCGCCACGTTCGTGAGAGAGATGATCCAAGAAGGATTCAAGCCATGCGGGAAAATCTTTTTCGAAATCAGTCTTCATTGTCATTCAATGGGTTAACCCATAGAATAGTATTCCTTCGACGAAACTAGCAGTACGAGTCCAAGTATTGAGACAATTACTGCTTTGATCGAAAGCTGTATGAGTTACTTCGTAACTTCTTCTTCCGCCGCGAATTCCAGCAGATCTTCCGTAAAAGCTTTCTTGCAGTTCGGGCATTTCAAGAAATTGCCTTGCGTCCGGCTCCATTTCGTTGCCAGCCAGTTATTACCGCAGGAGGGGCAATCCTTGTTAACCGGCTTGTCATTACTAATGAAATCGCAGTCAGGATAGTTCGAACAACCGTAAAATGTTCTTTTTGCCTTTCCGCCCTTGCGTTGTACGATATCCCCGGTTTTGCATTTGGGGCATTTGATCCCGCTTGGAATTTGTCGAGTGTACTTGCACGCTGGATACCGGCTGCACCCAATGAATTTGCCAAAACGGCTTGAACGAAGCAAAAGCTCGCCTTCCTTACATTCGGGACAAACCTCTCCCAATTTCTCAGGTTCGGGTCGATTCAGGGATTTCACCGAGGTTTTCTTCTGACAGTTACGACACTCGATATAGAATCCGAACCATCCTTGCTTGAGCTCAACATCGTCCGAACCGCATTCCGGACATTTGAATTTTGGAAGATCCTCAGAAAGACGTTCGTCAGCACGATCGAGCACGGCCTTAAAAGGAATATAGAAATCACCCATTACGCTCGCATACGTATGCTCGCGTGAAGCGATCGTATCCAGTTCTTCCTCCATTTTTGCCGTAAAATCTACGTTAAAGATTTCCGGAAAACTCTTTATTAGAATACGATTGACATTTCTTCCGAGTTCTGTTGGATAGAGCCTGCGTTCGCGTTGCTCCACATAACTTCGATCTTGAATGGTACCAACGATGCTGGCATACGTGGAAGGTCTTCCAATACCAAGCGACTCCAATTCCTTCACGAGTGTACTCTCGGAAAATCTCGGTGGTGCTTTCGTTTCGCTTTCCTGCAAACTCGGAGCTTCGATATTTGCTGTTTGATTTTCCTTTATCCCTGCAGGCAGCCGGCGATCTGCATCATCTGTATTCTTATCGCCATTCTCTTCCGAATCATCTAAGAGCTGCAAGTATCCGCGGAATTTCAGAACCGAACCCGTCGCACGGAAGCGGTACTTGCTTCCTGTCGTATTGTCCGATTCAAGTTCTACCGTCGTCTGGTCGAAGATAGCCGATGTCATTTGCGAGGCAATGAAGCGCTGCCAAATAAGTTCGTAGAGTGCAGCCATGTCTTTATCCTGAGTTTCAAGATACTTCCGCACGGATTTCGGATCTAGAGCTGGATTCGTAGGCCGGATACACTCATGAGCTTCCTGAGCATTCTTACTCTTTTTCTCTTTGCGTTCAGCGCCAACATACTCTTTCCCGAAATTCTTTTCGATATACGCTATCGATTGATTGCGCGCCTCAACGGAGATTCTCGTTGAATCGGTACGCATGTAAGTAATAAGTCCGGTTAAGCCTTCATCTCCCAACTCAACACCCTCATAGAGCCGCTGCGCAAGCATCATTGTCTTCTTAGGGTTGAACCGAAGATTCGCGCTCGCAGCGGTTTGTAAAGAGCTGGTAATGAACGGCGGCGGAGCGTTGCGTCTGACTTCACGCATCGCCAGCGAAGCGATCCGGTATGTTTTCTCCTGTGCATCGCGTGCATATCCGGTAGCAGTTTTCGCATCGCCGATATAGCGATTCTTTAAATCTTCAGGAAGGTCCTGCGCACTTCCCTCGGGATTCTTAAATTCGATGGAGTCGACGGAGATAAGCTTCGCATGGATAGGAAACTCCGTTGTTGCAGTTGTAAAATCAGCCCAAAGATTCCAATAATGGATAGGTTGAAAACGTTCGATAGCCTCTTCTCGCTCACAGATTAGCCGTAGCGCAACAGTCTGTACTCTGCCTGCAGAAAGCGACTCTGTTCTTTGACCGATAAATGCTTTCCAGAGGATCGGCGAAACCTGGTAACCGATAATGCGATCCATGACACGACGCGCTTGTTGGGCATCGAAAAGCGCAACATCGACATCACGCGGATGCTTCATCGCTTCTTGAATACCCGCTTTTGTGATCTCGGAGAAAAGCACACGCTTAATATTCTTATTCTTCGATTCGATCTCGTGCAATATATGATACGCAATAGCTTCGCCTTCCCGGTCCGGATCGGTTGCGATCAGGACTTCTTTGCTCGATGCTGCAAGTTTCTTAAGTTTATCAAGAATATCTTTTTTTCCCTTGACCGTTACATACTGTGGCAAATACCCGTTCTCGAAATCGATACCAAGTTTTGATTTGGGAAGATCTTTGATATGCCCTACCGAGGCTTCGACGACGTAGCCGGAGCCAAGGTATTTATTGATCGTCTTAGCCTTTGAAGGAGATTCGACGATTACTAATGATTTTGCCATTATATATTCCTAAATGTTTTGGTGCAAATTCTATATGATGATTGACTTGCAGTCGTTCGCAGCGCACCAAATTAATAAACAAAGAGCGCGAGGTTACTGATGTAATCACTCGCGCTACGTGCAAAAGTACTAAAATTTTTCCCTACTGCACCCGATCCGTTACATTAAGCATCATCCTGCTTCCCGTCCTGGACGAATCTTCGAAATCGAAAATCATCGCAGCCGCCAAGTCTCGGATATTATCAATTCCGACTTCATCCAAACCGATGAACCACAGACGATCGACGAGCAATTCCATCTCCGAATCCTTGAGCAAGCCTAACTCACGAAGTTGCAGGAGATATCCTCGCGCTTCTGAAGAGAGAAAGGATTGTTCGAGATCGTGGTACACCCGGAAGTGGGTATTTCCCAACTTCGGCTGGTGCGAAATATCGGAAACGTTGGACTGAGATACCGAGAGTGCCATCTTATCGAAGAGCCAACTGAATGCAGTTGAAACCTCCATTTCGGTATAGCCTTTTTCGGCAAGCTTGCCAAGATCGATCTCGCCCAACTGTTTATTCCGGCGCATCTCGCCGACAAGAAACAATATCACTTCCATAACACGCCCCGTGCCCTTGAGCGCCCTTGAACTTACATCTTCAACTTTCATCTAAACAGGTAATATCAATATTCGATAGATCGTTCGGTTTGTAAACGTCGTAAAAAAAAACGCTCCTTTTGCCGCATTTGGTTCTTCGCCTTTATGTCACTATCTTCGTGTCCGGCGAGATGCAGTATTCCATGAATCGCAAGACGGGCAAGTTCGTTCCGCAGTGTCACTTTATACCGTAGGGCATTTTCCGATGCCCTGTCGAGACTGAAATACAATTCGGCCTCTAAAAGAGCACCCTCCCGCTCGAGTTCACAGGTCAGGATATCTGTGTAGAAGTCATGCCCAAGAAGCCTCCGATTCAATTCGAGCAACTCATCATCGGTATATAAAACAATTGTGAGTTTCACTTCGGTGAAGCCGGGCAGTTCCGAATTCAGTACTTCAAATGCAGACGCTTGAAGTAACTTATTGTAATCTTGCCAGTTAGTATACTTCTTTGCAGCAGCTTTTGATGCTGTGATAGTTATTTGGAGTTCCTTCTTGGGCTTTGCAGCCATGAATCAGGATTTCTTAGGTCGGGCAGATTTCCCGCTGAAGATCTTCAACGCAATTGCTGCGCGTAAATCTTCCGGTGCAAGCATGGTTAAATCTTTGGCACCCAACGAAGGAGATAAATTTCCGTATACCTGGAGGACTCCAGCAGAACTGACCGTGACCATCGTCAACTTCCCACCCCGCGTCTTGCCGAAAAACGCAATCTCTCGGGTTGACTCCGATAACCGAACTTCCTCGACCTCATTCAACTCCACCAGACCCAAAGGAGATTGGATCGTTACATTCGATTTCGCATCGCTTTCCACCAGGCTTATTTCGACAAGCGGAGCATCCGTTGACTTTCCCATCGGATGAAAAACCAAGACCGATGCATTAGTGCGTCCGCGCATTTTCTTGCCGGCAAGCGCAACGCCATCGAGAGCGTCGGCGATCCCTTCCACGATTTTTTGTCGAAACAGCATCTTTCGGTCCAGAGTGTGTAAATGTTTACTACAAAAATACTCTTATTAACAGTGCCAACAAAGAAATTTCAGTTGAGGGTTCACAAATCGGCTTAATCGCGCTCCCTTCCGCTTAGTTCGGTATCATTACTTAGTTGCGATGATGGTCTGGACGAACCACATTCGATCACCAATACGTTCTCATCGTTTTAATTCGAAATTCATGATTGGCTTCGGTTACGATATCCATAGGCTTGCCCCGGGAGAAAGTCTCATTATAGGTGGAGTACATTTTCCGGATTCACCGGTTGGAACGGTCGCACATTCTGACGGTGACGTCCTCGTTCATGCCATAATCGATGCCCTGCTCGGCGCAAAGGCTTTGGGAGATATCGGTGCTCATTTTCCAGATACTGATCCGCAGCACAAGAATGCATCCAGCATCGAGCTCCTAAGAAAAGTGGCGAAGATGATTGAAGGGACTGGTGCACGAATCGTCAATATTGATTCCACGGTCGTTTTGGAACGCCCGAAACTTCTTGC
Source organism: Bacteroidota bacterium (assembly GCA_030706385.1). Classification (GTDB taxonomy): domain Bacteria; phylum Bacteroidota; class Ignavibacteria; order Palsa-1295; family Palsa-1295; genus PALSA-1296. The sequence goes on along the minus strand of JAUZOQ010000007.1, from coordinate 48,817 downwards.
CTCAATCGGTGCAATGAGAAAAAACGTTGCGGAAGCGCTAGGGCTAGATATCACGAAGATTTCCGTGAAGGCAACAACGAGTGAGAGAATTGGATTTGTCGGACGGGAGGAAGGAATTGCAGCCTACGCCGTCTGTCAACTTCAGTCCGAGTGAGTAAGCGTCAATCAATGATCATTTCGGATTCCAATTTCTTAGAGTCACGGTGCACCGTGAATGCCAGCCAAAAACCAACGGCTGCCAGTGCTCCACCGATGTATCCGATGTAGTTCGGGTGAATCGTCCCAATTACCCATCCTCCCAAGATCGGCCCAATGATTCGGGTGAGACTCTCTATGCTTGAAGAAACTCCGATAACGCCACCTTTCTTATCCGGCGGAGCCATTTGGCTGACGAGGCTTGAAAGGACGACGCGAGTAACGCCGGTGCCGAACGAAAAGACGAGCGCCACAAGAGCAAGTTGTTGCCAATTATCCGCAAGCACCAAGCCCAGAAGGCCGGTAGCCATAGCTGCGAGTCCATAACGCAAAAGCGAAAGCTCTCCGATCTTTTTCACCAGTGGGCGAATAACCCCTCCTTGCCATATGATGCCAAGCAATCCGACGTATGCAAGAAATCGGCCGACTTCGCGCTCGTTAAAACTCAATTCAAGATGCGCATACAGAGAGAACATCGAAACGTAGAGTGAGAATGGAAGCGCAAAGAAAAAGAAGATCGTCAGCATCGTCCGCAGGTTCTTGATCTTAAAATAATTGAATGCATCTGTATAATAAGCAAGTCCGCGTTTTCTTCCTTCAATTGAGCGGTGCACCTGTGGTTCTTTGAGATAAAAAATGGAAAGTGTCATGCTGGAGAATGCAAGAAAAGCTGCTGCGTATGCCGGAGCTGCCATTCCCCATAGTCCTGATAGCTCGCCTCCGATCAGAGGTCCGAAGAGGAAGCCAAGGCCGAATGCAACGCCGATCAGTGCCATAGCGGATGCCCGATCCTTGGGCTCGCTGACATCGGCCACATAGGCAGAAGCTATGGTGATATTGCCGCCACTGATCCCATCGACAAAACGCGAGAGAACGATGATCCAAATATTTCCAGCCAGTGCAAGAAGAAGGAAACCGGCCATTGAGCCAAATTGGGAATAGATGAGTATGGGACGGCGACCGTATCTATCGCTCAGTGCACCCAATATCGGCGAAGCTGCAAATTGGCAGACCGAATAGACTGCTGCAATCATTCCAATCATTTCGGCGCTGACATCAAACTTCAGCGCATAGAATGGGAGCAATGGCAAAATGATTGAGAACCCGAGAAGATCCACAAAGACAACGATGAATATCGGAATCAGCGCTTTATTCTTAAACATAAAAAATCTGCCTTGAACTCGAAGAAAAATTGAAGGTTGAAATACATAAATTCAGGAATTTTGATTCAGTAATGTTTTGACAATCCAACCCCTTGCCACCGGAAATTAGCTTTCCCCAACCTGGGCATCTTCAACGCAATAGCTAAAGCAGACGAGGGCCGGAACACTGTCGTCGGCACTTTAGAGAAAACAATACGGTTACTCAAAAAACGATAATACTCAATTCATTCTTTGCTCATGCGCCACAATTTACATTTCTCTCGGCTTTCGCTGATCCTTGTCTGCTCGTTATTTTCGCTGCCCTCCTTGGTTCAGGCACAGGCTTTCGAAGGTGTGATCACCATGCAAATGACATCACCGATGTTAGGAAATCAAAAGATCGATATGAGCTATACGGTCAAAGGAGATAAGGTGCTGCAAACTGCCGACGATCCAAAGCAGGGACGAATGAGCATCTACACTGATACAAAGGCCGGAACACAAATTATCGTTATGGAGGCCCAAAAAGTGGGCATGCGAATCGATCAGTCGACAATTGACTCTGCCGTCAAGAAATTAAATCTTCCCAAATACGAGCCTAAGCAAACGGGAAAGACAGAGAAGATTGGCGATTATAAGTGCGAGCTTTTCACTATGCAAGTAGATTCTCTTGAGGAGATGGATATGTGGCTTACGAAAGACTATCCAAAAGGACTTTCTGCCGCGATTCGAAATTGTATCGATGCAGGGATGAAGGCTACAGGTGTCAAAAGCGATGCCTTCATGGTTCTCTTCAATGCGGGTTATGCACCTGTTCGGATTGAAATGAAACAGAATGGAATGACGCAATTAACCAACGAGTTTGCGAAGGCAGAGCCGATGAAGCTTGACGACTCTATGTTCATTGTTCCTTCCGACATCCAAGTCTCTCGATTCGATCCAAGCCACATGAATCCAGGAACAGAGGGAAAATAATCTATACATTTGGCTAAAATGGAACGCCCGAACGGAGTGGTCTGTTTTCCCGCCCCAACAAATTGGTGAATCTACAAAGTTTTGGGACCAAGTCCCATGCAATGCAGACGCGCCCAACCGAGTCAGGTCCGGAAGGAAGCAGCTCTCAGCGATTGTTTGTGTGTGACGTGGTCAGCTTGGTCCCATTTATTTTATTGTCGTCGGTTCAGCGGTTAACTCATTTTATGTCAATAGCTTAACCCAATAACCATCCCACTGAATCCACCGGAGCATCATTTCCCTGCGTTCGGTCTTCCAGGCAAGTTTTTTTATGGATTCTTTGTCCGGAGAAGTTGTTTAATTATAGTTGCTGGCGAGATTGCATTGTGTAACTAACTTTTTTTCTAAGGTTAGGCATTTCTTCAGCAAGAATTAACAAATTTTATTTAAAACCTGCTATTATGGCTTATCCCCGGACTTGTTGTCCGGAAAGCCAAAGGATGAATAACAGTCTAAGTGCTTTCCGGACTTGTTTTATCAGAAAGAGTTGAATAATCTCCGGGAAGGTTCTTAGCAAAGTTCAAAAGAGTACCTGAAGCCTTGATCAATCCTGGCGGCAGACTCTTCAGGAAAGTCCAGCTCACAAGTGAATATAGTTTTAATGCAAGTGCTTTTGCCCTTTGTGATCGCCACCCTCTGTGTCGGTATCGTCCGGTTAGCACAGCGTCGTGTCTTCGTCACAAAAAGGATTTACTCCGTCGACAATCGTCTTTCGGAGAATCTTCAGACGCGTTTTGCTCTGATAGGCTCTGTGCCCGCTCAGTTGCAATCGCAATTCCCGTGCTTGCCTTTTTCTCGTTTACGCCTATCTTTGATAAGGACTTCCACACCTTTAGTCTGGCCGCAACATTATGTGCGGCATGATCGACCACTGGGATTGAACAAGACGTAATTATACGTCGCTCCTCATCCGAAACTGACTGCAGGAATCACTCAACACTTCTTCCGCTCATCTCAATGAACGGAAGAGATTGCTCTATAATGTTATGATTCAATTTCGGAAAGAAATAATTATTAATGCCCGGCAAGAGAATGAGGTCCGCATCGCAATTACTGAGAACGGACGTCTCGTTGAACTCTTTGTCGAAAACCCTGAGACAGTCCGCCACGTGGGCGAAATATTCCTCGGTAAGGTTGCGAAGGTGATTCCGGGGATGAACGCTGCATTCATCAATGTGGGTCTTTCACAAGACGCTTTTCTGCACTTCTCCGATGTCGGTGATTCATTTGACGGTTCAATGTCATTTCTGTCCTCTGAAGGCGCCGATATGCGTGATGATGATGACGATTCTGAAGATGATGATTTTGATGAAGAAGAGGGCGCTGAACCAGCAGTTGCTGCGAACGACGGCCCGCCTCAGCTTAGGCTCAAGAGTAGCCAGGAAGAAGCTCCAGCACGCGCTGAGACGCGGCGGGAGACACCTAAGCCACCGCAGCAAAAAGGGCCACGCAGGGCGTTTTCCACTTTGGAAATGCCGAACATTGACATTGAACCGGGGCAGAACATTTTAGTGCAAGTAACACGAGAAGCCTTTGCTAATAAGGGTGTTCGCGTTACTAGCCGCATTTCTCTACCGGGAAGATTTCTCGTCCTCGTTCCTTTTGAACCGGGTATTGGCATCAGTAAGAAGGTCTTTTCCGTTCGAGAGCGCCGCAGATTACGGAAGGTCATTCGTTCGCTGAAGCCGAAGGATGTAGGCGTCATCATCCGTACTGTTGCGGAGAACAAAGAAGAATCTGCCTTGCGCGAAGATTTGCAGAATATCTTGAATGACTGGAATGAGATCCAGAAAAAGATCAAGGACAAAGAGCCGCCTTTGCTTGCTTTTCAAGATACGAATATCACCAATAGCGTGTTGCGAGATCTTTTCAGCAACGATATCACGAAGATCGTCGTCGATGATAAGAAAATGTATCGCGAAGTTCTGGATTATATTCAATGGGCTTCGCCAAACCTCGCCGGCACTGTTGAACTTTACAAAGAGAGTGCTCCGGTTTTTGATGCGCTTGGTATCGAAGAAGAGATTGAGCAAACAATGTCTCGAAAAGTCGTTTTGCCATCGGGCGGATATCTCTTCATCGAGAAAACCGAAGCCATGGTCGTTATCGATGTTAACTCCGGTCGTTATGCCGCACGCCGAGAGCAGGAGTTGAATTCGCTGAAAACGAATCTTGAATCAGCTCGGGAGATCGCCAGACAGTTGAGACTGCGCGATATTGGCGGAATCATCGTAGTCGATTTCATTGACATGATCGATGAACGAAATAAGAAGAAAGTCTACGATGAGATGAAGAAAGAATTACGTCGCGATCGTGCGAAATCCTCGATTCTTCCACTCACAGATTTTGGATTGATGCAGATCACCCGTCAACGCATCAGACAATCGCTCGGTGAGACCATGAGCGATCAATGCTCTGCATGTGGCGGAACCGGAATGCTCGTCTCGCAATCCAGTGTCGTTCACCAGATCGAACGTTGGCTTGAACGCTTCAAAACCGAAGGCCCCGGAGGCGCCCTCTCGCTTCGAGTGCATCCGCTGCTTCATGAACCTCTGACCCATGGCTTTTTCTCAACATGGAGAAAGATGAAGATGAGAACTCACGTTCGACCTAAACTCATTAATGACGATTCGCTTCGAGGAGATGAATTCCGATTCTTCGATTCAACCGGCAAAGATATCACCCCGGAATACCTCGGCCAAAAACCTGTTCCTGAAGTCGCAGAGGCTCCGCAATCAAATGGCGCGCCAAGGCGTAAGGAAAATCGATACAACGATCGAGGCAGAGGCGGAAATCGGAACAATCAGAGACGCCCGAACCGTCAGCGTCCTGCCCGCAGAGAAGAAAATCGATGAGCTTGTCTGTTTCGAAGAATCAAGTAACGAAGGTGCTGTATATCAGTCTTTCGTTACTTTTTCTTATCCTCCTGCTTGGATATGAGCTCTTCTGGCGATATTCTCCTCACCTGAATATCGTTATTCTCACTTCTTTACATGACACACGTTCGAACGAGAGAACGGTACTAATCAAGGAGCAGAGCGATTCCCCTGTCGATACGAATCGAAGGGAATACAAGGATATCCATCATGGAAGAACTCTTGTTGCGATCTGGCTGGCGGGAAGTTCGGACACTCTGCATTTGACGCTCGAAGGAAAGTATTTCAGCGAGGCCCGCCCCGTGCGCATGGCCGCAGATTCCTCTTCGCAATTGATTCTCATCCCCAACACGATCCAAGGTATGCCCTCAGGTTGGAGCACGACTTTGTATCTGAAAAACGATTCGACTCTGACGTTGCTCGAGTTCGGATATTTTATCGGCGATCCGAATCACGACGGAAAAGAGGAAGTCAATGTTCCGGAGAAAGGCGGATGGATGAAACTCAATACTTCAACCGGTGATTGGGTTGCCGCGCAGTTATGATCTATTCCTTGATGAATCGGACATTTTTCCATTTGAAGGAAAAATGTTCATCGGTGATCCTATAAATATCCAAATACTGCGGAAGGTCCAGCCTTTTTAGATGCACTTGCTGCACAAGTGAAGCAAAAGTAGGATGATCTTCGCGCAAGAGTAGTAGAACAGTCTTATTCCTGGGAATCACCACCAGCGTATCGGCTATTCCAGTCCGAACATGATTTTCAGAAGCTCCCAACCACAGCGAGTCACTGCCTGGAAAATCTCTAATATCATAGATAAAGGCTTGAGGGAGGTAGAAATATCCCCATCGATGCCACCATGTATCCAGAAGTACGAGGCTATCCTCGCTCACTCCCGAACTCTTCAATGCTGCTTCCACGCTCGAATGAAGTGCATCAATAGCTCTGACGCCGTGTACGTTATTGAATGAGAATAATCTATTAAGAAATAAGTCTGCTCCCCCACCAAACTTTGCATCGACAATCGATTCCTGCATATTCAATGAATCCCGCGTAAAGCCATTATCGAAGTTTATGTCATCCAGCCATGGGAAAGGGGTTAGAAACAAAATGAGCTCGAGCGCAACAACAAATGCCGTGCTTCGAATTGCGTTGTTTGTTATGAGCGGACGAGTCAGCTTCAATGTATCGTGGCTAGCTCTCTTTATGCGTTCTGCTCTCCATATGGCCATTTGATCAAGGAATATCGCTCCAATGAGTACGATGCTTGGCAAAACATTCAGCAAATATCCCGCTTTCATGAAATATATGACGAGATAGAACAGAAGAGACGGAAAAGCGACCAGAATTACAAATCGTGCTATAGGTTTCGAAAGTTGTGCTTTTGCGAAATCGAAAGATCTTCGCGTCTGAGCAAATCCCATGCTCCCAACTACGGTCAGTATTGGCAGAACTGCCATAAAAAGATATATTGCGACCTTAGCGATAACGCTTAATTGACCCCTTAGTGAATTGCCGAAAAGAATTGATTGGGACCGATACACTGTTTCCTTCCCCGCTTGTGCAAAATACTGACTGATCCCTCCGCTAAGATTGAAAAGAACAACCGACCACACGATCGTACTGAGGAGAAACAGCGATGCTCCTGCTATCCATGTTTTAATCGGCTGGCGTGTCTTCACCAATGTGTAGACCAGGCACGGTGCAAAGAAAATAATACTCGATTGCCGGGCCCCCATGGCTAGTGATAGCGAAATAAAGAGAAGGTAGGCGTATATTTTCTTCTCGGGATTTCGAAACAACTTACTCCCCAAAAACAGGAATGCCGTGGCAAAGAATGCCTCGTAGACATATGCCGTTGCGATCTCTCCGTAAAACCACAAGATTGGCAGAAATACCCAGATGACTGCGGCTATTAGTCCTACTCTTTCCGCTCTGAGTGCTGCCCCTGCCCTCCAGAGCAAGAGGACTGAGCCAACCGAAAGCAGAATGCTGATCCAAACAAAAGCAAAATTGATGTCATAAATAATAACGAGAAGGAGTTTGGCGAAAAGAACATGGAGGATGTAACCCGGAAAATGCGGTGTCACCTGCTCGATACTGAACCGAAAAGTCGCAACGGCAAAATCGACGGAGTCAAATTCATAAAGCATCTTGGAAATAAATGGAAGTCGTGAACCGATTGTCACTACTGCAAGTAGTATCCCCGTCAGAGTTCTAACTTTTTTTTCACCGAGCGGCACGAGGCTTTTCCTTAACTCTAAAAACCGACAATACCGTATCAGCACTTGCGACTAATGGGGGACGGACACGAAACTCTGTGAGAAGATCCAATGAGTCATTGAGAATATCCAAGGAGTCTTTAATGAGCGAATAAAAGGAAGGATCTAGCCGTGTGTATATAATAAATAGATTTGCTCCCTTGACCTCTCGCGCAGCATTCCAAATCGCTGCGGGGTCGTGTTGCAATTGAAACATTTCGGGACTCACGAGTCCGGTCAGATCGATAACCGGCCTTTTCGTCAGATAGCCGATCGCGCCAACGTCATCTACGGCAAGCCTGTCTTGCTCGCTTGCATGCGCGGTGATCCATAATGCGACTGCCAGATGCTGATCGTTGATATTTCGTACGGATTCTCCATAAACAACAGTCCACTTAAATGCAAGAGGAAGAGAAAATAGGATAGCAAAGACTGAAAACACCACGATTCTTTTACGTTCGCGCATTTGACGCAAGAAAGCAAATTTCGAGTTGCTTTGGATATTGATCCGAAGAAAGGCTATGATAGATAGAACCGCTAACGGAAGAACTAAGAACACGTATCTCCCAAAATGCCTGTATTGTGGTGCAACGAAACCTTGAATAATCGGAAGGGCGAGTAGAAAAATTGGTACGAGAGCAAAGTTACCCCACAATTTTGGAAACTTCAAATGGAGTATGAAAACCGGCATAAGCAACAGCACCCACCAAAAATTCTCGAATATAATGTACAATGAACGCCCAATATAATAGAAATCAGGAGGGAATCGAAATCCTGCACCTTGCACCAGACTCGAATGATAAAGCAAATGATGTTCGGAACTCTCACCATATGGAATGGACAAAACAAGAGCTGACGAGATTGCGAGAGGAAACACAAATCCAATCGCCCCCATGGCAGAGACTCGCCTCTTAAGAATAAGGAAAATCCAATCGAGCGAAGCGATCAGGACGAGGAGACAAAACTCGGGGCGGACTGCTATTCCAAAGCCAAGAATCACAGCCTCCGATATTCTAATCTGTCTTATCTCTCGGGATCGGATATGTAGTGCGATCGCGATGAGCGCAAGAAGTGTCGCAAAGGTTGTCTCCATACCACTTAATGCCATGAGGATCAACCGAGGTTGGAGGAGCATGCAGATACCTGCAGCGATCGAGTATGGTTGCTCAAAAACAAATACATATCGTGCCACACGATACACCGCTGGTGCAAGCAAGAGCCAGGCAATCGCCGAAAGTAACATTGCCACGAGATCAAAATGGGATGTTACGAAACCCCCGAGAGCGATCATCGCTACCCATAATGGCGAAGTATCGGCGCTGAGCACCTGACCCGGATTGAATGAATACCCATGCCCGGCGAAAAGATTCTCGGCAAACCTGCAATGGATATACGTATCATCTAGTGGCGCTCCGATAACCGTGGTGTGATCAACCCCTCCTTCCGAAAGCAGATGCTTGGCAACAGCGAATTGAACGACAAGAATGATGACTCCGGCAAAGACCAGTGTTCCCTCTACCAGATTCCGCTTAACAAAGCTTTTCAGATGCACTATTAGTGAAAATAGATGATGAAAAACATTGCTATTGCGTAAGCAACAAAGTTGAGAATCATCGGAACGTCGGTCAGGACCACTTCCGTCGGATTTTCACCGAGATTCTTCTTGTGGAGGAGATAAAGGTATCGGAAGATACCATAGAGTACGAATGGCGTTGTGAAGATAAGATTCTCAGTGCCGAAAATCTTCACCGTACGGTCACTTACCGTGTAGAGCGCGTAACTGATAACGAATCCCGAAGCACAGATCGTACAGAGCTGCTCGGCGAACTCCACACTATAATGGTCTAATACTTTTCGTGTCGATTCCGAAGGTTTTTTCCCTTCCTCTAATTGCGATTCAAGCATGACGAGCTCGCCTCGACGTTTGGCAACAGCAAGGAAGAGCGAGAGGAACATCGTCGTTAGTATTAGCCATGAACTGATCGGAACATCAATAACAAAGGCACCACCGACTACGCGAAGCATGAACCCAATTGCGATGATAAACACATCGACAAGAACGACGTCTTTCAAAAAAAGACTGTAGGAAAGATTCATGATAAAGTAAAACGCCAGACAGAAACCGAATTTATACGGAAGATTAAATACGATCGGAACGGCGACACCAAAAATGATTATGGCAGTGCTTATTGCGCTTGGAACACTGATATTTCCGCTGGCAATTGGACGGTGTCTCTTTTTAGGGTGCAGGCGATCTCGATCACGATCAAGGATATCATTAATGATATAGATCGTACTAGCCGTCGCACAAAATAGAGCGAACCCCATGAGAGAGGATTTTGCATAATCCCACTCGAAGAGGTGATGAGAAAAAACAAGAGCCGCAAAGACAAAGAGGTTTTTAATCCATTGCTTTGGCCGCAAGAGGCGGATAAAATGGGGTATCTTCATTTAGACAAAAATACGGTGCTGAACTCCGCCACTGCAGGAGAGCTGACTTTTTGACCTGTTTGCAGATCTAGAATACGACGGCCTCTTGATATTCTCCAAAAGGTACTTTCAAGACATCGATCATCTCTCCGAGCGTCACGTAGTCGTTGGCCGCACGAATAAGAACCGGCATAAGATTCGTATGGCCGAACCCGGCGGCGCGAATCTCCTCAATGCGTTCGTTCACCGTCGCTTGTGACCGGTTCGCCTTCAGCTCCTTGAGCTGCCGGACCTGATGCCGCTCGACTTCCGGAGAGATCTGGAGGATCGGAATGGTGATCTTTTCACCTTCTTCGACGTATTCATTCACCCCAACAATATATTTCTCTTTCTTATCAAGTTCGATCTGATACCGGTAAGCAGCATCGGCGATCTCTCTTTGGAAGAAACCCGCTTCGATTGCCGGTATGACTCCACCCAAGGCGTCGATCTTGTCGAAATAATCATTTGCCTCAGCTTCGAGCCGATCCGTCTCAGCCTCAACAAAGTAGGAGCCGCCAAGCGGATCAACCGTATTGATGACGCCGGTTTCATACGCCAGTATCTGCTGGGTACGAAGTGCGATCTTGACAGCTTTTTCCGATGGAAGAGCAAGAGTCTCATCCATTGAATTTGTATGGAGAGACTGAGTCCCTCCCAGGACAGCAGCCATTGCCTCGAATGACGTGCGCACGATATTGTTCTCAGGCTGCTGAGCAGTCAGTGAGCAGCCGGCAGTTTGGGTATGGAATCTCAGCGTCCAGGACTTCGGATTTTTTGCTCCGTACTTCTCTTTCATCCGTTTAGCGTAAATTCGTCTTGCCGCACGAAGCTTCGCGATCTCTTCAAAGAAATCAATATGTGAATTGAAGAAATGAGAAATTCGGGGAGCAAAATCATCGACATCCATTCCCCGAGCAATGCAATGCTCCACGTACGAAAATCCGTCCGCTAATGTAAAGGCCAGTTCCTGTGCCGCTGTAGATCCAGCTTCCCGAATGTGATATCCCGAGACCGAGACCGGATTCCATTGCGGGACTTCTTTCGTACAGAACTCGATCATATCTACGATAATCCTCATCGAAGGCTCCGGAGGATAGATGAATTCCTTTTGCGCGATGTACTCCTTTAGAATATCATTCTGCAATGTGCCACGAAGCTTGGAATAGGGCACGCCTTGTTTATCGGCAACGCAGAGATAATACGCAAAGATCATCGCAGCCGGCGAATTGATCGTCATCGAAGTCGACACTTCTCCGAGCGGTATCCCATCGAAGAGCTTCTCCATATCACGGAGTGAGCTTATGGCCACTCCGCAGATTCCAACCTCTCCCTCGCTCCACGGATCATCAGCATCGCGTCCCATCAACGTAGGAAGATCGAATGCCGTCGAAAGGCCTGTCTGCCCATGTGCGAGTAGATACTTGAATCGTTCATTGGTATCTTCCGGGGAGCCAAATCCGGCAAATTGACGCATGGTCCAAACTTTGCCACGATACCCATTCGGATGTATCCCCCGAGTATAAGGGTATTCTCCCGGAAATCCAATTCTTTCCAGATACTCGGCTGGAGAAGAATCTCCGGGTGTATAGAGCGTATCGAGTACCCTTCCGGAAAGCGTGGTGTGCTTCCAGCCCGTAGTGCTTCCTTTCGCATTACGGTCTTCCCACCGCTTCTTCGCTTCCAGGTACTCGGGACTGGTCTCGAATGAGGCTTTGCCGTTGGTATGGATTCCGTTGGTTGAAATGCCGTTTTTCATAGATTGAGCGTGCAAATTTTATCTGAAGCCTAAAACGAGTGGATTCCTGGGAAGGTTGCCGAAGTGGCTCCGTCGAAATCCGTAACCGAGCAAACTTCGTATTATTCTTTGAAAGCCCTGCATATTTAGCTTTCCGGGTTCCAGTCGACACAATTGCCGAATGTTTCATCCGGACTTGCGCCAACGGCGAAGTTCTAAATAAGCAGGGTAATTTTTTTCTTGATCTCGCAGATAATAACGGGGCAGCGCAGCATTTCAATAATTGAAGATGCAACGCTGCCCCATTATACTTAGAGGTTATCTAAGTGAGACTCAGGCGTGAACGAGTTTTTTTATTCGAGAGCGAATACGCTTGTACGGCAACTCGACCTTCGCTGCAGAAATGAGACCTTTTCGCAGATGGTTCAATGATCTCTTTATTTTCATCACTTTGTATTTTCTGCGAACAAATCCTGAGATTTCTCCGTATCCTTTCTCCGCTGCATGCTGGATACCGGCTCCTGCTTTCCGTACCATATCACCCGTATCTAAACGGAAAGAATACGACATGGCGTATTTTTTCTTACCGCTATCGGTCGTGACGGCCACGACATTTCTCGTTGTTCCGCTAATAATTGGTAACATATTTTCTCCTAAGCATAATGGTTAACACATCTATATTGCTCAGCAACTATTGTGCCATCTTTTGGCACGATTTCTGTAAGGGAATCCTATAAACGTGATTGGAAAGTAGGCGTATATGATTTATTCAAATATATTAGTACCACCCAACACTCCCCCAAAGCCGCAACCGGTTCCGCCGGAGAAACCCCAATTGCCTCCGGAACCGCTGCCGTTTCCTACGGAGCCGGTTCCGATGGAGCCACCGAAGCCCGTACCGACTCCTCCTGCACCAATGCCTCCTCAGGCCGGTGAAGTTGGTTAGTAAGCGTTACGGATGTGGTGCATTTTGAGAAGATCTCACAGATTTCGGATATTGAATTACCTCCGTTAAAAGCTGAAATTCCTTCCAGAGTTGGAAGGAAGCTGGGGACCTTGCCATTGGTATTATTAGCTTAACGCTGAGTTTCCTCGTATTTTTGCAGGGAATTCCACTTCATCATCTTACATAAAACAGGAAATGTCATTACTCATCGTCGGTTCGCTTGCAGTAGATACGATCGAAACGCCGTTCGATAAACGGGAACGAGCCTTGGGAGGAAGCGCCACATATATATCCCTGGCGGCAAACTACTTCTCTCACGGGAGTGAGATCGGCATTGTTGGCGTTGTCGGCGAAGATTTTCCCAATCACGCTTGGAATCTGTTCCAAAAAAGAGGATTCGACACTTCAGGTGTGGAGATTGTCAAAGGTGGAAAGACTTTTTTCTGGGCCGGACGCTATCATTACGATATGAATACCCGCGACACGTTAGCTACAGAATTGAACGTGTTCGCAGATTTCAAACCAAAAGTACCGGCCAGCGTCGCTTCGCCTGACTATCTGGTCCTCGGCAATATTGCTCCGAGCCTTCAACTCGATGTGATCTCTCAAATGAAGGCCAAACCAAAGCTCATTATTTGCGATACAATGAATTTTTGGATAACAGGGGCTAAAGATGACCTGATGAAGACCCTTTCCAAAGTCAACGCATTAGTTATTAATGATGGAGAGGCAAGATTGCTGGTTGATAACCCCAGCCTCGTCGTCTGCGGTCATCGGCTTCAGGAAATGTTGGCGCCAGATAGCCATCGGATCGTCGTGATCAAGAAGGGCGAACATGGCGCACTCTTGTTCTATAATAAGTATATTTTTTCTGCTCCTGCCTATCCATTAGAAGAAATTTTCGATCCTACGGGCGCCGGCGACTCATTCATGGGCGGTTTGATCGGCTATCTAACCAGATGGGATACTATTCAATATGCTACGGTCAAGCGTGCTGTAGTCTATGGTACGGTTCTGGCAAGCTTCTGCTGTTCGAAATTCTCAACGGAGGGGATCGAGGATCTTTCCATGGATCAGATATACCGCAGGTTCAGAGAATTGCAGTCGATTTCGAGCTTCGAGGATGAGCCCTACAGAACCAAGCCGATGGATGAGTCTGCAGGATTGATGTAATCAGCGATCTCCCGATTGGACTTCTACAATAAAAAAAATGCAGAATGCTATTGCATTCTGCATTTTTGTTTGTGCTAAATTTCGCTTAGTCCTTCGGTACTCTGATCGCAACAAATCGCTTGTCGCCTTTATCATCGATAACGGTCACGCCAATTGAGCGTCCTTTGCAGTTACCCATGACCTTTTCGAATTCATCGACATTCTTCACGGGTTTCTGATCGACTGCAGTGACAACTTTGCCGATCAGCCCTAAGCCTCTGTCGTATGCTTCCGAACCAGGGACGACGTTAGTGATATAGACACCACCTTTAGTATCGTACTTGTCCTTTTCACTTGTATTCAAGTTGCGAACCGTGACTCCGATGTTATCCATCGTAGCAGTTTCCTTCATCGGCTCTGCAGCCGGGCCTTTTCTCTGACTATCTTCCGATTTATCATCCTCATTCGAAGCGACATCGCTTCTCGGCCGCAAGGTCACGCTCTTATCGATTTCCTTGCCGCTGCGCCAGATCTTAAGCGACACATTATCTCCTGCATGGTGCAGTGCGATTAGGCCTTGTAACTGGTTCGATTCATTGGTCTCTTGTCCGTCAACGGAAAGGATCACGTCTCCTTCATGCAACCCAGCTGCCTCACCGGCGCTGCCCTTGACGACGTTATCGATTCGAACTCCGCGCGGAACGCTTAATCCCAAAGCTTCGGCTTCCGTCTGATCGATCGCCTTGATATTGACTCCGATGTACCCGCGATTCACATGGCCCATCTTGATCAAATCGGTAGCAACGAACTTGGCCAAATTGATCGGAATGGCAAAACCATATCCGGCAAACATTCCGGTCCTTGTTGCGATCGCTGCATTAATGCCGATAACCTGTCCTCTGGCATTAAATAATCCACCGCCTGAGTTGCCCGGATTGATCGCAGCATCGGTCTGAATAAAATTCGCAATACTTGTACCGCTTGGTACCTTCGCTCGTGCTTCGTCGAAGATATTTGCATATCTGCCAATCGAGCTGACGATACCTGTCGTGACGGTAGACTCTAAACCCAGAGGGTTGCCTACTGCAAGCACCCATTCTCCGACCGAAACATCATCTGAATTTCCGAGCGCTGCAACGGGAAGTCCGGTTGCTTCGATCTTGACGACGGCGATGTCCGTTGTCGGATCGGTACCTACGACATGGCCTTCGTATTCATGCTTGTCCGTAAGCTTGATGATAATACCGCCCTTTTTTGCCGCATTTTCAACGACATGATTATTGGTAAGAATATACCCATCACTGGTCACGATCACACCAGAGCCCAGGCCTTCACTCGGGCCCTGAGGCTGCGAGAATGGGTTGGCATCTTCTTCATCATCACCACCGTTGGGGCTATGGAAGAAGAACTTGAACGGATTGTTCCCATCTTGATCCTTCTTGGCAATTTTAGGAGCTTCCGTTTTTACCTTGATCGAAACGATAGTCGGCTGTATGGCTTTTGCCACAGCCTTGAATGACGTGTTAATGCTTTCAAGCGTTGCGCTTTGGGGAATGTTCGGAGTTGGGCCTCCGAGCATTACATGGTCGCTCTGCCCGAATGCAATGTTGAGTTTGGCTATCCCGCCGAATCCTGCCACCATTCCGACTCCGAAGAGGAGGCCGAAAACGATCAGGATCACAGGGCGCACAAATGAGTTCTTTGATTTCATACTACTGGTTTCCTTCTAAAAATGCTTAAAAAATCTTGTCCATAGAACATTTAATTCTAACGTTGGAATCCGAATGTTGTTTCAGTTGCCAACCCTGCCGGGAAGCGATAGAAGATTATTTATTCTTCATCAAAATTGAGATCCTGAAGCCTTTCCTGTAAAGCCTTAACCCTGCTAGACGTTAGGACGATACTATTTCCCCATCGCTGAAAAAACCTTGCTGCTCTTAGTCCGGTTGTGTTGCATCCCCTCTATGTGCATTGCAAGATAGGAGCGGAAAAGGCCATCAAGAATATGCCGGGCAACTTCCGAGACTCGAAGGCTTGACGCACCCGTAATTCCGTTGCGTTCGATATGTTTCAAAACAGCCAAGACCTCAGGCGTTATCTTATGGATCCTTTCGCTATGAAAGCCTGAAGAATTTTCCAGATGGATAACCTCGCCGCTTTCAATATCGAAATACAGATCTCCTCCGCCAAGCGCGCTATCATTTTCAAATCTCATAGCAAATCCCGCAAGGTGAATATACCGGAGATAATAGGCGTAAAGGATAGGCACTACCGATGCCGCCTCTTTAGCCTCGGACATCAGAGCGAGCGTTCGCTTGACGTGCTCATAGAGTTCCACGTTAGATTCTTCGTGATGTTGTGAGCGAAGGAGGAGTTCGACCACCTTCGTTGCTGCTTCAATATGTTCAAGATCCGATTGCAGATTTCGCAGAGTGATGGCAGATTCGGCGCTCGATAAAAGATAGAGATCTTTTCCCTCTTTCTTATAAAATGTCACCTTTGCACAATTGAAGGGCTCGAGAGACGACCCGAATTTGGACTTCATTTCTCTGGCTCCTTTTGCGATCAGATCGACTAAGCCGTAATCGCGCGTATAGACCGAGACGATCTTTGAGGTATCGCCTTGCTTACGCGATCTAAGAATTATGGCTTCTGTAGTGACAAGCACTGATCGTTAAAAAAAAGTGGTATCTGTGTATCTTTTGATGACTAAAAACGTTTATAGTCTGGAGAAAGTCTCTGGCATTTCAATGACTTCCAGGGGGCTTTGCCTGACTCGATTTCATCCAGTCAAGCCAGTCAAATCTCGCAGATACACTCGGTAGGATTTAATCGTACTTCTATAGAACACATGAAATATCTTTCTTATTTGATCATAGCTGTGGTCATCGTGACAATTGATTCCTGTTCGCCGAAGGCCGACTCGATCGAGGCGACTTCGATGATTCATACAAGAACGTCAATTGCCGATACGAATATCTACGACTACGATCTTACGTGCGGCTGTGATTTTGAATTGAAAGTTGTTGATGGCGATACCGCAAAGAACCTCATATACGATGTCGGCAATATCGCTGTACCAGCCTCTCATCATATCATCCGAGTTTATCCGAAGGCAGGCTTGGCTCCTGGCACTTATACTGGATGGCTGGCTATTGTCACGTTGAAGCCAGACACTCAGGAAGATTTCCGCGATACCCTGCGCGATACCATTGCAGTGCGTTAAGAGCTGAAAATGTATAATCAAAAAGGCCGGGCTTAGCCCGGCCTTTTACATTTGGATCAAGTGTAATTGAAGGTAGAAGTTACAGGACGATCAATTCCTTAGGGGATTTATTGATCACTTCAACATTATCCTTGCGCATGATAACATCATCTTCAATTCGTACTCCGCCCAGGCCTTCGATATAAATTCCGGGCTCGATGGTAAAGACTTGATAAGGTTCGAGAGTAAACCGTTCTCCGCGTTGCGCGATGACAGGAATCTCGTGGACTTCTATTCCAAGACCGTGGCCGGTGCCATGTCCGAATTTCGAGCCATATCCATGCAGAGTAATGTAATCCCGGGCAACATTATCAAGTTCACGGCCATTCATTCCTGGACGTGCCTTGTCGATCGCGCGCTGTTGTGCAACACGGACCACATCATACATTTTCTGCAATTCCGTCGAGACCTTTCCCAAGGCAACTGTCCGTGTCATATCGGAATTAAATCCGCGGTAACGGACACCGAAGTCCAGGGTGATCATCTCTCCTTTTTTAACCTTCTTTTCGCTCGCCGTTCCGTGCGGAAGTGCAGAGCGTTCGCCGCTGGCAACAATGACTTCGAATGCATCGCCATCGCCGCCCATTTTCTTGGAATAATAGGAGATCTCTGCGGAAATTTCACGCTCGCTCATTCCGGGCTTGATCATCTGAATTACTTTATCGAAAACCATGTCTCCGATCTCGGCCGCTTTCTGGATCATGGAGATCTCATCATCGGTTTTGATCATCGTCATGGATTCAACCATTTCTTTTTTCGCCACCAATTTCAGATGCCGGAATTTCTTGCGAAGGAAATCGTGCATCCAAAACGGGATTCTGCTTTCTTCGAAGCCGACTGCATCGAAATCCATGAAAAGCTGCTTATCGACGATGGCATCCAAAAGTGTGCGCTCGCGATCGACGATCGTGATCTTCGCACCGGCAACTTCCAATTTGACCTGCGCTTTGTAGCGGAAATCCGTAAAGAAATGAGGCTTGCCCTGAGCAGGAACAATCAGAATGCCATTCGAGCCTGAATAACCGATGAGGTAATGGATATTCGGAAGATGGGTTATCAGAAGAGCGTCCAGCCCGTGGTCTCGTACAGTTTTCTGAAGTTTTGCTAATCGTGCCATGGTTTGTGAGATTTCAGTTGAGCGCGTTTAACAATTCTTTGCTGAATAAAGCTTCGGGAATTGGAATTTATTTTTGGCCAGGAATCGCGTATTTAGGGCAGAAATTGGCAGGAGGATCGACGGGAATTGTGTAAAAAAATAAACCCAGCATCCGTAGACACTGGGTTTTTTCTCTCACCTTGACTCTGGATACAAACGGCCTGAATGGAACCCGCCTACATCCATAAGTCTCACACTTAATAAGATCGATGGTGAAAACTCAAAAGAGCATCCCAAAGTTCCAAGATTGGCACCTTTGACCTAATGACACGCAATGGTCGCCGTTTGTGACACTCGAAGCAAAGTAAAGCGATGGGGTTTCCGCCAAATCTGTCCTATTCGGCAGCCGCCGAAGGATACTCTAGTGGAGATTTCCTACCATTTCCTCAGGCTTTACCCACTGATCAAACTGTTCACTTGTCAGAAGTTGGAGCGAGATCGCAGCTTCGCGAAGGGTTGTCCCCTCTTTGTGCGCCTTCTTGGCAATCTTGGCAGCATTTTCGTACCCGATGTGCGTATTGAGCGCAGTTACGAGCATGAGCGAATTCTCCAAGTTCTTCTTGATCACCGGTGCGTTAGGCTCGATTCCGAGCGCACAATGCTCGTTGAAAGAATTACATGCATCGCCTATCAATCGAGCTGACATCAATAGGTTGTAGATCATTACCGGCTTGAATACATTGAGCTCGAAATGGCCGTTCATCCCACCAACAGTTATTGCAGCATCGTTTCCAATAACCTGCGCGCAGACCATCGTCATTGCTTCGGACTGAGTGGGATTAACCTTACCGGGCATGATCGATGAACCCGGTTCATTTTCCGGGATAAGAATCTCACCAATCCCGCAGCGCGGACCCGAGGCAAGAAGACGAATATCGTTGGCGATCTTCATCAGGCTGACAGCAACGGTCTTCAGAGCCCCAGATGCTTCGACAATTGCATCGTGAGAGGCCAACGATTCAAACTTATTTTCTGCTGTGACGAAGGGTTGTCCTGCTAGAGCTGAGATCTTCTTGGCGACCAGAACATCGTATCCCTTCGGCACATTAAGTCCGGTTCCGACGGCTGAGCCGCCAAGAGCAAGTTCGGATAAATGCGTCAGTGTATTCTTGATGGCCCTCATTCCATGATCGAGCTGAGAAACATAGCCCGAAAATTCCTGGCCGAGAGTAAGAGGCGTTGCATCCATAAGATGCGTTCTGCCGATCTTAACGATACTCATGAAAGCCTTTGACTTCGAATCGAGAGTATCCCGGAGCAACTTGATATGCGGAAGTGTATGCTCGGCGATTAGTTTGTATGCAGCAATGTGCATTGCCGTAGGAAACGTATCGTTCGAGGACTGCGACTTGTTGACATCATCATTGGGATGTATCTTTTTCTTTTCGTCAGTGAGTTTCCCACCCATGAGAACGTGGGAACGATTGGCAACAACTTCATTGACATTCATATTCGATTGCGTACCGGAGCCGGTCTGCCATACGACAAGCGGAAATTCTCCGTCAAGCTTCCCCGCAAGGATCTCATCGCACACTTTGCCAATGATATCGCATTTTTCTTTCGGAAGCACTCCGAGCTCGGCATTCGCTTCAGCAGCAGCTTTTTTTAAGATCGCAAAAGCCTGGATGATCTCGATCGGCATCGTTTGTCCGCCGATCTTAAAATTATTCCTTGAACGCTCTGTCTGAGCGCCCCAATATTTTTCCGTGGGGACGTTTACATCCCCCATTGTGTCGTGTTCTATGCGAAAGATCATGATCGATTCGTGAATTGTGAATTGAGAGCAAACAATAAATGGGTACGGAAAATCCTCATCCCATCATCTGTCTTTTATAAAAATACTCGGTAAGCGCTCGATCGAACGGCGTTGTTGTTTCCAGAATAAGATGATCGATACGCTCGGCAGCAAGTGAATGCTGAAGCTTCGCCAGGAATTCTTCAAATGCCTCTTTATAACTTGCCTGGAGCTGATAGGGCTGGGTCTTGATGGATTCGCCAGTTTCTATGTCGAAGATCGTTGCATCACTTGCTGAGAGCGCCAGAGTCCGTTCGATGGGATCCAAGATTTGAAAAGCGATAACTTCATGGCCGGCATTACGCAAAAGTTTGAGCGATGTAATGATCTCATCCGGATCGTCGAGAAAATCACTGATGATAATGACGAGTCCCCGCCGCTTGATACGCTCGAGCACAAGACGCAGCGAAGCCTGCGTCTTCGTCTTCTTGGAGGGCTCGGTCTGCTGCAAGACTCGGAGCATTTCGCGAAGATAACTGGCCTTCAGCCTTGCTGGCATGAAGGTCCGGACCTCTTCATCGAATAATGCTAGCCCTACGGCATCCTGCTGTCGCGTAAGGAGATAAGCTAAGGAGGCAGCAAGGATCGTGGCGTACCGGTATTTCGTAATTATTTTCGGATCGCTGGAATAATTCATCGAGCGCGATGAATCGACGACGATATGCGCCTTAAGGTTAGTCTCTTCTTCGAACTGCTTGATGTAGTGACGATCGGTTCTGGCAAACAGCTTCCAGTCGATATTCCGAATGGGATCGCCTGGCAAATACGGGCGGTGCTCGGCGAACTCCACGCTAAATCCGTGGTACGGAGATTTATGCAACCCCGTGATGAAGCCTTCAACGACAAATTTTGCCACAAGCTCGAAATTCCCAAGCCGTGAGACAACCTCTGGCCGGAGGTAATCCGTCGTTGGAGTTACAATTGGTGTTGCCATGAGCGGAGTTTACGCAACTTTGAAGATATTGTTTAGGTCTTCGGCCCACATCGCAGGAGCGATTTCGATGATCTCATACTCTGCAATTCCCTTCTTCTTGAAAGGGTCGGCAGCGATCATCTCTTCAATAACCGAAAGATTCTCGGCGCGGCCAAAGAGCACACCGGCCGTACGCGGCACCCGAGGGCCGCTGAAAAGCAGAATGCCTTCGTCATATTTTGTTTTTAGGTAGGCACGATGTTCCGGAGTTGTTTCCTGGACTTCCGTCATCGGTTTCGTATATTGCAAATTGATAATGTAGTATTTCATGAGTAGAACAAACGTCTTTCTCAAAGTTTTATTCCTTTCGGCCAGCATTTTCTTGTTCTCGGGCCGATCCCATGCCCAGGCCGGGAGTTCGGTGATGGTTCATATTCTTAACAATCCTGAGTCGCTGATCCCATTTAATTCAACGTCGATCGAGGAAATAAACATCGAAGATCAGATCTTCGAAACATTGCTCCGCATGGATCCCATCACTCATGAACCTGATATGCCCTGGCTTGCCGAAGCATTGCCTGTCGAATCGAATGATCATAAACAATATGACTTTACACTCAGAAAAGGGATCAAATTCGCTGATGGCACGAAACTCACCGGCGCAGATGTGATCTTCAGCCTAAAGGCGGCAAAAAATCCCTTTGGGGCGGGACATACTACCCTTCAAAGTTCTCTTGATTGGGTTCAACGCGCCGAATTAGTCGATGGCGATCCCTACAAGATTCGCTTTATTGTGAGTAAGCCGTATTGGCAGATCCGGCAATTTGTATTTGCGAGTATTCTAACCATCCTTCCAAAGCATATCTTCGATCCAAAAAATTTTACAGATGCCTACTCGTGGGATGACATTGATAAACTCCAACCTAAGAATTATGATGAGCTCAATGCTCTGAAAGAACAAATGCCAGACTCGCCAATGGTTCTCTCCGCGCAATATTTCGAGGAGATTAGCCGCGACCCTGATCGAATCCTAGGTTCGGGCCCGTATCAAATTGAAGAATGGAGAATAAATGACAGGGTTGCTTTGAAGAAAAATCCTAACTATCGGAATCGAAATAATTCGGAGTTTGGCAAAGCCTATCCCGATAGGATCATCTATAAGCAAATATCCGATCCGACTGCTGCTGTTACGGCATTGAAGACCAAATATCTTGACGTTATCGGATATCTTCAGCTTTCCTTATGGAAAAACATTGATACGACGTCTTTCCCATTTCTTTCAAAGACGGCATTTCCTCAATCCTCGTTCGCCTATATCGGCTGGAATATTGAACGTCCGTATTTTAGGGATCAGAAGGTTCGGCTAGCACTTGCACATCTTATCGACCGGAAGATGATGATCGATACCATTCTCTACGGACAGGCAGAACAGATCCAAAGTGTCGTCCCAAAATTTCGAAGAGAGTACAATTCAAACATTCCGCTAATTGACTACAACCCCGAGACTGCCCGACGACTCCTTAAAGAAGCCGGCTGGGAAGATCATGATGGTGATGGAATCATCGATAAGAGAATTGGCGGCAAGCTAATACCCTTCAAGTTCAGCTTCATCTGTAATGCGGGCAATCTCGTTCGAAGAAATTGCTTGCTCGTACTCGCAGAATCATTTCGGCAAGTTGGTATACAAGCCGATGTCTACGCAGTCGAATGGTCCGTTTTACTTGATAATCTGCGCAACCATAACTTTGATGCAACCTATGGCGCCTGGCAGAACGATGAAGGTGAAACGGATAACTATCAACTCTATCATTCCTCGCAAACAAAGAACAACGGCTCAAATTTCGGGAATTGGAAAAGTAAACGTGCCGATAGCGTCCTCGAAGCGATTCGCAATGAGATGGATGCCGGTAAACGGCAGGATTTGGAAAAGGAATTCCAGCAGATATTCTATGAAGAACAGCCCGTAGCGTTACTTTGGAGTCCTTACACGGCCGTCGTTTGGAACAACCGCTTCGATAATGTGAAATGGTATTCGCTTCGCCAGGGTTACAATCCAGCCTGGTGGATTCCACGGAAGTAATCGGATGCCATGAATTTTGGAACCACCACCCGTGCTTTTTACGATGTAAGTACCCTGCGCTAGGCGGGAATACTCTTGAATACAACTTTTCTCACAAATACATCTATGAAAATATTGAAGATTTCATTGCCAATGATCCTGATCACCTCTTTGCTCATGCTCTCCGGCTGCGGAGGAAAGGGGTCTTCACCTGGTGGCGTACAGCTGTCAACTTCCAATCGCGTTGTGCAGCATGTGCTCAACGAGCTGGAACGCCTCAATCCTCAAAATTCGACAGGAGCCGACGAAACATACGTTGAGGAAGAGATCTACGAGAGGCTGCTGAGAATTGACCCGAAAACATCGGAAGTCACCATTCCCTGGCTTGCAGAATCCATGCCGATCGAATCACCCGACCATCTAACCTACGATTTTACACTTCGCAAGGGTGTGAAGTTTGCCGATGGACAGGAATTGACAGGCGCTGACGTAATCTTCAGTTTGAAATCACTGAAAAATCCGCTCAGCACATACTCTGCTCAGAAAAGAAATTATGTGGATGGAGTTCATAGTTGCGAATTGATAGACGGTGATCCGTACCGCGTGCGTTTCAAAATGTCAAAGCCTTATTTCCTTGCAAAAGAGCAGGTATTCGGAGATAACCTTTTCATCTTGCCGAAACATATTTTCGATCCGAAAGGGCTTACGGATAAATTCTCATGGGATGATATCGCAGCGATCATCGAGAAGGGCGGAAACCCTGCGAATCTCGATAGTGCGAAAATCGCCAAATTGAAAACAAACCCGGCAATGAAGGAATTTGCAGAGTGGATGGTCAAACCCGAGTTAGGCCGTGAACCGAAATACATTCAGGGTTCAGGTCCTTATAAGCTCGCGCTTTGGAGCACGAATGACAGGATCATACTCGATCGTAATCCTTATTATGAGAATAAAGGAAATTCACCTTTGGGAATAGTCTACCCCGATACCTTGATGTATAAACTGATCGCCGATTGGAATGCAGCCGTCACTGCACTGAAGGCAAGAGATATCGATCTTATCTATTTCTTACAGCCGCCGTATTTTGTAAAGATCGATACGACGATTCAGCCCTTCTTGAAGAAGACGACCTTTCCACTCGGTTCCTATGTGCTGATCAATTGGAATTTGGAGAAACCTTACTTCAGCGATGTAAAGGTTCGCTGGGCACTTGCACACCTTATCGATCGTGAGACGATCATCAAGAAAGTGCTCTTTGGATTGGCGAAGCCCACGCAATCGCCCACTCCATTCTGGAGAAAGGAGTACAATAAAGACCTGCCATTAATAACCTACGATGTCGAACTGGCAAAACGAATGCTGGACTCGGCGGGGTGGAAAGATCATGACGGAGATGGTATCCTCGATAAAGAGATCAATGGAAAGCTTGTGCCATTCCGATTTGCTTTCCTAACGAATGCCGGTAATGAAGTGAGAAAGAATGTTCTACTCATCATCGCCGAGGCTATGCGCAAGGTGGGAATCGATGCCGATGTCCAGCAAACGGAATGGGCGATCTTCCTCGACCGTTGCCGCGATCACAATTTTGACGCAGCCTATGGCGCTTGGCAAAATGATCCATATGAAACCGATAATTACCAACTCTATCATTCTTCGCAGGCAAAGAACCGTGGCTCGAACTACAGCTCGTATGCAAGTCCGCGCGCCGATCACCTGCTTGAGGCAATTCGCGGCGAATTTGATGAAGTGAAGCGGATGGAATTACAGAAGGAATTTCAAAAAGTCTTCTACGAAGATCAAGGCAACTGCCTTCTCTGGGTTCCTGAGAATCCGGCAGTCTGGGTTGACCGCTTCGACAACGTCAGTTGGAATCCAGTCCGCCCGGGCTTTAATCAAGCGTGGTGGAAGATCCGAGGAGCAAGCGGAGGAGGAAAGAAACAAGTCTCTGCCAATTAAGTCGAAAACTTTGGCCTAGAGAGAATGCGATTTGGAGAGAGGCGGTATTACCTTACCGCCTTTTCTTTTTCTTCTTTGGAGTAATGGAATCCAGAAGCTGAGTTGCGGCATCCCGCCGAGAACGAGGTATGCCTCGCGTCACAAGCATTTCTGCAAGAATCTGCCGTGCCTGCTTCTTGTCGCCGGTCGCAATATGGCACTCGGCCGATCCGAGATATGAGCGAGCCAACTGATCCCGTGTTGTAGTATTATCCTCTCGGGCTCTGTCGAATTCAGCGAGTGCGCGTTTCGTCATTCCGGCACTTTTATAGAGTTGTCCCAAATGGATTCTTGCCTCCGCTGCAAGTTCATATCCTTCCTGAGCAGTCGCGACTTTCTCAAGCCTACTCATCGCCTCCGATCGCTTGCCCTGTGCCAATAGAATGTCGGCAGATTCAAGTTGTGCTTTGGCCCCAATTGTGGTTTCGATAAAATATCGATTTGTCAACTCCGAATAGATGTTGAGTGCTGAATCGAGTTTGGCTAAGTCATTGCGGAGGAAGTTTCCGTATTCGAACATTGCTTGAGGCGCTGCCTCGCTTGAATAATACTCCATTGCAAAGGCCTTCGAGTAATAGTCGGCTGTACTCTTCAAATCAGTATGTTCATTCCGCTCCAGCCTTGCAAGTGCCAGGTAGGCAAATGGTGCAGCCATCGAATGCGGATAGAGCCCGCCTATTTCCTGATAGAGAGCATGCGCCTTCGATTTGTTTGTAAAGCTTAGCGACTTCGCCAGCATGTATCGCGCCATGGGTAGCAGGGTATCATTCGGAAACCTCGCACTAAACTCTTCAAACGTTTGCTGCGCATCCTTCGGACTAGATGCTAAGAGTTGGATCTCTCCCTTTCGATACAACAGCGCTGGAGAACAGGAATGCTCAGGCAACCTGGCAAGGAAGGTATCGCAGAGCGCAATTGCATCGTCATACTTTTTAGATTGCACCAGGCTATTAATAGCACCGTAGACCGACGGGATGAAGACATCGGAGGCTGGATACTCCTTGATTATTTTCCTGTAATTCCGGTATGCCTCGTCAAATTTTCCGGATCGCTCTCGTTCAGATGCAAGCAAGTAAAGACCCTTCACAGCAAAAGGAGAGTCTTTGAATTTCTTCACCAGTTGCGAGATCGCTTCGACTGCATTCTCGTCTTGTTTGATGGCAAAACCGGCAGCGGCATAATTATAGTAAGCACGGTCGAGGATATCGGACTTCGGAAATTTCGTCATGATCGTCCGAAAAGCATTCATAGCTGAGCGGGCGCTATCACTACGCATTCGCAATACTCCAAGTTGGTAAAGCGATCTTGTAGTCCGGTAATCATTGAAGGTTGGACGATCGACGGCAAGGTTATAGATTGCGAGAGCTTTTCGTAAATTTCCTCCTGCATACAGAGCATCTCCGCGCCGGGAAAGCGCATCATAGGCATAACGGGTGATCGAATCGAGTTCGATCACCTTCGCAAATTCCTTTTCCGCAGAATCATATTCTCCGTTGCGAAAGAGTGTCCATGCGTATCCGTATTGTGCATCGATGGCTCTTGATGATTTCGGAAAATCCTCAAGCACTCTCTTAAAGCAATTGCGGGCCTGTAAAATGCTATCACCTCGGAAATATGCCCGGCCAAGCCAAAAGAGCGCTTCATCCAATCCGACGGTGCCCGGAGCTGCCAATGAAACATAGAGTTTCAAGTCTTCCGCCGATTCATTCCATGAGCCAAGTGGTAGCAAGCTTAACCCACGCTCAAGAGCAGCGACGCTCCGAAGCGATGTATCGTTATCCGGAAGATTGGCAAGAGCGAATGCAAAATACTCCGATGCTTTCGCAAAACTTGATCGCCGGTAATGGATATCACCAAGCAGGATCGAGGCAAATACACCGGATTGCGTTCTGCGCATGGCAATTGGAGCAAGCAATCCTTCGGCCTGCAACGAATGGCCGCTTTTGAATTCGACCAGAGCAAGATTATACCGCGCCTTGTCGGAATACAGAGCTGCCGGATCCTGAGAAAGATTTGTCAGCACGTCTCGCGCTTCAGCTACCTTGCCTGCCCGAGAAAGAGCGATGCCGGCATAGAACCGGGCTCTTGCCGGGTAGTCGTCATAGATAAACCGGGAAGTATCCAATGTCATACTTTGCGGATTTTGGTTACCAGCAGGCGCAACGCTTTCATCATGGTAAAACAAGCCGGTATTATCAGAAGAACTTCCGGAAAAAAGAGGATTCCTTTGCTCAGCCGTGTCCTGCTGAGACAGAGAAAGAAATATCCGCGCCGCACCATCGTTATCTCCAACTGACAGTCGGATCCACCCATGCTCGAACAAAAGAGCATGTTGCAGATACCTCTTCTCACGCCTAAATCCGCGATAATCGGACTGCGCTTCAAGCGATCTTTCGGCTTGGGTCAGATAATATTCCGCAGAGTCATAAGACCGTAATCCCGAGAACCCTGTGCCCTTGAGCAACGAAATCTCCTCCTGTACTAAAGGAGACGCAAGCATGAGGGTGTCACGAACTTCGGGCTGATCTAACCGATTGGCAGCGAAGAGCGAATGATAACGAACATCGCGTGGATCGTGCGGATAGACAAGTTGTGAACTATCTGCGGCAAGAATGGATGCTCGCGAAGTTTCAGTTAGCAGCTCACGAAACTCCCCCATCGATCGGAGCAACGAAGCCCTCCGAAGCGATGCCACTAACCGAAGAACATGGCCACGTTGCGAGGCAAGCGAATCAAAGTCCCTGTTCGCGGCGATATATTGCAGCTCATGCTCATATAACTCTGCCCTTCTAAAGCGGACGAGTTCACCAAACCCACCATCCACATTTTTTTCTAAGGCAGCAGTATATGCTTCTATTGCCCCATGTATATCATGTTCGGATCGAAGGATTTCGGCAAGCCAAAACTTGTATTCGCCGTCGATACGAGGTTCGGAGGCGAAAGCGCCGGGCGATATCGCTTTTATTTTATTTCCTGCCTCGAGCTTTTCCGCTGGACTGAGAGAAGAGGAAAGCGATTGAATGGCCGCAAGCAGCAGTGCTTCCGCTTTTTTTGTGGAAGCGTTAGGCTCATTTTCTATTGCCTTCTGAAGAATATTTTGTGCAAAAACAAGATGGGAGTGCTCGAACTCGGAAAGCGAAAATAATTGCTCGACCTCATCATTCCGGTCATCGGATAAGTTCGAGGGCAATGCATCAATGAGGGTATTCTTGCTCGCTGAACTTGGAACGGCGTTGCCCCTAAACTCCTCAATCGCCTCACCGCTTCTCGCCTCGGAAGACCGCTCGAATGGCACCGACCTTTCCACTGGCTGTGCAATAGCACTCGTTGCAACAAGACATAATGGAAGAAGAATAAATAACGCCTGCCGATTCAAATGGTGTGCGAAAATTAAGTGCAAAATTACGAAATGCCTCAAATGTATTCGAGCAATTCTTTCAACGACGGAATGCAGATCGTTGCATTTTCCGAAGGAGCATCGTGCTCATTCAAAAGAAATGCCGTCTTGGTGCCTGCGCGAATTCCGGCCTCTATATCCGATGCCGTATCGCCGATCATCCAACTGCTGGCCATCTCGATACCGAATTTTGCTTGCGCTTCCAGCAGCATTGCCGGCGAGGGCTTGCGCCTTCCGGATTCGTTAGCAGCATCCGTGCAGGAAATGATGGCGTCGAATGTTACACCGCAGGTCTGCAGCAATTCTTCCTGCATTCTCCGGTGGATCTCATTCAGATCTTCTTCTGACATTAATCCAAGACCGACACCGCGTTGATTGGTGATGACAATGGCAATATATCCCTTGTCCTTAGCCTCCTTCAAGAACTCGCCCACATCCGGCATGAATCGAAACTCCGACCAGCTCCGTACATAGCCGCCAAGAATGCGTTCGTTTATGACGCCATCCCGATCGAAAAAGATTGCTTTGGATTTCAAATTCGGTACAAAATTGAATTATGAGATTCGTGAATAGTTGTGGGATATACTACTACGAATGCAAAAAATAATCGAGGCCTGCGACTGCCGGCATCGATCCCTCCATAGGTAAACAAGAATACTTAGTACGCGTTCTTATCGCCTCTGAACATCGTAATGATCGTTTCCCAGATAATGGTGAGATCGAAGAGGAACGACCAATTCTCGATGTAATGAACATCGTGCTTGATACGGCGCTCCATCTTATCCGGCGATTGCGTTGCTCCGCGCAAACCGTTGACCTGTGCCCATCCCGTTACGCCGGGCTTTACGAAGTGACGCACCATATAGTTACCGATGATCTTCCGATAGTCTTCGGTATGCTTTAACATGTGAGGCCGCGGACCGACGACGGACATATCGCCTTTGAGGACATTCCAAAATTGAGGTAGTTCATCTGCATTTGTGCGGCGCAGAATACTGCCTATCCATGTAAGCCGGGGATCGTTGGGCACTGCCTGGATGGAATCGGCCATCTCGCGAGGCAAGTTGCGCATCGTACGGAATTTGTAGCAGACAAAACTTGCACCGTCTTCACCTGTACGAAGCTGTTTGAAAAAGATCGGACCTTTTGATGTAAGCTTGATCAAAAGCGCACTGATCAAGAATACGGGCGGAAATACGACGATGAGAATGATAAGGCTGAAAATGATATCGAATGTACGCTTCATTGCCTTATTCGAAGGAAGATCGAGCGGTGCTTCGCGCATACGAACCAGAGAGAACTCGCCAACTTCTTCGATCACTCGTTTGCCCTCAAAGGCTGCATAATCGTTTGGAATGACATTAACGCGAATGCATTTATCCTCGCACTGTGTCACAAGCCTTGCAATCGTCTCTTCATTTGCCTTCGGGAGCGCAATGACTACTTCATCGACAGGCTGAGATGCTGTGATCTGTTCAAGATCTCCGAGCTTACCGAGGATCATCGGCCGAACTTTGCTCGTAATACCGTTATCATCTAAGAAGCCGATCACGTGGTAACCATAGACCGGATTATTGCTCACTGCCGAATAGAAACGCTCACCCGTTCTGCCTGCTCCAATAATGAGGATGTCCCGGCTTGCAAAATCCCTGGAGCGCATCAGTGTTGCCGTCGAATTGATAATGATCCTGAAGATCAATAAGGCCGAAGAAGAGATCAGGAAGAAGTAGACAAGGAATCCGCGTGAGTAGTAATTATATCCGCCTTGTGCGACGATAAATACAAGAACTGCTGTTGCGAGAAATCCGATAACCTTGAAGAGATCGCGCAGGCGGCCTGCAGGTGTTCCGAACTTATCGCCATAAAGCCGGGTGATGAGCGATACGAGGATCCACGCGCCGGTAACGTACAACTCCAGCGGATTATAGATATTGGTCGGCGCTCCTTCCAGCAGGTATGGCGACTGGTAAAGCAGAACTGAGAAGCGAACAAGAAATGCGAATTGAAACGAGAGGTTTAAGATCAAAACGTCAATAAGCAAGTACACTGCCCTTCCTGAGAGCGTATGACGTCTTATCCTCCCTTTCTGATCAATGTGAGTCATTGCTTACGATACCGATTGTACTACCCGTTTTGGCATGATAAAAAAATTAGGCGATACACCGGAGATGATCTTATCGAAGTTATCGAAGATCCTTTCCCATGTATATCTCTGCTCAATGAGTTTTCGCGCATTGCGCGCAATCCGGCGGCATTCTTCTGTATCAGCCAAAAGTGAGATCGCTGAGTTAACAAAATCTTCGTCGGTTTCACTCACTAGAACGTGCATACGGTCGATTACCCCTTCGATTCCGGCCGCGCCGATGGCCGTCGTGATGACCGGCGTGCCGAGCGCCATACTCTCTAAAAGCTTGTTCTGGATTCCTGCTCCGATCTCCTGAGGATGAATAAAGACTGTTGCCTTCTGATAATATGGCTTCATATCGGGCACATTTTCATGAAGCTCGGCTCCGGGAGTCTTACTAATCAGCAGCTTAAGTGCTTCATCGGGATTCTGCCCCACGATCTGAAGTTTGGTCTTTGGAGAGAGCTTTCTGATCATCGGAAAAATGCGAGTGAGAATCCGCTCTGCCATCAACTTATTATGATAGATTCCGAGGTGGCCTGCAAAAAGGATAGTGTTCTCCTTGCTGCCTTCGTAAAGACTATATGCTTCCGTATCTACTCCATTCGTGAGGATCGCCGTTTTAAGCGACGGATCAGAGGCAAGTGCGCGATGTTCATCCGGAGCAGCAACAAAAGTTGTCACATCGAAATGATGCATCATCTCCGGTTCGAAGTTCAGAAGCTTGGCTGCATCGATTCGGCGAACGGCATACTCGGCAGAAAATGAGAACTGCTTGATCGCTCTCTCATCGGCAAGTAAGCGCGAATCTTCGGCCACTAAGATCTTCGGAGTATCGGTGACATCCTTTACATAAACTGCTGTGCGCGTGAAGAAGCAAACGATAAGGTCGTAGCGCTTATGGCGCAGAGCGATATCGACAACTTCCTGCATCTGTGGCGAATTGTACCAGGCGTACTCGACAGGAGTCTTTGTGAAAAGTGAGAGAGCCGCACGCTTTGCTGCAGAAGTCTTATTGAACGGCACAACAGTAACCGTACTTGCGAACTTCTTAATATGCGAAAGATTTTCGTGCGTTGCCGTTCCCCATTCATCGAGCGAGATAAGATCGACTTCGGAGATTTCGGATAGATGGCGAAGCAGATGATAACTCTTGAGGCGATCACCTCCCGATAGCGGATATGGAAAACGGTACGTAAGAAAAAGTACCTTCTTAGGCGATGGTGTGTGCGACGCGAAATTATTCACGGTCCGAAACGGCAGCGACGTTAGTGTTTGAAATGGCCTCATTCTGTTCGAAAGCGATAAAAGTAATTCTCCCTTTATCATAAGTACCGCGAACATCTGGTTCGGTGCGGTCAGGAATTATTACCCTATCTTTATGAACTAGTAATTAAACCGTATCAATTAGTCGTGTTTCGAAGCGTTCTGTTAATGGGTGTAAGAGATTGATTTTACTTAGCTTGCCGTAGCATAACGGGTGGCACTAAGCTTAATCTTCAATACAAAGATAATACAATTTGAGGCCCGGTGCAAACTTTTGGGAAAAATTAGTGCCCTGCCTCATCACAAAGGATTCGCATTCAAAAACCTTTCTGCATCTATTGCAGCCATGCAGCCTGAACCTGCAGCCGTTACTGCCTGGCGATAGACGTGATCCTGACAATCGCCACAGGCGAAGACGCCCAGGATATTCGTATACGAAGTTTTGCCAATCGTCTCGAGATAACCAACTTCATTCATATCGAGCTTATCCTTAAACAACTCCGTATTCGGTTGATGACCGATGGCGACAAAGAGGCCGTTCGTTTTGACCTCAGATATTTCTCCGGAGATCACATTCTTTATCTTTGCTCCGGTCACAGTCTTACGGCCGAGATCATCGGTGACTCCGAGCACGTCGACTACTTGCGAATCGAGCAGCCACTTGATCTTGGGATTCGCTTTTGCCCGATCGAGCATGATCTTCGATGAACGGAATTTCTCGGAGCGATGAACGACAGTTACCGTCTTGCAAAAATTTGTGAGATAGATCGCTTCTTCCATTGCCGTATCTCCGCCGCCAACGATCAATACATCCTGATTGCGAAAGAAAAATCCGTCGCAGGTTGCACATGCGCTGACTCCATAACCCAT
The DNA here is from genome assembly GCA_030706385.1 of Bacteroidota bacterium. Classification (GTDB taxonomy): domain Bacteria; phylum Bacteroidota; class Ignavibacteria; order Palsa-1295; family Palsa-1295; genus PALSA-1296. Next base: position 16,182 of record JAUZOQ010000007.1, on the reverse strand, counting down.
GTAGACCATCTCGGATTCTAATCCGAGCAGCTTTGCCTTTGCACCCGTTGCAACGATCACGGTTTGTGTTTCGAATGTCTGGCCGGATACGATGACTTTGAAAGGCCGTTTGGAAAAGTCAACTCCCGTTACCGTTTCAAAGCGGCAATCGGCTCCGAAGCGCTGTGCCTGCTTACGAAAAATATTCATCATCTCCGGACCTTGGATCCCATGTTCGAAACCGGGATAGTTCTCAACTTCCGTCGTGATCGTAAGCTGCCCGCCGGGCTGCTCGCCTTCGAATACGAGAGGAGAGAGATTGGCACGAGCTGTATAGAGAGCTGCCGTCAGTCCTGCCGGACCCGAACCGATGATGATTACTTTATGCATTACTACATCAGAAAATTAGTATATATCCATCAATGCCTTGCTGCATTCAACGCTTTGAGATTCCTCTTCAGCCCTGCAAGCTTCGTGCGCTTAATGGGTGACTTACGGAAACGTTTGGAAAATTCTTCTTGCTCCATCAATTCGATCTTTTCTTTCGTGAGCAAGAGATTTTCATTTCGCGGAGCGAAGGCGCTTAAAGGTGTTTCGGCAGCGAATCGGTTCCACGGGCAGACATCCTGGCAAATATCACAGCCATACAACCAACCTTCCATGTTCACTGCAAGCTCCGGCGCAATGTCATTTTGCGGCTTGAGTTCGATGGTAAGATAAGAAATGCACTTCGTTGCATCGAGTTGGTACGGAGCAGTGATCGCATCGGTCGGGCACGCTTCGATGCACTTGGTGCACGTGCCGCACATATCGACTCCCGGAGTATCGGCTTCAAGATCAAGATTCAAGATGATCTCGGAGAGGAATACCCACGATCCTAATTCCTGCGTAATGAGATTCGTATGCTTTCCGATCCATCCTATCCCGGCACGTTCGGCAATTGATTTTTCGAGCAACGGTCCCGTATCCACATAGTACCTTCCCTCTGCTTCGGGAGCAATGATCTTGATCTTCGCCATCAGTTGCTCAAGCATCGTGCCGATCAGGTCGTGATAATCATCACCCCAGGCATATCGGGAAATCTTGAGAGGTCCGGTTACGCCTTCACGGTAATAATTGAGAGCAAGTGATAGAATACTTTTTGCAGTCGGGAAGATCTCTCTTACGTCACGGCGTTTCTCCCGATTTCTCTCCATGTAGCTCATCACGCCTTGCGCTCCTGCGCCGATCCATGCATCAAGCCGATCGGCAGCTTCATGGAAGGGTGCAGCAGAAGTCACGCCGGCCTTCGTGAACCCCGAATCGAGGGCTGCCTGCTTGATTTGCTGCGTAAGCTCGTGCCGGTTCACGGTGATCTTCAGTAATGATGATTAAGCTGGTACTGCCTTGAATCCCCGTTCGGTCTGCTCGAGCTTCACTAATGCATCCACGGGATCGTGCTCTAAGAAAAGAGTCCAGTTCTCTTCAAAGAATTTGGGAATGTACTTCTTCTTTTCTTCAAGTGTTGTTAGAGGAAAATTATCATATCCCATGATATAGGGGAAATTAATATGCGCTTTCGTCGGGACGAGATCGGCGCAATAGAAGACGCTGTTTTTTCCATCGGTGATCTGCGGAAGCTGCTGAGCCTTCGTATGGCCGTTGAATATGTGCAGATGAATTCCAGGGAAGATTTCGCCGGGTCCATCGAGTTCTTCGAGCATTCCTTCAGCTACCAGAGGCTCCCAGTCATTCTTTAGATAACTTGCCCTGTCTTTATCAGTCGGTTTCCGGCCCCATGCAAGATTTTCCTTTTGCACGTAATGTTTGGCATTCGGAAATGTCGGGTAGAATTTTCCATCTGCAGTCTGCGAAACCGAGCCTCCGCAATGATCGAAATGCAGATGGGTTTGAATGACATCGGAAATATCTTCAGGCTTCACCCCTGCTCTTGCCAATGAACTCAGAAGTGAAGATTGCGAATTATCGAGTTTATAGATCTTCCGCGTTTTCTCATCATACTTCTCGCCCATTCCGGAATCGATAAGGATCGTCTTTCCGCCTCCCTGCACAAGTAATGCCCGGAGTGCCATCGGGATTCGGTTCTGCTCGTCGGGCTGATTTGATTTACTCCAAAGATTCTTCGGTACTACTCCGAACATTGCTCCGCCATCAAGAGCAAACGTCCCTGTTTCTATCGGTGTAAGGGTATACTTGCCTATTGTGAGATTCATGCAAAAAAGTTGTTATATTCGCTTCGTAAACAATCGCGATCCAAAAGTCAGTCCCCGCATAACTATTTCTTTTAGAAAGGATTACGCTATGGCAATGCTTCATGACCATGATAACGATTCCGATGCAGTCAAGATCGCCCACGATAAAGAGAAGACGAAGCGCTTTACACTGTATATTGCTTCCCTTGCCCTTGTGGCAATCTTCGGAATATATTTTGTTTTCCGTGCAAGCGATAACGGGGGGACGAGAAAATTTGATCTCGATCTCAAAGGCGGAAAGATCGACCTCTCCGTCGATAAGCCTATAGTTGCACAAATTGGGTTGCCCACGAGCGGCTACCAGTCACCGAACGGGGAAATTCAATTCACTACCGGAAAAGTCGACGAAGGATTTATCAAACAGATCGAAACATCGTCGGGCTCTTTATCTCCCACGGCCTTTTCCGGGAAGAATTTTGTCAACAAAGAAGCAGGCTTTCTTTTTTCAGTAGAACATCCGGAGAACTGGAAAGTTATTCCCTCTCTGAATATGAGCACTCGGGCGACGATCATCAATAACTTCGAGTCGGCCGATAATAGCCAGAATAATTTGAATGTCGTGATCGATAAGCTTCCTCGACCGGAAAATATTACGGAATATGTAAATGAGAATGTCTCGCAAATGCTGGGGTTGGGGCTAATCAGTCAGGAACCGGGGGTTAGCTACGACTCGCATTCGAATACGGCATTTCTGTATTACCATAACTTACATACCGGAGGTCCGACGATTCAAAAATTCATTATCGATGGCGATCGTGCATTTGTCGCAACGGCAAACCGTTCGGAATCCGGCGGCAATGGCCAGATTCTGGCCGATATGGAAATGATGATCTCAACATTTACGTTGATCGGAAAAAATAACTGATGCCTGAATCCGGTGATGAGCATTTCGAAACAGTTTTTTCCCATGGAGTCGATCTCTTCAATGCGAAGGAATTCTTCGAATGCCACGATGCATTCGAGGAACTCTGGCAGGAAGAACGAAGCGATCGCCGGCTTTTTCTGCAAGGCCTGATCCAAGCTGCTGTTGGCTGTCATCATTTATCGAACGGTAATACGAGCGGTGCAATAAGCCAGTACCGGAAATCGCTCGACAAGTTAGTTCAGTATCCCGATGACTACATGGCATTGGATATGAAGGCATTCCGCAAAGAAATCGAACGATGTTTTGACGGAGCGTGTTTAATGAATGCTCAGGGTGCCAAGTATGAAGTCGATAATTCTTTCTTCCCTGTGCTGCAAAGGATCGAATAGTTTTGTACGTATCTTTGCAAATTATTTTTCTATAAATACTACTATTAGAGGAGCGAATATATGGCGATCATGATCACAACCGAATGCATTAACTGCGGCGCCTGCGAACCGGAATGCCCCAATACGGCAATCTACGAAGGCGGAGCGAATTGGAGTCTTGCCGGACAGACCTACGGTCCGAACGATCCTACTCCGAGCGGTGCAGTCGGCTTCCATTCCAATGATTATTTCTATATCGTACCCGATAAATGCACAGAGTGCGTGGGCTTCCACGACGAACCGCAGTGCGCTGCTGTTTGTCCTGTCGATTGCTGCCTGCCCGATCCGAACTGGGTTGAGCCAAAGGAACAGCTTGAGGCGAAGGTAGCGTGGCTTGATGAAGTCGATCCGGGCCGCAAGCGGTAATGTGGATCCGATAATTTTCAAAAGGAGAAAGAAGCGATTCTTTCTCCTTTTTCATTTTCTGGAGTTGCCGAAGAAGCTTGAATTAGATATTTGCCTCACTTAGGTATGTTTTCCGTATTTTTGTCCGTTGTCAAATTCATTTCTCGTGCCACGGCGAAATTCCAAAATGAAAATATCTATTCCCCGCATTATTTTCTGTACCTTGGTTTTTCTCGTTCACACTTCCCGAGCACAGCAGGCTCCGGCCTGGAGTTTAGGTGCAAGCATCGGAGCCGTTGCCGGAGTTAATGAATCTACACAGCAATCCCTCAACGCTCAATTCCATTTTACGTGCCTCTGGCTTAACGGCATTATGCCTCGTTGGAGCGTTGAGGCTAGCATTGGTACTGCGAAAATCGGGAGCTCAGCGCAAGGTCATTTCTCCGAATATTCGACAAGCCTCGTGCCGATCGACTTGCGCGTTAGATTTGCTCCTCTGGAGAATATGGAATGGCAGCCGTATCTCTACGCCGGTATCGGCTTACTCCATTACACCGTTAACTCAGCGCCGCCGAATTCCTCTTCGAATGCGACGCTCTCAGGTACTTCAGCATATTTGCCACTCGGAATCGGCCTATCTCATCCAATAGATGAGGAGTGGACTGCCGAGGCCACTATCGCCGAGAATCCAACCTTCACCGACGATCTCAATCCCGTTCGGGATAATCGAAACGATGCGTTTTGGGGATTCACCATCGGAGTTCGGTACACATTCGGAATTAAAAGCAGTTCGAGCGATGATTTCGATTTCGGAACGCGAGGCACAGTACGAATTGTCAGAGATATTGTCTTCGATTCCGGACGAGCCTGGCTGAAACCGGAATCCGAACGAATTCTGCAACGAGTCATGTCTTCGCTTGATAACCATCCGGATATCGATATCGAGATCAGAGTCTACAGCGATGACTCGGGCGATTTCAATACGAATATGGCACTGACTCAGGAACGCGCGGAATCGGTAAAGGTCTGGCTTGTCTCCCGCGGTGTGCCTGCAGCACGTATTTCCACGCAAGGATACGGACCACACAATCCGCTCGTGCCGAATACTTCTGCGCAAAACATGGAAACGAATCGGCGGGTTGAGATTGTTCGTATGCAGTAATTTTCGAGACTCCCTGTTTCCTCTTTCCCAGCATCCTTCCCTTTCATATTGTGGTATATTTGTGAATCATCTTAAGCTTCACAAAACGAACAACCATTATGTCAATCGCAAAAGAATTCAAGGAATTTGCTGCCAAGGGTAGTGTCATCGATCTGGCAGTAGGCGTTATTATCGGCGCAGCGTTCGGAAAAATCGTCACCTCGCTTGTCGATGATGTCATCATGCCCCCTATTGGCATGGTGCTCAATGGCGTGGATTTCAGTAAACTCTCCATAACTCTCAGAGACGCAATTGGCGATAAGCCTGCAGTTCTCATCCGTTACGGTGTCTTTATTAATACGCTTATCACCTTCTTGATCGTTGCATTCTGCATCTTCTTAATGGTAAAAGCGATCAATAAGATGAATCGGAAAAAAGAAGCTGCTCCGCCTCCCCCTGCACCACCTACGAAAGAAGAAGTGCTTCTGACCGAAATACGCGATGAGCTGCGTAAACGTTAATTTATTAATCAGACTATCAATCAAAATGAAAAAATATGTAGTTGCGGCGATTCTATTCGTCGCTATCGCTATTCCCCTCGACGGATTCGCACAGCAAAAAGCTGACGATAAGGATACGATCAAGCATGGCTGGACGCATAGCCTGATCTCAACGTTGAATCTCTCCCAGGTTTCGTACACCAATTGGGCCGCAGGCGGAGCGAATGCGCTTGCCTACAACCTTCTGATCGATGGAAGAAGTATTGACGAGCAAGTCAACACGAATTGGACGACGAACTACAAATTCTCCTACGGCCAGGCCCGGCTCGCAAATCTTGGCTTGCGAAAGACCGACGATAAGATCGATCTCGAATCTATCCTTGCCTATAAAATGAGTGAACATTACGATCCATATGCAAGCGTGACATTCAAATCGCAATTCACGACTAGCTTCGTCTACGATGACGTTGCCGGCACGAAGACTGCTGTCTCGGGATTCCTGGATCCTGCAATTGCAACGGAAGCTGTTGGAATGAGCTATAGACATGCTGCCAGCTTCCAAACCAGACTCGGTGTTGCCTTAAGAGAAACGTTTACTAACCATTACAATGTGTATACCGACGATCCAAGTACACCTCAGATCGAAAAATCGAAGATCGAAGGGGGTCTTGAATCCGTCACACAGGTTGAACTCGCTCTTGACGACAACATTCTCTTCAAGTCGAAGCTCGAACTCTTTGCTCCTTTTAAGACCATGGATGTGATCACCGTCCGATCCGATAATGTGCTTGCGATGAAGGTGAATAAATACATCGTATCGAGCCTTGGCGTACAACTCATTAACGATCGCGTCGTCACACCACGAACACAGATCAAAGAAGTGCTGGCGTTGGGGCTAACCTATGCAATCTTCTGAGATCGATCATTTGCTTGGAGTGAAGTTCAGGGCAACTGAATTCATGCAATAACGAAGTCCCGTGGGTTTTGGGCCATCGTCAAAGACATGGCCTAAATGAGCTCCGCAGCGTGCGCACATGACTTCTGTCCGTTCATACCCCAAGTCGCTATCGGAGGCCGTGCTGATATTCTCTTTCGCAATCGGCTGCCAGAAACTTGGCCATCCGGTGCCTGATTCGAATTTCGTATCGGAAGTGAATAGATCGGTGCCACAACAAATGCAGGAGTATATTCCCTTGGCATGATTATCTGCGTACTTCCCTGAGAATGCCCTCTCTGTTCCCTTTTGACGTGTTACTTCTAAGGAAAGCGGTGAAAGTTGCTTCTTCCACTCCTCATCTGATTTGTATATTCTCTCTACCCAGATATACGCATTTTTCTCCGCAGAAAATACTTTGATCTTCTGTGCAGAGATCTCGACCGGATCCATCGAAGATGAAGAGAACTTTACTTCCTCGGCCTTCTTGCTTGTACAGCCGATCGCAGAGAACAGGGAAAGAAAAAGTGCAAGGGCATTTACCATATTGTTCGGAATTTTCATGCCTGAGTATTCGTAATTCTCTGGAATTTGTAACAGTGTTGCGTCATACTGAATCTGATCCAAGGAGAATCGGTGAAGCGCTATAGAGAATACTGAATTCCTGCGATGAAACGGTACGATTCGCCCAACTGATATTCGCTATTTACAGGATCCGAAAAGAGATATTGGTAAACCGGAATCTGAACGACGGCATCGGCAGAGATTCGAGTCGACAAAATATACTTTACCCCGGGCGCTACATAAATGATTGAACCGCAGGAAGCTGCAATCTCACTGCCGCCAAGCGTTTCGTGTGCACGGGTCTCGCCTCCCAGCCCCAGCGTCAAAGAAAGATTGGCTTCGCTCAGTTCTTCAGGTACGATCCGATACCTTGCCGTCAGTTCACCATTGAAGTAGTTTCCATACTTGTGATAGCCACCGTCCGATGAGGGTGCGCCGCGACCAGTGACGATCCCGGCCGTAATATTGGCACCGAGGCCCGTTCGATCCAATGACCAGAATCCCGATCCCGTGATGAGAATATCCGTCGTGCCTGTGCCCGGCTGGAGATCCGGATTTAGATACTCACCCGAGGCGATCTTCACGTCCGAACGGCCTGTCGAAAGCTTTGCGCCCACTCCAACCGAATACGCGACCATTGATTCATCGATATACTGCTTTTCAATATATCGTACTTGAGCGACGAGATCTCCAATGCCGTTAGACTCGAATGTCTGAGCGGAGACAATGTCGCTCGAAGGCTCATGAGACTTCCGGGTAACATACGGCACTGCCAAAGAAAGCGTGATCGGTGAACTTGATATGCGATAGAAGATCGTCAGTCGATTTGTGAGAAAGGATTCGTTCTGGTCTGGCGAGTTTCGCAAGCGGGACGAGCCATTATACGGTGCTCCAAGATAGAGTGATCCGAAATCAAATCTGATACCTGTAGAGCCCGTTTCCATTGGTGATATTCCCTGCGAACATTGACAGTAGTCGCAATTCGAAACAATACCCTCGCCAATCGTTGGTGTTGAACAGAGTTGGGCATTAGATGAACTGTAGAACAATAAAATGAACAATCCCATGGATGTCTTCAACATCGATCGACTGAGGCTGAGAAAGCTTGTGATGGCGATATTAGCGGATTTACGCTGCAAATGTCTATATTGTGAGGTAAAAATACACTCTTTGCAGGAAAATCGTTACAGAATATTTTGCAACAAATGCCAAATCCTCTTCTCTTTTAGCATGTTCAGGGGAACAGTACCGCGATATTGTCCGTTTTTGCACTTCCTGTTTTAAGCTTTGAGCGTTTGCTTTAAGCTTTTACCAAGGGGCCTATAGCTCAGTTGGTTAGAGCGTCCGCCTGATAAGCGGGAGGTCAGTGGTTCAACTCCACTTAGGCCCACGATAGTAAAGCTTAAAAGCTCTAGTTTTTTGAGTTTTGTTATCAAGACATAGGTTTACTGGGGCCCTTAGCTCATCTGGTAGAGCGACTGATTTGCATTCAGTAGGTAAGGAGTTCGACTCTCCTAGGGTCCACAAAAATGTGGGAAAAGAACGCGGCTTAACGCCGCGTTTTGTTTTTATTGGTCGAGTTTTTGTGTCTATTGATCTATATTGCCGATTTATGCGTTCTATTTATTCCATGCAAAATTCGAACATCGCGAAAGTTTTCAGTTTGTTTATGCTCAGCATCTTCTATGGATGTAGTAGCACGAGTGTTGAGAGCACTCCGGCGAATCCTGGTATTGAGATGACTATATCCGGTCTCTATCCATCTCGCTCAAGCGAATCCTATGCATTGTGGCTCGAATTCCCTGTGCAATCGACCTCGCAAAAAGGCCAACCTGTTCTTCATGGAGATTTCGTCGAGAAGCTTGTCTCGACATTCCGAATATCCTCCGATGGTACGGTCGTCGGATTCGATACGACAGGTCTTCTCTCTAGGCTCGGAGAATCTCTTAAGCTCGCTACCTACGCAATTCTCTCGGTGGAGAAATCGGATTCGATTGGCTCCGATCCGCGAGCATCGTTTCTCGCAGGCGATATTACCGGAACAGAGTCAACCGGAACCGTAACGCTCAAGACTACGAATCTTGATGCCCTGAATTACGGCTTCACCGATATGACCGCTTCGATAACCTTGGCTAATGCTCCCGGAAAGCCAACCGATGATCTCGAACTCTACATTATGAAGGCTACGAGTCAGACACAGACCTCTGCAGGGATAAATAACTTGCCCACGCTTCCGGAGCCATGGCACTATGCCCTCTGGGCAGTGGATTCTGCAACCAAATCACTTCCACCTTTCAATATTTATTACGGAACGTTCACCAATCCTGCCGGCTTTGGCACCGAACCACCCGATTCACAACCGGAAGATAATCATTACAACTATCCCGGCGGAAGATATCCGGCAGATTCGACACAGCCCGTATACAATCTGCGCAGCGGCAGAACAACCGTGATGATGACGATCGAGCCTATCACCGAAGGCAGCCGCCCGAGTGTTCCCTTCGGAGCAATTATCGGAAAAGTTACCATCCCGACAGCCACGCAAGCTTTCTCCCCCATCGACCTACAAAACGTTGCTTCAGAATTCCCGACCATGAATCTTATCATACACCGCTAATGCGCCATATTGCCCTTCTCATATTATTCTGTCTCGCCGTTTCATCATGTAAGACTACTTCAACGGGCCCAACGGTTGTAGATAATTTTCCGTCGAACGTAAGTAGCATCATTCAGGCAAATTGCTTAGGGGGCGATTGCCATAGCGGCCCTACTCCTCAAAATACACATCTCACGCTTTCGTCCTGGGATGCGATGACAAAGGGCAGTGTGTATTTTAATGAAGTGATCCCATTCACCGCAGTCAAGAGCCATCTTTTCGGTCATGTGAATACAAACTCGAATCTAGGGCCCGTTATAATACCTACGATGCCGCTGGCCCGCAACCCCCTCTCTGATGCCGATCAGGCTACGATCTTTACCTGGATCAACCAAGGCGCCAAGAGCGCACAAGGGAAAGTGCCCTATGATGACGTTACGAAGCGGATATTTATCGCTAATCAAAGCGAGAACATGCTCAGTGTCGTCGATGCCGATACAAAGCGATTGGTACGCATTCTCTCGGCTGGAACCGGCTACCTCCCAGCTGCGATCGAAGTGATGCCGGATTTCAAGTCATGTATTGTTGCCATGGCAGGTGCGAACGGAATCATAAGGAAATATGATATCGCCACCTATTCACAGCTCGGTGAGTTCAAGTCAAACTTAGTACCATCGGAGATCGCGCTGACTCCCGATGGCAGCAAGGGATATGTTACCGATGAATCGTATGCTGGAAACAGGTTTGGAGTTTTCGATCCGGTTTCGATGACGATGTCGAAGACGATCTCCTCGCCTCTTATCATCGATCCTTTCAGTGTTGCAGTCTCGCCCGACGGAAAGTATGCTTATATCTGCGGTCATGGCTCCGATAACGTTCTTCGCATCGATACAAAGAATGACTCCGTCATGGGATGCCTTCCGCTAGGAGCGGATGTCATCGTGCCAGTAACCTCGAAGTACGTACGCAAATATCTGCCACAGAAAGTCGTCGTATCATCCGATTCGAAAACGTTGTACGTAACGTGTAATAATACTCATGAAGTTGTCGTCTTCGATCTCGTGAAAGATACGATCAAAGCAAGGATTCCAGTCAATAATTTTCCATGGGGTGAGGCTCTCTCGCCCGATGGATCGGAGCTATGGGTTGTAACCTGGGGCACGAATTCTATCCATGTGATCAGCACTTCGACCAATCAGCTGATCACTGAGATCGATAGCGTCAGCCAAAACCCGCACGCAGTGACGATCACTCCCGATGGAGCATTTGCCTATGTTGCATGCGAATTTTCAGCAGGTGGAGCACATCATCATGAGACGGGAGGGTTACCCGAATCTTCGTATGTTGTTATTGATTGCAAAACAAGAAAGATTATTTCAATTCAGGAGCTTCCGGCATATTCGATCGACGTAAAGGCCGCGTATAAATAGCTTCCGGAGGCGAACTCAAGGCTTTGCTACTGAGAGAAGATCCTTCTCTTTCAACTCCTTCACGATGATCTTGTTCTTGCTTAGTTTACCCGTCACTTCGATCTGAAAATCGCTTTCTTTCTTTGCTGTTGCCAGGTATTTGGCAGCAAGAATGTTTCCCTGCTCGTCAAAAGGTATGAATTTCTTCTCTATCATGATGCCGTAGCCGGTTGCTGCGCAAGTTTCCTCTGTCAAACAGGTCTTGGAATGCTTGGCCATTTTCTCATGCTTACCGACCATTCGCTTTGAGCACATCTTATCCATCAGATACCCCGACCACGTCTTCGGAGCCGGATCCTTTTTTCCATATCCTGAACCGACGGAAAATACTATAACACAAAGAATTAGAACGATCTTTTTCATAATCTACATCTGATGCGATCCCGTTACGAAGTCTCTATTTTCGAAAGTGAGAAGTATTTCTTCTCGACGACTCCAAAAAGCTTGGCAAATCCCCAACCTGCGGCGGCTCCGATCAGCATACCTGTGAATACATCCGATGGATAGTGCAATCCGAGATATATCCGTGTCAGCGCAACGATCGTAGCCGGCACAAAGAGCCACAGTAATTTCTTCACCTTCGGAAACAGGAGAATAAAAAAAACGACTCCCGCAAAATTGTTTACAGCATGGGAAGATGGGAAGCTATAACCAAGCCTGACTCCATCGGGTGTTCGGATCCAGGAATACGCTCCGCTCGGATCGGCAAGCAAGGAACAGGGGCGCGGACGCGCAACGATCTCTTTAAGAATTCTATTGGTCAGAAGATCCGTAAGTCCAACCAGAAGAAGACAGGCGACGACCATTCTCACCCCAGTCCATTTATACTTGAAAATGACGAATGCAAATGCGACAATATATACCGGCACCCAGTTGCGCACATTTGTAAGGAATATCATCGCATGATCCAGCCATGGTGCCGAAAGGGTTACGTTGATAAACTGAAGTATTGCAAAATCGAATGGATTCATTGGTACACGTTATTTCTTTTTTCTCTTAAGTCGCAGGAAGATAAACATCAGGGTCATTCCACCGCTTGCCCATTCGCAGGGAAGAGCAATAAAATCTCCGAGCCTGGTGTAAAGCGTCTCTTCTCTCAAGAGTGGTATTTTTCTTGTGATCGAAGCGCTTTCAAACAGAGGTCTTTCTTCGACAATTCTTCCCTTATCGTCAATGACGGATGAAATTCCCGTATTGGCAGAACGAATGATCCATCGTCTGTTCTCAACCGCTCGTAGGATCGCAAAACGGTTATGCTGGTATGGCCCCGAGCTTTTTCCGTACCAACCATCGTTCGTGATCACTGCAATGATCTCCGCGCCGCTGCGAACGAACTCCCTAACATAAGAAGGATACACGGATTCATAACAGATCATCGTGCATATTTTTGCCGTATCCGGTGCAGTTCGTAGTTGTCCTACAAAAGGCATACGAAAAAAATCATAGCCTTGCCCGTGATTCCAGCTTCCCAAGCCTACGCCCCACTGAAAGAGATCTCCAAGAAACGGAAGTTCTTCAACAAAAGGCACGGCTTCACCGAACGGAACGAGTTTTTGCTTATGGTATCGTTGGTAATAAAATTTCCCAGAGAGATCTTTTCCGAAGAGCATCGCTGAATTCCAGTCACGATGAAAAAGTGATGGGTCGCCCGATTTTTTTGCATCATCAGGAATCGAGTCTTTCCCCTTGAAATACTCTTCCCTATCGGGAATGCCTGTCAATATTGGTTTTCCGATCTGATCGACAAAGTGATAAAGATCACGCAGATCGTTCTTCCTCCAGGGAAGGGTGATGGGATAGGTAATGGCAGTTTCGGGCCACAGAATTAAGTCACTCCTGATCGAGCTATCTCTCAGTGCCGATCGTGTTGCTCGCTCCATCGAATCGGTTATCGCCTGTGTTCCGGTCGACCATTTATCCCATGGATTAATATTCGGTTGGATGATCGTCACACCGATCCATCGCGGATAGGATTTGGGCTCCGTCGTCGGTATCCCGGAAAGAGCCCAGATGCCATAGAGATATGGAAGAAGAATGAGCATTCCAACCACAGATAGGCAAATCGCCTTCGCATGTTTCTTCATTCCCGTCATTGCAGCAGCTGTGGCAACGGGCTTGCCAAAGATTACATTGAATCTGATCGTTACATAAAGGAGAATATTGACGATCAGAATGACGAGCGAAAGTCCATAGCTTCCGGTAAATTCAATAAATTGAATATAGGCCGTATTATAGGTTTGTGTATTGTAGAGCGATAACCATGGAAATGCGAAATCGCCGGTTGAATGCCAATACTCAAAACCGATCCAGTAGATTGGTAATGCGACGAGTGCAGCGATCCGTCCGAACCTCCGGCGAGTGACGTCGTAGAGCAAGACCGGAACAATGAGAAAGATCGGATGAATAAAATCCAGGGCAATCCCTGCCACCATCAGAAACGGATCGACACTTCCCTCGCCTTTCCACCCTCCGACCCAATAGGTAGCGGCTAAGGTCAAGACAAACATTGCAAGATAGCCGCGGGTAAAGGCATTGCGAAGCCTCGTTGTGTCTTCCAGAGCAACGAGAAGCGGAACGATGGCGAGGAATGCTGCGAAACCTCCCAAGAGTCCGAACGGAGGAAATGAAATGGCAAATAGTACTCCGGAGAGGATGAGAAGAAGCCGTGTTCGTAATTTTGTGGCAAGTTGCATCTTCGGCAAATCTACGAGTTTTGCAGGTGGGATTCGACAGAAAGTTAATTGATCTTGATAAACTCTGAAGTTACCGATCCTCTCATCGATCTGATGATCAAGTGATATTTTCCCGCAGCAAGTGATCCTGTTGATAGATCAAGTCTCGTTTTTCCTTGCAAGGTATAGTTTTTCCCGAATTGCCGGATTCCCAGTTCATCATAGATCAGAACCTCAGCGTTTTGCATTGTGGGGGATTCTACTTCAACTTCGATCTCGCTTGAAGCAGGATTAGGTCGGATCGAAACGATCCGGGTCACCGCTTTGCCTGTCAAGAGAAACTGTCGAAGGCTGGAATCTCCGCAGATATCCGCTGCAGCGATAGCTATGCTATCATCCTGCGGAAATGATTCAATTGGGCAGCCTTTCGGACGCTTCGGGTCGTAAAACACCTGCCCCGAGCTCACGGTGACTTGCGATATCGAATCTCGATTCAAGTACGATGAAAAGTGGAAAAAAGCAAGTGCTTGATTCGCCGTAATTCCGAGATGCAACGGATTGTAAAAGTGAAAATTCCATACTCCCGGGCGCAGTTCAGTAGCTGTAATATTCCAACCCGTTGCAGCTTTCGTGTCGTCGAGTTTCAGCATATCGGGAGTGAATCCGAGATCGAACGAAAGAGAATCGAATGCCGATGCGGCTGGAACGTCGGCCGATAGCGAAAAATTAACAGTGGTATCTTTTCCAGGCTGCACCAGAGCTTGCCTTGCACCAAGATCATAGCTTAACTCAGGAGCGAAAGGCGATTGAACTCGAGACGTCCCCAAGAAACTCAAAATGGTATCGGTTTCAATACCGCCAAAAAAGAATCGAAGAAACAGTGTGGCTGTGTCATTGCTAAGTCCCACCGGCCGATACATGACCAGAACTGAATCCCGCTTGAGGAATGATCTAGGGATAACACCTTCCGTGCCAAGAGAAAATGCCGAACTCCCATTTAGCGATACGACGGCGATCGAGTCGACTTCCTGAGCGCATTCAGTCAAAACATTCAGAAGAATGAGGGTGTCGATTCCGGAGCAATCCTGAGAAAGGAGATCGGTTACTCCTGTCTGAGTGGTCAGGATCGAAGGCTTACTCCGATACATCCAGAGTCCGCCTTTGAAATCTCCGGCGAAAACATTTTTACCATTGATCCAAAACCGCGTATCCGCTTCGTTGGATGGGCCTGCAATGGATTGCCAGGATATTCCTTCATCGGAAGAAGAAAAGAATCCGGTGCTCGTCGATTGAGTGAAAAATTCTCCGCAGCTATTTATGCGCAGGCAGCCGGTAAATTCCAAACCACCTCTGCCTCCGATCGGCACATCTAAGGTACTGACCGTATTCCATGACTGCCCGAGATCATCGGAGCGTGTGAGACTATGAGTGTACTCACTAAACATGAAGAATGTCGCTGTGCCGGGTTTTGCAGCGGGCTGCCAGCATGCCGATGGAATAATCGTTTGTAGCTGCCAAGAACTTCCGCCCGTCGTCGTAGTTAGCACGGTCGATGAACTGACTCCGGCAAAACTTACGATTCCATCAAGTTGATCGGTAAATGCATAGCCGTTCAGTGGTGTACGGTTCGAGAACTGCGTCCAACTTATCCCATCGTCCGTGGAGAAAAACCCGCCAGTGCTCCACTCGGAATAAAACAACATCTTCGATTGCGGCTGGCAATAGATTGATGAGAAGAGGCTTCCACTCGTCGTTGTTTGCTGCCAGGTATTCCCGGCATCGGTAGTTTGATAGATATACGCAATTCCCGCCCTGCCTCCTGTGAAGTTCACGAACCAGCCAGTTAAGCTATCCTTAAAGGTTATGTCGGATATCATCAAAGCGAAGGGATCGGTAAAAACCTGCTGCCAGGAGTTTCCGGCATCCTGGCTGCGCCAAAGTTCACCGTTATAAAGGCCAAGATATCCAATTTCAGAATGTCCGATCTGGTCGAGGAAATAAATAGTTGTGACCTGATCCCGGAACTGAGAGATCTTTTTCCATTGAGCATACGCAGAATCGCTTATGCATATCATAAGAAAAAAAAGCGAGATCCAAAATGATCTTGGAGTAGACATCCTTGTATTGCTAACGGGAAAGGATACTGAAAGCAATCCCGACTATTCGAAACGCAGCGCGTCGATCGGATCCATTTTTGCCGCTTTGATTGCCGGGTAGAGGCCAAAGACGATTCCCACAAAAGTACAGACAAGCAATCCTATGACAACCCACAGATACGGTATATAGACCGATGCATGCATGAAGATCGCTACGATGTTACCAAACGCAATTCCCAGGATGATGCCGATAATTCCACCAATAAGGCAGAGTACGGTTGACTCCGTAAGGAACTGTGAAGTAATGCTCGCCCGTGTCGCTCCGAGAGCTTTCCGGATCC
>JAUZOQ010000069.1 GCA_030706385.1 Bacteroidota bacterium | reverse complement strand
CTCCCAAACTACCAACTCCCAAACTACCAACTCCCAAACTACCAACTCCCCCCTACAAATGATAATTCGGCGATTCCTTTGTTATCGTTACATCGTGAGGATGCGATTCACGTAAGCTGGCGGAGGAGATGCGGACGAACTTGCCTTTCATCTGGAGTTCTTTGATCGTGGCAGAACCGGTGTATCCCATTGCTGACCTGAGGCCGCCCGTCATTTGATAGACTACTTCTGAGAGAGGTCCCTTGAATGGCACCCGGCCTTCGATGCCTTCCGGGACTAATTTCGAAAGTCCTTCTTCCACATCCTGGAAATACCTATCGGCCGAGCCCTGGGCCATTGCCGAAAGCGATCCCATTCCGCGATACGTCTTGTATGCTCTTCCATCGAGGAAAATTTTCTCGCCGGGAGATTCTTCCGTTCCGGCAAAGAGATTGCCGATCATCACTGTGGAAGCTCCGGCAGCAAAGGCTTTCGGAATATCTCCGGTCTGCTTGATGCCGCCATCGGCAATGATCGGAATATTCTTCTTCGCTGCGTAGGATGCAACTTCCATGATTGCCGTTAACTGCGGCACTCCCACTCCGGCAACGATTCGTGTTGTACAGATCGAACCCGGCCCGACTCCGACCTTCACAGCATCGGCTCCAGCTTCGATCAAAGCCTTTGCAGCATCACCTGTTGCAATATTTCCGGCAATGACTTCGAGATCCTTGAACTGCTTCTTGATCTTCTTCACCATTTCGATAACTCCGCGGCTATGGCCATGCGCCGTATCGATAGAGATGACATCGACTGAAGCTGCAACCAGTGCTTCAACTCGCTGCAGCGTATCGGCGGAGATGCCCACTGCTGCGCCGCAGACAAGCCTTCCCCGCGAATCCTTTGCAGCATTCGGATGACGCTTCTTCTTTTGGATATCCTTGAATGTAATCAGGCCTTTCAACTTGCCGGCCTTATCGACGACAGGAAGTTTTTCGATCTTATTGTATTGCAGGATCTCCTCCGCTTTCTCCAGCGTCGTACCGAGCGGTGCTGTGACGAGATCGCGCTTCGTCATGATACGCTCGATCGGCTGGCCGAAATTCGATTCGAATCGCGTATCGCGATTGGTCAGCATACCGACGAGAAATCCATCCTTATTAACGACAGGAATTCCGGAAATGGAATATTTTTCCATAAGTCCCAGCGCGTCGCGCAGAGGCCGATCGGCAGTGAGCGTTATCGGCGATTGGATCATTCCGCTTTCCGATCGCTTAACACGGTCGACTTCTTCGGCTTGCCTGGCAATCGTCAGATTCTTATGGATCATTCCGATGCCACCTTCTCTGGCGATCGCAATTGCCATGGCAGATTCCGTAACCGTATCCATTGCGCTTGAAACGAACGGTGCGGAAAGTCGGATATTGCGTGTAAACTGCGTCGAGAGATCGACGTCGCGCGGAAGAACTTCGGAGTAGCCCGGAATCAGTAAAACGTCATCGTATGTGATGCCTTCTCCATAAGGGAATTTGGCTGCGAGATTGATGATACCGTTGGATTCGGACTTCGAAAGGCGGGATACTGTTGTTTTTGGCATGAAAAACTCTCTTTCTTTAGGATAGTTTTTCATGCAAATATACGAACAGTGAGCCTTTGCGTTTCAGAAAGCGCCTTCTGAACTCGGATTCGTCGGATTTACGGATTCGGCGGATGCTCTGGAAGAGGCCAAAGCTGCTTGAATGCCATCATTCAACTACCATCAATTGGGAAATCTCAGGAGAAGGATAAAGCGCAATAATAGGTGTTGCCTTTGAATCAGTGAATACAAAAATACGACAAAAAACCGCCGATCCATTATATATATTTCGATAGTTAGGCCGAATTATTTATAACTTATTAGAAAATAATAAAATAAAATTTTCAGAACCGTGAGTTTTGGAGAATGATCGGGCGGCAGGCCGCATAAATCCTGGAAAATTTCCACGTGCCGGAAATAGCCCTCAAAGCTAAGACATTGGTAAATAAGTACTTAGAAGAGACGATCTACCTGCTCACAGCCTGAACCGATACTACTTTCATCTCGGATTCATGATCGCTGTATCTGGAAAACAGGATAAATCTTCCGCTGGAGCTTACAGTCGGCCAGTACTCCGCATAGCCGAGTTTCTTCACGTCCTTGGATTTGCTGTTACCGATCATCCAATACCCTCGTGGCTGAAATGGAGTATCGTCTCCTTCTGTCCCCTCCACATAAGTGCGCTTCGCTTCCTGTCTACGTGCTTCATATTGGTCATTCAATTCCTTTTCTGTCAATCCGTTCAGTAAATAATAATCCGGGTGAGGAATTGCCATGACTTCCAAGAAATAGAGACCTGAAAAGACCGTATCCTTCTTTTTTGTATCAAGATTATATCTGACAACTTCATTCGGTTTCAGTCCTGATGTGAAAATATTCCAACGATTCAAGAATATCAATTCCCGGTCCGTCGAAGCACTGGAGATATACCAATGACCGAAATCATCGGGAATGCTATCGGAGATGCTCATGTCATTACGAAGGATGACTGCGTGATACAGGTGATCGTAGGACACAGATTTCGAAAACTTGGAGTGTATAGTAATAACACTATCGCTGAAACCACGGAAGCCGTTTTTCGCGAATGCAGCTTCGATCTGAAAAGGTCCGGAAACCTTGCCGGTGCTAGCGATCGCAGTACCTTTGATAGAATAAATATCCGATGGCCGAACGGCATAGATATCCTTCATGCACGCAATGGATTTCCTATCATTGCTGATCGCAGCAATGACATACCCATTTAGGAAAGGTTTGAACTTGTGCTGGTAAACGTCATATGCCGTCAGCTTATTTTTCGTCGCCATTCCCGATCCTAGCAAAAGCAAAGAGTCGCTCAGGATATCGATTGAGTGATACGCAATGATCGTATCGAGATCGGAAAGAAAAGAAATATGCCCAAGGCTATCGACGCGAACGAGTGAAAGAGTATCTTGCTTGAATGTTCGCGAGCCGAAAACTGCCAAAAATGATTCTGATCCGGGATCTGGCGTTATCGATCTCAATGATCTATAGCGTGTTTGACCAAAGCTTACTCCCGCAAACAGGAATAGGAGATAAAGTCCTAGGAGCAATCTGTGCATATATAATGAACCATAAGCTTCCGACGAGAAATCCCCATTTCCCAGGGAGATGGGATTGTCGACCGCTATTTAGTACTACCTCACTCGAATATTACCTATAACTCATTATAATTTAATAAGTTAACGAAAATAATCATTTATTAACAATATATCAGGATTTTTTCAGGCGAAATGGTGTTAACGTGCTCGGAAAATAGCGGTTAGGGCTAGTCCCCTTCCCGGTTCTTACAAATTAGTTAGTTAGCAAATCAACATTAAAATATGAAAAACAATATACCCGCGACCTTATCGGTTGCACTTCCTCAATTACAGTCAAAATCATTAAGTACCAAGATCACGCTTGCTGCCGCTTTCATGGTTGCAGGATTATTCTTCACATTTGCCGGAGTATCTCAGGCAGAAGTGAAATTCTCTAAGCCTGTTGTTCTTCTCAGAGGTACTGTTCATTCCGAGCAGACCGGAAGAGTGCATTCGGTGAAGGTCAGCATTCGCTCGGCAGAGAATAGGGATCAGGAGATCACCTCTTCGGTGTCTAACAGCGTAAGCGGCAATTATCTTGTCGTTCTCGCTCCGAACACAAAATATGTCGTTCGCCTAGAGAGCCGCGGCGTTGTGACGAAGGAAGAAATGATCCAGACTCCGCCGGTCGATGAGAATACGATCCGCATGAACAAAGATTTCACCGTCAAGACAACTTCGAGCAAGAAGGACTTGGGAAATCTTACGAAATAAAACTTTCTCTTAAACAGTCAGTTTGAAAAGCCCTCGGAAATTCCGAGGGCTTTTTGTTTGATGTCTGAACCTGGGAAAGATCGGTCGTCCCTACGGGACTTTGGTTGGTGTTGGGGATTTGGTCCCGCCGTTGAAACGGCGGGCTGGGGTCAGCCGTCCCTACGGGACGAAGATGTTTATTGCCATTCCATTTCAGAGTGTCCTTCCGGATCGAAGAATCCAATTCGGGAATACCAGGGTCTAAATCGATTGTAGTCCCGAAGGGACGTCCGACATTAGCCCGCCGATTCATCGGCGGGTACGGGCATTCGACATTAGCCCGCCGATTCATCGGCGGGTACGGGCACCGACACAGCCCGCCGTTTCATCGGCGGGTACGGGCACCGACACCAGCCCGCCGTTTCAACGGCGGGTACGCGCATTCGATATTTTTCCGCCATCGGGTCGCATCAAATATTAATTTCACAGATATCCAAATCCGTAATCGATTGTAGTCCCGAAGGGACGTCCGATATCAGCCCGCCAATTCATCGGCGGGGATGGGCATTCGACATCAGCCCGCCGATTCATCGGCGGGAAGGGGCATTTGATTTGTAACGGCGAGGAAAAAAATTTGTAATTTTGCCGAAAAGTCCCAAAGCGACGACCGAAAAATATGGCACATACATATATTTCCAATTACCAACATTTCGTCTTCAGCACCAAACATCGCCAAAAGAGTCTTACACCGGAAATCCGCGAAAGATTATGGGCCTATATGGGAGGCATTGCCAGGAACAAGAACATCGTCCCGATCGAGATCGGCGGATATGACGATCATTGTCATGCATTACTTCTACTCCCAGCAACAATTACCCTTGCAAAGACTGCACAGGTAATAAAAGGTGTTTCATCGAAATGGCTTTCAGAGACGTATCCAGAATTATCATCATTTAGGTGGCAAGATGCATACGGAGCTTTCAGCGTCAGCGTATCGCAGGTTGATCGGACGATTGCGTACATTAAGAATCAGGAGCAGCATCATAAGAGATTGACGTTTCAGGAAGAGTATGTTTCTTTTTTGAAAAAACATAACATCGAATATGATGAACGATACGTGTGGGGATAACGGGAATCCTGAGGATCGGCCGTCCCTACGGGACTTTGGTTGATGTTGGGGATTTGTTACCCGCGATCGCTTCCCGCCGTTGAAACGGCGGGCTAGGGTCAGCCGTCCCTACGGGACGAAGAATGTTGATTGCCATTCCAGGCACCGATCCTTCCGAATCGAAGAATCCAATCCTGAAATACAAGGATTCCAATCGAATTGTAGTCCCGAAGGGACGTCCGATATTAGCCCGCCGATTCATCGGCGGGAACGGACGTCCGACATTAGCCCGCCGATTCATCGGCGGGAAGGGACGTCCGACATCAGCCCGCCGTTTCAACGGCGGTAAATAATAACCACATTTATTAATTCGAAGTCCCGTAGGGACGGCCGATCATTTGAGACGAATGAGAATGGGGTTCGGAAGAACGACAGCAACAATTTTTACAGATCCGTAGACTTTTCCCCCGTCTCCCTATTAACCATTTCCTCGACCTGTTTGAAGGCTTCTTCGGAGCCGAGTATCGGGAACTCGGATTCGAAGTTTTTCTTCTTCGTTTCGTCGAGGCGGAAGGCGATCAGGAGTTCAACGGCGGATTCAAGGTATGCGCCCATGAGGTAGAGCGCTTTTGCGCGTCCGTAATGCGCATCGGCCCATTCGGGTTCGATGAGGGTTGCCTGTTCGTAGGCGCGGGAGGCTTCGGGAAGGCGGCGCTCATCGAGTAGGGTTTCGGCATAGTCATACCACGCTTCGAAATCCTTAGGAGCAAGTTCCAAAACCATTTTGTAGGCAAGAAGCGCTTCGCTTAGTTTGCCAAGATTATAGAGGGCATCGGCCTTGGCGTACCATAGCTCGGCGTTCTTGTTGTTGATGGCCAGTGCCGCATCGTAATCCTCCAGCGCTTTGCGCGGATGATCGAGCGCATCGTAGCAGGAGCCACGGCCGAAGTAGGATTCCGAGTGCTTTGGATCGTACTTGATGGCCTGCGAAAAACACCGGATGGCATCGCGGTAACGCTGGAGCTCCTCGTACGCATTGGCAAGATTATGCCAGGCGCTGACATCTTCGGCTTCGTATTTCAGGCATTCCTTGTATGATTCGATCGCTTCGTTCAGCTTGCCCAGATTCGCGTAGGCATTTCCACGATTGTACCAGGCAGCGGCAAATTTTTCCTTGATCGCCAACGCCATCTCATAACTTGAGATCGCCTTGTTGAACATACCCATCCGGTTGTAAACGATTCCGTGATTGTACCAGCCGTTATGGTTATAGGGATCGAGATCGAGATGCTGTTCGTAGGCTTCGAGTGCCTTATTAAAATCTTCGATGGAATCGTAGCAAAATCCAAGCTCATAGAGCGCTTCTTTGGCAAATTCTTCCTTGCCGGCAAGATAGCGGAAGATGGAGATCGCATCGTGGAAGCGTTCGGCCTTTTCAAAGCAAATACCTTTGCTGAAAAGCGCATCGTCGTTTGCCGGATCGGTCGTAAGGGCACGATCGAAGATCTGAAGAGCCTCTTCGGTGCGGCCTAAGGATTCGAGAACGATTCCGTAATTAACAAGCAGTTCGGCATCGGTCGGATCGAGCGATAATCCGCGCTCATACGAAGCCAGCGCATCATCGAACTCCGAGTGATGGGCTTCGAGCATTCCGCGGCGATGCCATGCTTCGGCGGAAAAAGGTGCATGCTCAGTCAGAAGCTTCGCAAAATGCAGGGCTTCTTCGAATTTATCGTTTTCGATGCAATAATCGACGAGAGCTTCTAGAATTTCGGGATTAAGGAATGCGCGCTGCTTTGGTTCTCTGGGAGTGAAGTCGCGATTAGAAGACCGTTTCTCTTCGCGGTAGCGGATCAGCTCTTCCTCGAAATATTTGCGGCGAGTCTCGTTTTCTTCCTTATCGTTCTTGCCGGGAAGCTCGTCATCGCCTTCAAAAGGGTCGTAATCGTCGTATAGGTTCATTGTGCGTATTGTTCAATATATAAAACACCCACCCCTATCTGCCCGTTTCACATTTTATGCACATCTTAACAATGCAAATATACGGAGAATCTTGATAAGAACGGTGGGGAAAAATGGAATAATTATCCTCAAAATTGGGCTATTTCCGAAGATTTTGAAGAATGTTAATCGATTTTTCTGACCAATTAGGCAATATTCAATTTCTTCCGATGAGAATAGGCAGTTGATAACTTCGGGATAAGTCGGTCCGAAGCTGAGCGGAAGAATTCTTACCGGCCCCTGAAATCGGATAAGATGCCAGATACCGGAAATCAGAAAGATGAGTTGGTTTCCGTACTTTCGATGGTCGGAAGATGTTTGGTCACACCGGAAATATCGCTTCAAATTGCTCATATTGAACTAAGGACATCGGCGTCCTGTTTTCCCCCGCACGAAAAAAAATCGGCGTGTGGCGCAGCCTGGTAGCGCACTACTTTGGGGTAGTAGGGGCCGTGGGTTCAAATCCCGCCACGCCGACTTGTTACGAGATCATTCATGAAATCACTTGCCGTGATCGCAGCGCTGCTCAGCAGCTACTGCTCAGCCGAAGCACAGACCTGGCTCTCGAACTTCTGTAAATACGTCGGTGGCGGCACGATCAGCATCTACCAAACTCCGCCGAATAAGCTCCGTGATTTCGAACTCCATGGCAAACCCCGGAAAGTCTATTCCATCGATTCGACTTTAAGAATTAGTACTTCGACTGATTCTTCGGATGCGAGTATCCCTCCTCCGCCCGACCTTCCCCCGCGGATGCAGCAGCTCGTGTTCGATTCGCTGGGAAATTTGATCGAGCATTTCGATACTTCAATGTTTCAAGGCGATCATTACTATTACTCCTATGATAGCAAGGGCAATGTGCTCTCGAGCGTATCGATCGGTAACTACAGCAATTACAGAATGACTTGGGACTATGATGCTCAAAGCCGGTGGAAAGACGTAACCTTCTTCTCGAGTGGTAGTTATGGCACAAGCCGCAGCCACCTCAGTGTTCGATGGGATAAGGACGGAATCCCCCTGCTTGAGGATTCATCCGCGAGTGGAGTTGCTACTTGGGTCTTCGGGAAAAAAACTGCGAAAGATGGTACTTATGCACTTCAGACATTGCATGTCGATTACCCTTTCGGAGTAGCCCATACACAGCGAGCATACTGCTATTTTGATCACCATGGTTCGCTTCTTATCCTGCGGGATTCCAATAATGGCGTTGCCGATAATACTTACTATTTCGATTCGACCGGCAATATCGTCAAATCCAAGGAGGCCAATCTCGTCGAGCCGCAGTATACAAAGTATGTCGTTACTGCATTCAATCAGGCAGGCGAAAAAATAACCGTCCAGGAGCAGACCCTTCCGGAGCGAGATGCTTCCAATAAACTGCGGTCCATCGGGTACTCCTACCAGTACGACTCTCAAGGGAATTGGACGGTCTGCATCGAGAAGCCGGTGGTAGATCCTTCGTGGATGGTCATTCACCATAGGACGATCGAATATTAGAAGAGCGAAAACGATTTCCATGCCGTTTGCATTGTACTACAGTGCTTATCGAATTAACTCCATCGGGTCTCTATTGCTCTGCAGGCGATTTCTATATCGATCCGCAGGCTCCGGTACGCCGTGCAATCATTACCCATGCTCATACCGATCATGCCAAACCTGGCTCCGATGCCTATCTCACATCTCGTTCGGGTAAACCGTTGGTTCAGCAACGCGTCGGCTTGCGCGCGAAAGTCGAGTCGCTGGAGTTCGGCGAGGAGATCGAGATCCGAGGAGTTAAGGTCAGCCTTCATCCTGCCGGACATATTCTCGGCTCGACGCAGGTGCGGATCGAGTATCACGGGGAAATTTGGGTCGTTAGCGGAGATTATAAGCTCGAGCCGGATGCAACATGCGAAACCTTCGAGCATGTGAAATGCCATACGTTCATCACCGAATCGACATTCGCCAAACCGCATTATAAGTGGAAGGCGCAGACGGAGATCTTCAATCAGATCAATGACTGGTGGCAGATGAATTCGCTTTGGGGCACTACGAGCCTGATCGGCGCCTACTCGCTTGGCAAAGCACAGCGCGTGCTGGCCGGCCTTGATCCGGGAATCGGCCCGATCATGGTCTATCCGACTGTTGAGAAATTCTTACCTGCCTATAAAGCTGCAGGAATTTCATTTCCTGAAATTCTTCCCTTCAATGAAACAACGATTGCAGAGATCAGAGAGAAGCGACCGCTAATCATCGCCCCGCCGCAATTTGCACGCGTCGATGCAGAGAAAAAATTCGGAGCCGTTGCCAGCGCCTTTGCTTCGGGTTGGATGTCGAAAGGCGGCCTGCATAGCAAGATCCACGACAGAGGTTTTGCATTAAGCGATCATGCCGATTGGGAAGGACTGTTGGCGGCGATCAAAGCGACGGAAGCGGAAAATATTTTTGTGATGCATGGATTTACGAATACCCTCGTCAATCATCTCCGCAGCATCGGCTACAATGCCCATGTTATCGGCGCTACGCAAAGAGTTCAACCAGCAGCCGAACATTCGCTGCCTGAATAAGAGAAGCATAGTTATCCTTCCTGCCCGTTTCGAAATCGGAAAGTGCCGATTCGATTTTGCTTCGATCAAAGATCGCATCGGTTCGCGAATCTCCTTCAATGAGTAGTTTTCGCAAAGCCGGAAGATTCTTTCGTGCAACCAGGCGATGAATGATGGCAGGCCGACGCAATGAATATTTGTGAAAGGTCTTGGGCAGCTTGAACAAGAACTTCTCGAGGACCGGCGGCCCATACCGCAATGCTCGATAGCCAATATACGGAACAGGAAACCCGGAATTATCGACGGTTACATATTTCAATTCCGGAGCAAACTGGTTCAGCAAGTAGCGATAGATTACGTTGCGCTTACGCTCGGATTCGCTGATCCTCCGAGCAGCACTCAGTGGCTTAGGCGCCAGGAGCGGATGTGAGAGTCCGATATAGTTTATCTGCGCATTCGCCGATAGCGCGTATTTATTGGCCGACATTTGCTCGATGTAGTACCGATCGATCTTATCGCCTGCGTTCATCGCAGCCGGAAAAGAAGAAAAATATTCTTCAATCGAAGTCATCCCTCTTCTTCTTGCCTCCTCAGCAATACCATCATTTAAGAAACCGGAATTTAGCAGCGCCATCGATACATATTTAAAGAGCGCTTCAGGAAAATCTTTTGCTTGCTGCAGCGTGTTCTCTCTCGCTTTCAAGATCTGCCTTCGATAGAGCGGCCCTCCATGACTTTCCATCGAGATGCCAAACATCTTCGATTGCCTCTGCCATGAAGCCAGCGCATACGTGCTTTCGATCCCAAGCCCGCCTTCGCTGAGACGAGTGATCTCCTTCCAGTGCCCGGGAAGTTCTTTGAAGAACTCATCGTCGAAAAATATCTGATGATGATTCATCGAATATTTCGAAGCAAGTCTCCTTGCGATCCGCATGTCATAGCTGCTTCGAAGGCCGTGGGTGAGAGCGGTGACGCTATTTGTTTTCCCCAGCTTTTTAAGTGCTGCAAGGCTGATGCGAGAATCGAGTCCCCCGCTTAATCCGAAGGCGATACCGGATCTGTGAATTCGGATATCGAGCGCATGCAAAAGCGATTCTTCGATACTGCGAAGTTCATTGGTCGTATTGTCTGAAGCTTCATAGGTAGGAGAGTAATAGGACTCCAATACGGCAGAACCTGAACGATCGATCGAAAGGATCGAACCGGGAGGAAGCCGAACGATATTCTTATAGAATGTCCTGCCTTCTAACTGCTGACCGAGCGCCAAATACTCGAGAAGCGACTCCTCGGAAAATTCTTTCCTTCCCAATGCTTCTGCGATCCCAAGTTGCTGCGATGAAAAAAGAAAGCCAGCTTCAGTGATCGCATAGTGCAATGCGAAATTTCCGAATGGATCGGAGATTAGCTGCAATTGCTTAGCGCGAGCATCGTAGATCGCCAGAGTGTAAGAGCCGTCGCAGTCAAGAAAACAATTCTTGCCGTTTTTTTTGTATTTCGGCAAGAATTCCGATGCAAAATTCTTGTAGGATAATTCTTCTCCCGATGGCAGGAACAGCTCGCCGCAGATCAGAACAATCTCGCCGGAATCCTCACTTGAATAGATCGCACAATCCGGACTCGTATGCCGCGTCGCATATCCGAAACAAAGAGCACCATCGGCCGAAGTGCTGATTTCGGAAGTATGCGAAAATCCTGCGACAGAGCTCCGCTCCATTCTGGAACAATGCATCTTGTTTTTCGCATGATCGTTATCGTTAAAACATCCGAAAATACCGGCCATAGTTCGTGCAATCTGGGAACAAGTACATGAGAAATTTCCTTTAATATAGCATCAATTCAATCTCACGTCTACAATTATGCAAGGGTTACAACTTTTAACAACAATGAATTCCGATTTCGAGGCTGAAGTTATCAAACAGAAACTTTCAGAAGCCGGAATCGAGTCGTTCTTGCAGTCAAGCGATTCCGATAATATGCTCCCCTCTCTTGACCTTGCCAATGGCGTCGGCATTTTCGTCGAGCCCTACGATTTCGAAAAAGCGACCTGGATCATCACGAATGCAAAAGACGATCTGACCGACGATATGGAAGTCGGAGTCGGCGATTAAGCTATCGTGTGAAGCGATCACGAACCGAGTTTTTCCCATAGCAGTAAGCCTCCGCGACTGCCTGAAAGCCTGTAAATCGGAATGAATCCGGCCTCCTTCTTGTTAGGTATTTTCCTGCAATACACGACTATTTCACGAATATTTCGCACATGAACATTGACTTACCGCTCTTAGTCAATAAGATCAGCAACACATCGGTCCGGGAGCTTCCTCAAAAAGTAGGTCGTGGAGTCCGCCATTGGGTCATGGAGTATCCGGTGCACATTATCGTCCAAACCGTTACAGCATGTAACCTTGCCTGCGAGCATTGCTTCATCACCAACTACGGCAAGGAAATACCGGATGCGAAGACCAATATCATGAATTGGGATCTGTTCGTGAAACTGCTGGATCGTATCAAGCCGGCAGTCGAGCATGCCGAATACTTCCAGTTCTCCACATTCGAAGAACTGCTTCATAAGAGGCTCTTCGATATGATGGATCTCGTGCTGAAGATCAATCCGAAAATTGAATTTCCGATTCATTCAAACACCATGCTTCTCGACGATGAGAAGCTTGCGAAACTTGCAACCTATCCGATCTCCGAACTGACGATATCGCTTGATGGAATGAACAAGGATACCGTCGAGCGCTTTAAGACCGGAGCCCAGTTCGAGAAGATCATCGAGACACTTCAGAAAGCTGTGGCGCTTCCGTGGAAGGCGCGCGTCGGAGTCGTCTTCGTCGCTCATCGCAATAATATCGCCGAGCTTCCCGATTATGTTGACTTCGTCCACAACATGGGGATCAACACGATCTATGTGAACAATCTGCTCTCGTTCACACCGCAATTCCATAACATGTACCTGTATTCGAAGACAGGAAATCCTGAGGCCGAACAGATCTTCAAGGAAGCGATCGCTCGTGTGGAGCGCCTTGGCATGACGATCTACATTCCGCGCCTGACGCCGGAGCCGATGGGATGCTCTATCGTCGAAGCAGTGTATATCGATTGCCACGGCAACGTTTCGCCCTGCGATTTCCTTGCTGAAAGCACACCGTTCGAATTATTCGGTGAGACCAAGCAAGGCACTCCGGTTCGGTTCGGAAATGTGATGGAAGAGAATATTCTCGATATCTATCGCTCTGCCGTCGTCCGCGAGTTTCGCAACAAGCACCGTCATGCCGAAGTCCCCGAGCCCTGCACGCATTGCATCGATGCCTACGGCCTTATGTGCAGCAAGCGTACGAAGTACGGAGCATAACAACTCCGGATTTCTTTCTGCTTTCTCATTGAACCTCCCCGCTTCGATCTTCGTTTATTCCGGCGCTTTTACTTCCACCTTTTTATTGTACTTACAATATTACCTACTATCATGAAAATTACCGTTATTGGTGCCGGCAATGTCGGCGCAACCGTTGCCCAGCGAATCGCTGATAAAGAATTGTGCGAACATGTTGTCCTCGTCGATGTCGTCGATGGTATTCCGCAGGGAAAAGCATTGGATATGTTCGAATCCGCTCCTGTCCACGGGACCGACACCCGTCTTACCGGAACAAATAGTTACGAGCCTACTGAAGGATCGGATATCGTTGTCATCACTGCCGGCCTTGCGCGCAAGCCAGGCATGAGCCGTGACGATCTGCTTTCAAAGAATGCCGAGATCGTCGGCGGATGCGCCGAAGCAGCATTCAAGCAGAGCCCGAATGCGATCTTCATTATCGTTTCGAATCCGCTCGATGTGATGACTTATGTCGCGCTCAAGAAAACGGGACTTCCTCGCAACCGCGTCATCGGAATGGCCGGTGTTCTGGACTCTGCACGATTCCGCAGCTTTATCGCCATGGAGCTTGACGTTTCCGTTCAAGATGTAACGGCATTTGTTCTTGGTGGCCATGGTGATTCGATGGTGCCGCTGGCAAGATACTCAACCGTTGCAGGCATTCCCCTTCCGGAGTTGATCCCTGCCGATCGCCTCGAGCAGATCCTGCAGCGCACACGCGATGGCGGTATCGAGATCGTGAACTTCCTCAAGACCGGCAGCGCCTATTACGCTCCGGGCTCAAGCGCAGCGCAGATGGTCGAATCGATCGTTCGAAATAAGAAGCGCATCCTTCCCTGTTCGGTTTGGCTCGAAGGAGAGTATGGATTGAAGGATACGGTCGTCGGAGTACCGGTAAAGCTCGGCAAGAACGGTATGGAGAAGATCATCGAGATCAAGCTCACCGATTCCGAAGCTGCAGCATTGAAGAAAAGCTCCGACGATGTGAAGGAGAACATCGCCAAGGTAAAACTCTGATCCGACCGGATCGATTTGTTCTGAACAGAGGGGCAGGCAGAGATGCCTGCCTTTTAATTTTAAAGGACGAGACGTCGGGATAGATCGGTCTGAAGAATATTTTCCGGGTCGTATCTCTTCTTTAGCTCTGCAAACTTCTTCAGTGTCTCTTCTCCGAGAAAGGCTTTAAAATCCTGAGGCCGTAGAGTTGCATCCTTGGCAAAATAGAATCTTCCGCCGTTAGCCAGAACGACATCATTCATCTTCGCGCACAACGACCAGAGCTTTTCCCGGTTCTTTTCCGTGACCTTGAAGTCTAAGGCAAGAGAAAATCCATCGACGGAATGAGTGAAGAGAAACTTGTCGGGCTTATGTTGCTTGAAGACTCCGAGGTATGGCGGTAATCCGGCTTCCTGGCACATTTCGATCTGCTTTCGAAAAACTTTCTCCGCTGATTCCTTCGGAATGAAGGATTGATACTGAATCAGCCCGCCCTGCCCGTAGGACTTCTTCCAACCCGGAACATAGTCCAGCAAGAAAGCGAACTCCGCATGCGACTGTTCATACACAGGCTTGCCTACAACCGGCAGTCTGCTCACAAATACCCGTAGCCAATTGATGAACTTCATCCCTGCGTTATTGGTGAAAGGGCGAAGCAGCATCCATACAAACGATTTCGGGAAAATTCCGAGGATCGTATTCGGAAGTGACTGATTGGATACGCGCAAGCTTTGCGCTGGATTCTGATCTTCTCCGGGCTTGAAATAATTTGCCTGATGAACGATCGAGCGCCCGAGTTTTTCATCCGAAGAGATACAATCCACCCATCCGACAAGGTAATCGCTACCCGGAATATGCTGTTGGTAGATCTCGAAAAGCTCGTGAAGATTTTTCGTCGTCCAGGCTTTAACATGCAGCAAGCCGGAATAGACCTTCTTCATCTGCATCGTGATACTCGTGAAGACTCCGAACATTCCGAAGCCGCTAATGGCGCTATAAAAGAGTTCGGATTCGGAGTCGGGCGTTGCAGTCTTTATTTCGCCACTGGGAAGCATGATGTCAAAACTCAGAACGTGCTCTCCGATCGGTCCTGCCTTGAAATTATTCTTGCCGTGAATATTCATTCCCAAACATCCGCCAACAGTCGGATACATCGTACCGGAAACAACCGGTGGCCACCATCCATCTTCAATGATATATTGCCAGAGTTGTTCGATCGTTACTCCCGGCTCCATGGTGATGATACCGGAATTCGGATCCCAGGAAAGTATGCGATTCATTCGGGAAGTATCGAGGACGATATTCTCTGCGCCAAGTGCTGCATCACCGTAACTTCTGCCCGAGCCTCGGAAGGTGATGTTGCGATTCGATCTGCGTGCCAATTCAAATACTTCTCGCAAGCCTTCGACCGTAGCAGGCCTATACACATATCCGAAGCTGGAAACTGCGCCGCCCCAGCCTTCAATCTTCTCTAAATGATCGATGGGAAGAACTGACATTAAAACGACAGCCTCCGGAATATGAACGATGGAAGCGAGTGCAGAATAAAACTGATCATGCGCCATTTCCATGGCACATATTTTACCGTGACTCCGCGGCGGGCCGCACCAATAATCTCGTGAGCAGCATCTTCAGGGCTGTAAAGCCAAAGTTTGTTCGGCGAATCCTTCGCCATCGCCGTATCGATCACACCGGGTTTGATCGTTACGACTTTTACTCC
This sequence comes from Bacteroidota bacterium, assembly GCA_030706385.1. GTDB lineage: Bacteria > Bacteroidota > Ignavibacteria > Palsa-1295 > Palsa-1295 > PALSA-1296. Next base: position 3,400 of record JAUZOQ010000069.1, on the reverse strand, counting down.
GTGCTGCGACAATCTATTGCGAAGCGATTCCAAATAGGTTGACAGAGCAGCTTTCGATGTCATATAGGCAGGCATTCCTCTTCTTCCGCGCTCACCTGCAATACTCGATATACCGACGATCGTCCCGCACTCAGCATTCTGAAATCTCATTGCTGCCTCATTGAGCCAGGCGAAGGCTCCGAGAAGATTTACTTCGATAATGGATTTATCCTTGGCAAAATTATACTCGTCTTTGGCGATGGGAGGCATAATGCCGGAATTGTAGATGACGAGATCGAGTCCGCCCAATTGCTTCGTTATTTCCTGCAGGAGAGCAGGCACTTCGGAGTAGTTGGTAACATCGTGAATGAAAGGAATGAACTTCGGAGCCGGCTGATGATTGTGGGTCGTGGATGGTCCCGAAATCGTCCTGGCCTTAAGCGCAACTCTCTCGAGTTCGGAACCTCTGCGAGCCACTAAACCCACAGATACACCTTCTTTGGCAAGTTCATAGACCAGTGCTTCGCCGATGCCGCCGGATGCGCCGATCACTATTGCATGCTTCCATTTCTTTGACATTGGGCATGTAAACAGCGAATAATCGAAGGCGGTTGCGAGGGATTCTGTTCGGGACGGGAATCTGCCTCTCAGCCTTTGGGATTAGGCAGATCGAGAAGAAAGTACATGAATGGGCCTACACAATTACCAGGCGTAGTTCAATCCGATATTCATGCTGAAACTCGCCAGAGGTGAAGAACTCCGGGAGAAGAGTTGATCGGTTCGCATGGATAGATCGATGTTTATTGGTGCGGAAGCTGAATATCCGATGCCGGCAACTTCCGAAGCAAGTGCTCCGACGGTGCTTCCGCCGACTACAACTTCGGCAAATGGAGTGAACGATCCTAATTGTGCAAACGCATATCGGTATCCCGCACCTAGAGCAAATACAGGATCAACCGATTCTCCCGAGACTGAAGTCACTCGCCCGATCGTGTTATGGTAAGTTTGACTACCAACTTCGAGGGAAGTATCGCGAGATGTGAACCTGTTTGTAGTATAATTCTTTAGAAATACATTACGATGCAATTCTACAACAAGCGATGAAACAGAAGAAAGCTTGTACCGAAAGCCGGCAGCTCCGATGAGAACGTCTCCGAATGATGCTGAAGAATGGGATACCGGCATGCCTCCGGAAATGAATAAGGAATATCGGTGAGCATCCGTCGGATTCTCCGCCATCTCGTTTATGGGCGGATTAAGTCCGGGAGTTGGAGCAGAATTCGGATCCGCAACTTTCGTATTCTCTTCTGATGGTTGAGCATCCATTTTCGGAGTATCCTTAACTGCATCATCTTTTCGGTCTATCGCGTGAGCCACCGTTGGCTCCGGCTGCGCTGCAACCAGAATAGAATTCGTGGTTCGCTGATGCGTTTTCAACGACGTACCGGATGCGACGACTGGCGCAGTGGAAGCCAGAACGTGCTCGGGTTGAAGCGGAATACTTTGCTGCGAAGTTGTGCCGGTGTTTTCTCCGATGCGCTGCAAGCCGTACATTTCAGGGAAGAGCAGGATCGAGAGGGCAACTAATAAAGGGGCGCTTGCGGAAACGTATAACCAAACGGGTACAACCTTGCTCGATCGCTTTTCTGCCAGTACGAGGTTACGAATGTTTTCGAACGGCGGATATGCTTCGCGATTGCGAAGCGGCTCCATCACTTTCTGATAATTATTATTAGTGCGCATAATATTCTCCTGTTCCACTGAGCAGCGGGCTCAAGCTCTCGTGTTTGAGTGCAAGGAAACCCGATTCTTCGCTCTTTTGCTTAATCCCTAAATATTTCTGTATCGCTTCGCGCCCACGCAGTAACCTGCTCTTGACTCCGCTCAACGTCCCGCCCTGAATTGCACGAATCTCATCCAGCGAAAGATCGGCAACATCGAAGAGCACAACGGTTTCCTTCATCTTCGCGGGAAGGCGGTCAAGGGCAGCCATCACAAGAGCGATCTCGGCTGCACGATCGGGCAGAGGAGCGTGATCCTCGAGTGCCTCTGCCATCTCGTGATCGTAATCGATTCGAAATCTATCGCGGTACCGTCTTCTTTTGTGGAGACGCGAGGTGATCTTGAAGATGAAGCCGGCAAAATGATCGGCGTCTGTGACGGTATCGAAGCGTTCAAGCGCCAATAGGACTGCATCGCTTACAAGGTCTTCGGCCTCTTCCTTGTTTCGGGTTACCGCAAGAGCATACCTCGAAAGCCTGGAATAAACCGATTCGAGTAATTGAAGAAATTCTTCTTTTTTGCTCTGCTTCACAATTCGTTCGTACGATCAGGGTACTATGTATCGGTATTGCGTAACTTGGGGTCCGTACGGCGTCGTTAGAAAATGTGCATACTGTCCTTCAAGTGTTGGCAGTCCATCCGTGTTTGAATGCCCGACAGCATAGATATAGATCGTTTGTCCGCTTTCAAACGAAAAAGGTTTTCTGCCTTTGATATCACTCCATAGGGTATCGGAAAATTTGCCGCTAGCGATACGGGGTATTTGAAAAGCTGAATGAAACGATGTATCGGCTTTATGCAAACCAAGCCATTGGTCAAGTGTCAGATCTCCTTTTTCCGGAGTAAGTGAACTTGGATAAAGAGCGCTATCAAGCGAGCTATAGACATATACATCTTTCGGCAGAACACTTCCGGTCACGCTGCTATTAATAACAAGCATTGTCGGCTTCCTAACCGTATCATAGGTAACGATAGTCGTATCGAAGGAGCGCACGATCGTATCCTTCCCCCCACCCGGATCGATCTTGATCAGCGTGTCGATAATGTGTATGATCTTTGACACGCTGACTGTAAAAACCGGAACGACACTTTTGAAGATCACTGAATCAGTCGATTCCTGGATCAGATAGGCATCGTTAATAATATCGGTGCCGGCGCCTAAGAGATGGTGGACGGGATAGATCATCGAATCGAATCCCGGCCGCCAGAAGATAATATTATAGACTCCGGCGGGGATATTATCGATGCGAAAATTTCCGAGGGAATCCGATGTTGCCGTAAAGTTTGTGGCTTGGAGTTCAACATGAATTCCGCGCGGACTCACGGGCTGCGGCGCAGCGAAGGCGAACGCCCTTACCGTACCGGTCAAAGAACCGGTGCCCGCGTTCGTTGCAGGATCGGTTGCTGCCTTGCACCCAAAAAAGAGCGTAAATATCCATAATAGCAGTAAAGATGGATGAATGCGAAACGCTTTTGTCATGCTCTTATAGAGAAGACTGCACCGGAGTGCAATCTCGTACAAAAGGTCATTGCGACTATGCCGCAGGAACGAAGATCGGAGTGATCTTTCGTAACTTCTGCCGGCTTCCTCGCAAGACCATGATCATGCAGATCCAAACCTATTATTCCTTAATGATCT
>JAUZOQ010000068.1 GCA_030706385.1 Bacteroidota bacterium | reverse complement strand
TCCATGGTCATCAGACCGGGGTGGGCCAGAATGTCAACGTCAGGTGACTGGACCGCTGCCAGATTGGTGCCCTTCTCCACCGGCTCCACTATCGTCTCCCCATGGACTACCACTATCCAGGCTCCCAGATCCTTCGCCCGCTTGGCCGCTTCCGCAATAGCACGGGCCGGGAGGTGAGTCAGTTCAACACCCCGTATGGCGGCGATGTCCCAGTACTCCCTGGCTATACTACAATCTTCGACGGTCTCTCGAATCAGCCTCTCCAGCGAACCCATCCCAACATGGTCAGTCAGCGCAATGCCACGGTAGCCTCTTTCGGAGGCCCGCCGTATTGGCAAAACTTTATGGTCGGGTATGACGTATAGAATAGAGATGAGATCTCTTCGCTACCTCTTTGGGCTGGCAGTGTTTACACTATACGGCTGTTCGTCGTCGGATATTACTTCGGCCAACGACATCGTATTCCCGGCAACGCATGTGAGCTTCAAAGCTCATGTCGAGCCGCTATTCGCCGTTTCGTGCACCATGTCGGGCTGCCACGATATGCCGCGGAGCACGAATAACGGAGTCGATCTGACGTCCTGGACGGGCGTGCGGGCGACGAACGTCATTAACCAGCCGGGAGATACGATGTGCGGCTTGATGCAAGTCGTCTTCGGCCGCGAGTTTCATAACGGGCCGCTGAATCTTAATGAGAATCATCGGCAAGGCCTGAAACAATGGGTGATCGAAGGCGCTCAAAACAATTAGGGAGCGAGCGAACTTGCGAAGCCGCGAACTTGCGAACTCGCGAACTCTCGAATGTAAAATTAAAAATGTAAAATGTAAAAGTGGGGATTGTCCATTGTCCATTGTACATTGCACATTGTAAATTGAAATGAATAGACTCGTGATAAAGTGGATCGTTCTTTTGCTGCTGGTGACTGCAGCCGGTTCTTCGTATGCTCAGCATTTCGGGCATGATATGCGTACGTACTTCGATTTCGGAGAGCAGTTCTATGCTGCAGCCGAGCAGACTGCCGATGCATCGGCGCTCGATGTCAGGATCAATACGGCAAATGCTCTTCTGTCGTTCTTGAAAACCGATAAGGCGAATTCTCCTCGCGGGGCTTATTATGCTATCCGAGATGTCTCGATCGAACTGCGCGAAAAACCTGCCGGGCTGACGCTGAAGGCGCTCAATATCCGCGATACTATTTTCACGAATACTTTTGCTTCAACAACTTCAAAAGAGGCATGGAATTCGATGCTGCGCTCGATCCCTCTGGATGGGATCACGCTTCCGCAGGCTTTGGAAGTGCATATCGAGATCCGCGACGGATTTTTGGCGCACATGGCAAATCGTCCGTCAACGCTTGATATTGCCATGCGAGCCTTCCGTCACGAGCGGCCGCTGACCGGAGGAGATTCGGCATATATCGGAGTGAGCGATGTGCTGATCCTGGAAAAACCGGTCGATGCATATACGTATCGATCGAAAAATTTCGGAGCAGCGACGGAGTTCAGTCGCGATATTAATGCTGGCCTTACGATCGCATTGCAAAAGAATCTGAAGATCGATAGTCTTTCGATCTCACTCACGCAAACGGCCAACATGCTTCAATCGAAAGATTTCCAGGCAGTTCAGCGGGCATCGATCTCGGTGAAGCCGGAAGATATCTTTTCGGATAAAGTCATCAGAGCAAGCAGCACCGATAGCGAAGTTGTCTATACATTAGGCGATAGTCAGATCCGCGATAGCGTCTACAGAATGTATGCAGCCCTATTTTCTCTTCCGGGAAAATTGCTAGAAGTTGGGAAGTACCGGCTCGATGTGAAGATCCGTGCCGGAGGAACGACTCGCTCGTTCAGCCAGCCGATCGAACTGGAGTGGCACGATATGCCGCTTTCGCTGGAGAATCCGCGCGATGCAATCCCACCGTTGCAGCATATCACGACCGATGAGGAATTCAAAGAGCTTTCCAGCGGCTCGCATGAAGAGCAGCTCCGGAAAATGTATGCCTTCTGGAAAAAGCAGGATCCGACTCCGGAGACAGCTTATAATGAACGCATGGATGAATTCTATCGCCGCACCGATTATGCCTATTTCAATTTTGCCAGAGGTGCCAGGCTGCTCGATGGTGCCATTACCGATCGCGGCAAGATCTATATTCTCTTTGGTCCGCCGACCAATATCGAGAGGACGTTCCTGCTCGGCGAGCAGCCCGTTGAGATCTGGACCTATTCCAATAATGTGAAGAAGATCGTCCGCTTTATGGATACCGGCGGACATGGTGACTATAAGTTAGTCGATGTGAAGTCGATGTAACCCGGGTTCGATTCCTCGTTCCTGAAATTCCTGAATCCCGAATTCCTTCGGGAGCCTCAGAATTTGAAAAAAAGCGAAAAGTGTGTGTCACAACAAGCATATCTGCTGTGTCTTATTTGTGACATTCCTATACGGAGGCGCTCCCCTGTGCCCTGGAATGCTGTGTTTCCGTGAAAAAATAGTGTTTTTCAATCTATAACCTTACGCACATGAAGATTCTTGGTACTAATTTTATGAAAAAATATATCTTGCGCCGATCGATCCTATCGGCCCTGGTATTTGCCTTCGGAACATTTTTTCTTGTCGATTACGCGACTTCTCACTCAGGGGGAATAACCGGTTACACGAATAAATCCGGAGATGCGCAAGGATGCTCGTGCCACTGCGCAACATCGAATGCCAATACGACAGTCACGATCTCGACAGCGGCAACATCGTTTCAAGTAAATCAGACCTACACCTTCACGATCACTGTGGCGAACACCGGCGAGACGAACGCCGGATGCGACATTGCCTGCAATCTCGGATCGCTCTCAGCCGGAAACGATGGCTTGCAGAAGATCGGATCGCAACTGACCCATACGGCACCGAAAGCTTTGCCCGCAACATGGACATTCACGTATACTGCTCCTGCGACTGCAGGCACGGACGTCATCTATGCTGCAGGTAATGCTGTCAATGCCGATGGAACAAATAGTTGTGCCGATCAATGGAATTTTGCAACTTCATATAATATCACCGTCACGGCTCCGACGATTGCGTACACGGTTTCGACCAGTTCGCTTTCCTTCGGTTCGAAGCGTGTCGGGACGACGACGAACCAGACGATGACGGTGAACTCAGTCGGTCCGGATGCGGCGTTAACGATCTCGTCGAGTCCGCTATCGGTCGGTGCGATGTTCTCGACTTCACCGACAGGTTCGAATCGAAACGTGAATGTCGGATCATCGGAAACAGAAACGATCACGTTTTCTCCGACTGCTCGAGGAGCTTTTTACGATACGCTCACGCTCAATACAAATGCAACGAGCAGTGCCGATCAGCACAGGAAGATCTATATTAGCGGCACAGGAATTAATGGAGTATTCTCCGGAGCTTCGAGTATTCAGTTCGATAATGTACGAGTCGGAGGCTCGAAACAATTAACCTACAATATTACCAATACCGGTGAGGATACGCTATTCCTCTCGGCGCCGAATATTTCGGGTGCAGGATTCTCGATCATCGGAGGTGCAGCGCAAAATATCTTACCAGGCGGAAGCGGATCGGTTGTCGTGAAATTCTCACCAACCATCAAGCAGATCTACACCGGAACACTTTCGATGACGGCGCAAAATAATGTAACCGTTCCGACGATCTCGATCGCAGGTAATGGTACGGCGCCAATCCTATCGCTGGCAAGTTCGAATTACGATATGGGCGTGACGCTTGTCGGAGGCATTTTATCCGGTTCGTTGCAGATTACTAATACCGGCAATGACACACTGCATGTAACGAGTGTCTCGATCACGCAGACCGGCACGAAGTTCGTTTTGGGAAGCGGTGCAGGGTTCATACTTCTGCCGGGAGCTTCATCTTATATTGGCTTCACATATAGTTCACCATCGGAAAGCACGGATAATGCAACATTAATTATCAACTGTGACGATCCGGCTGGAACAACGAGGCAGGTTGCGCTTTCTGCGAAGAGCGGCTTGCCGAAAATGTCCGTCGATACGAAGGATACGATCGATTTTGGAAATGTGAGAATTGGCGGTCATGCGTCATCGTTCCTGACAATAACCAATCTCGGAACATACAATTTGAACGTACAGATCAATCAGTTCTTCCCCGATGTGTTCAGCGGAGGATCGAATATTCCTGCAGTACCTCCGCAAGGAAATGTTGCTGCCGAACTGATCTTCTCGCCGACTGCAGAGGGACCGATAACAGGGATGGCCGTCATCCATAGTAATGACGATAAGAACAGCACGGACACGATCTATATGAAGGGAGCAGGCATTAACACTGCGTTGGATTTCCCATCGGCGATCGATTTCCATGAATTGAATATCAATAAGACTCGCGATACCGTCCTGACTTTGCGGAATGCCGGCAGCGGTGCGGCAAAAATATTCAGATACGTGCTCACCGATACAAGCAAAGGGTTCGTTCTGCTCGATACGGCAGCTCATACGATCAATCCGAAGGATAGTGTTACGATCACGGTGCGCTTTGCTCCGAAGACTGAGGTGACATTCTTCGGTGCGATCAGCATCGTCACTGATGATGGAGTTGCTCCGACGCGGGTGATCACGCTTACAGGCCGTGGAATAAATTCGAAACTTTCGACCAATGTTCCTTCGATCGATTTCGGAGAGATCGATTCGGGTAGTACTTCGACGAAAACTTTCACGATCACCAATACCGGATCGGCTCCGACGACGATCAACTATATCAACCTTACCGGAGATACAGCGTTCTCACGCGGTTCGCTTACTCTTCCAATGCAACTTGCAGCCGGTGGCAGCCAGGATGTTTCGATTACTTTCAGCCCGATGCGAAACGGACAAATGGATGGAACGGCAGTCGTCACAGCCTCGGAGGGTTCGCCGATCTCGGTAGCGCTCCATGGCAAAGGAAAGGTTATCGTCGTTGTTGGTGCGGTTCGTAACGATCCGGCCATAACAGGATTGAAGATGACGATCTCACAAAATCCGACGAATGGTTCGGCGCGGATCAATTTGATCCTCTCCAAGCCGCTCGATCTGAAACTCGCATTGTTCGATGCTTCCGGAAGGTTCATCCGAAGCTATGATCACACGGTAAATGGCATAGGCGAATTCTCCGTTCCTCTTAATGCCGAGACGCTTGCAAGCGGAGAGTATTCCCTGCATGCTATTAGTGGAGGGGCTATTGTTGCCGATAGCAAGATCATGATCATTCGGTAATGACCGAGAAGAGGAAAGGGGACGGCTATATCCGTCCCCAGGTTCTCTTCTGCAACTCGCCTTCTAATGTATCGAACTTGATGTTGGGAAAGATCATAGCGATAGTAGGTTTTTTCGGATCCAGCTTTTTGTTGGCCTGCCTCTTATCGGCTTGCTCGACGGAAAGTGCTCCCGATCCCGGGCAGATCACTATCGCATTCAATCATCCCGTTGCAGCATCAGGACACTCGGCGATCTATGTAGATGGCTCTCTCTATCCATTCGATGATTTCTTCGATTATAGCGAGTACTACGCAGGCAATGATCTCGAACACGAGTTCGATTACTATTTGAAGAAAGGGTACCAGTCATTCCTGAACATCGATCTCAATGGTGATTCGCAGTATGTGCAGGTATTCATTGTTGATTCGAAGGCGCAGCCGGGCGTATACAATATGATGGATACGGAGCTCTCTATGAATGCGAATATCAGTTTCGAATTGCATGATAGTCTCGATACTTCATCGGATTTGAAACTCGTGAGCGGTTCGCTTCAGATCACAAAAGTGGATATCGTAACAAAGCGGATCTCCGGAGTCTTTGTTTGCACGGTGCAATCCCGGAAAACGAAGGCGACCCATTCGATCGAAGGATCGTTCACCGATATTTTCTTCCGCAATGGCATCGCCGGCGGGGAAGTGCTGAGTGCCGATATTTCAGGAAATAACTGGATCTCGAGATTCTCCTCGCAAAACTATTGCGATGGATTTGGCAACAACAGCGGGCAAGGCGTGAAGGGACCGGATTACTTCGCCATCGTTTCCTCGACCGAACCTGCTGCCGATTCGAGCTATGAATCACTGACATTCTATTTGAAAAAACCGATTCAGGAAGGATCATTCGATATCGAAGCCGGAAATGCCATCTATGGAAAGTATGTCTTCGACAAGTCCCGGGGAATGCATGTCCTTGAAGAGGCCGATTCGAACACTAGCAGGCTTTCCAAGGCTGTCACGGTCACAGAATACGATCTCGTCAGGAGAAGGATATCGGGAGTCTTTGATTTTACGATCGCCGATAACTCGCCGCGATCTCCGCTAGTTGTCACCAACGGAAAGTTCAATGATCTCTTTTGGTGGTAATACGAACGATCTTTCACCGGCATCAAGTGTGCCGGTGGAATCCTCCCCCGTGGCCCCGTGACAAGGGAAGGTGCGGGCTGTAAAAAAGCCCGCACCTATTTTTCCCCAGCTACATTCGTTTTTGCTTTTAACCGGCCATGCAGGTTATTCGTATCTTTGCGTGGCTTTTTATTCCGATAACTAACGACAGATAATAAACATATGAAAATGAAACTTGGTACAATGTTCTCGACGGCTCTGAAGATCTCGGCTTGCATGCTTTTGCTTCTGACCTTTGCTTCGCGGGTTGGTGCGACCATCCATATTATCACGTTCGGTGGCGGCGCATTTACGTACGTCCCCGCAACTTTAACCGTAACGGTAGGAGATACGATCGAATGGTCTGGTTCATTTAGCTTCCATCCGCTTCAGGACTCGATCATTCCCGGCGGTGCTGAAGCGTGGGGGCCGATTATCGATGGAAATACCTTTATGTATGAGGTGAAGACTCCCGGAGTGTATTGGTACCATTGTAATGCTCACTTTGCATCTGGAATGCATGGGACCTTTACAGCAGAGCCGAAGGCCGGAGTGAGATCCGATATTTCCAATCTATTGGGTGTCGAGCAAAACTATCCGAATCCTTTCGGATCTGCGACAAGGATCCCTTACTCTCTTCAGAATGCTTCGCAAGTGGTGCTTCGTGTTACCGATCTCTGCGGCAAGGTGATCTCTCTCAGCAGCTTCGGATATCAGGAAGCAGGCAATCACGAGCTCAATTTTGAAGCCGGAAGCATTCCGAACGGCACGTATTTTTATCAAATTACGGCCGGGGATGCCGTTTTGACAAGGGAAATGGTTTTGGCGCGTTAAGCGCTGATACGACTGCGAGCCCTCGATTCGTGGCCGCTTAGGAAGACCTTTTATCGCATTAATTCACAGTATTCGAGGATTTTCGGATACTGTGGATGAACTTTTTCGGTGTCTAAAGCATTTACACTCGGCTAATAAAAGAAAACCAGACCGATGTTCGCAATTGTAGAATTCAGGGGAGAGCAGTACCGCATAGATCACGGCGCGAAACAGCTTCGTGTTGCGTATTTTGACGGTGCAGAAGTAGGCAAATCCGTAAGTTTTGATAAGATCTTGCTTGCTCAAGGCAATGATGGCAAAACTGCCCTCGGCGGCTCTGCGAAGATCGAAGCTTCTGTTGCCGGTCATGACCGCGATGCGAAGATCATCGTCTTCAAGAAGAAGCGCCGTAAGCGCTACCGGGTTACGAAAGGACATGTGCAGAACTTTACGATACTCGATATAAAATCGTTTAGCATCTAAGTATTCAATTCAATTTTACGCTTTAGAATTTACAGACTATGGCTCATAAAAAAGGCGGCGGATCTACTAAAAACGGACGCGATTCGAACGCACAACGACTTGGAGTGAAGAAATTCGGCGGAGAGACCGTTCTTGCCGGAAATATTCTCGTTCGTCAGCGCGGCACAAAATTCCATCCCGGCTTGAATGTTGGTATCGGTTCTGACGATACGCTATTTGCGATGTCGAACGGAACGGTAAAGTTCGAGCGCTTCCGCGAGAATCGCCAACGCATTAGCGTCTACCCGATCATCTAATCGCATTTGAATAGGGGCGAGCTCCTGCTCGCCCCTACAACTCAAGTCGCTTCCAGGCGACTTCTGCATTCTCCAACTTCCTTGCCTGCAATCCGAAGATCACGTCTTCGACGTATTCATCGCTTCGCATTCCCACAAGTACCGAACTGACGCCTTCGATCGAACGAAGCATTAGGATCGCTTTCTGCGAAAGGGAAATTTCATGATCTTCGGCCGGAAGAACTTCATCAACTACTTTATGAATTGCCAGTGATCGTTCATGAGCCATCGTGAGATAGTAGTTCGTGATATGCTCCATTGTCTCGTCGATGCTTTCTGCATAATCCTGCAACTGCTTGAAGACTCCCGGGTCGCTGAGCGCAATTCCTTGTAATAGATCGAATGCATACTGCATCCGGGGCTTGATCACAGTATAGAGAAGATCACGCCACTCCTCGAACGATGGAAGATGTTGCCACTTTCCATCGAGCCACTCACCGACCGATAGCAGTTTCTTCACGGCATCATAAGCCTGTGGGTTCAGAGCAACATCTTTCAGCGGGCCGTTCTTGAACTCTTCTTCCTGTAATTTAAGATCATGAACGAGATCGGTAATTTCCTCGACTGGCGGGAATTCGCGCTCGGGATAATCGGCAAGCCGGATGAGCATGTTCTTTCCAAATGCATTGAGCGGACGATTGATCAATACACCAAGATCCTTTTCTCGAGCAAACTCGATGACGGATTTCGTAGATTTTTCCTGATTTTTTTCCAATAACCCGCCAGGCTCATAGAGATTTAGCGGAAGTTGAATGACGGCAAAATGATTCGAGCCTTTCGTCTTCGCATCGGCAGCCATCCAGATCTTTTCAAGAGCTGTCCTATCGACAGCATCTTCGGGCTTTCCGAATGTATTCGAGCTGATGCCATACCACTTGATGCGGCCGTTGGTGACCTCTTGCTCAAGATAGCTGAAAGCTTTTTGGATTCGTGCTTCATAGATCTCACGGGCCTCATCTTCAGGGATGCCGTCCTTGATCGCCCATTGGATGTAGTACTCAGGGTTATGGAGCAGGTAGGCATCGATGGTTTCAAGATTCATCCGTTGCAGCGAACGATCGATCTGATCTTTCAAAAAATCGGGATGGATGGAGTGCCACAAACCTTTGCTATAGCGAACGATCTCGTTCAATTCCGCTCCCGGAGTCAGGCCGGCGGCTTTATCTTCGGCGAGCTTTGCAATCCGCTGGTAATTTTCTCCTTGGATGTAACCGCCTTTCGATACGATGATGATCTCATCGCGTTTGATCTCGCCGGAGCCAACCATGAGACCAAGGACTTCGCCGATCATTCGCTCAGCATTTCCATCGGCATAGTTGGCGCTCGTATCGATCAGGTTGACGCCCATCCGAATTGCTTTGACAAGCGCTGCTTTATGCTCGGCTACGCGGACATCACACCGGTATGTTCCGAAGCCTACCGGGCTGCAGAGGAGATCGGTTCTGCCCAGACGATTGAAGTCGCTCGCGAGAGTAGGAAAACGGTCGCGAAACCGCGAAGTACCTTCACTGGAAGCAAAACCGGAAAGAGCGGATTCGGGCATAAAGATCGGTGCAATTGGTTAAGAGCGTGGGAAAACAAGGTGCGGAGGAGGGAGGTTCGGGCAGAAGAAGCGATGCTGTCGTATTTTTGCTAATCATCTTTAATAACTTGCATGTCTCAACGTTGTCCGTTTTGTGAAAAAGGAGAAATCCATCAGAGTCTTACAATAAAGAATGAATTCGGAAATTTCCCGATCTATTTGTGTGATCGTTGCGAAATGGAATATACGCCGATCAAAGATCAGCAAATCGATGAAATGCTCGTTCAGAAGCACTTCTTCGATGAAGATCTATACACAATTGCGAATCTCAAGAAGGTGCACGAATACTGGCGAGGAGAGGCAAAGCATATTAAGATGCTCGGATATACCAGTGGTAGTGTCTTAGACATTGGATGCAACACAGGGGAATTTCTTTTTTGCCTTGGTGAGGGCTACCAAAAGTCCGGCATCGAGATAGCTGATGTTCCTGCTTCTATGGCCGAATCAAAAGGCATAACAGTCTACAGAAAGATTTTGGAGGATTGCCATTTCCGCGATGAGTCATTCGATATCGTAACTCTTTACGCTTTGATTGAACACTTGAGCGATCCGAGGGCATTGATGCAGGAGATTTCGCGTATTCTCAAGAAAGGGGGATTAGCCGTTATTATGACTGGAGATCGCAAATCGATGAAGACGAAACTCCTTGGTAAGAATTGGCACATGTACATCCCACCGCTGCATCAATTTTTCTTTTGCAGGAAGGCACTGACCATGGTTGCCGGTGAATTCTCACTCAAGGAAAAATACCATTTTTTCGGACATGGTGGAATGACGTTCGCATCGAATAAACTTCTTAAAATTGCCGAAAAAGCCACGCTTTGGCAGCTTTTTTCCCTCTCAGGAATGAATTCCATTCCATTTTACGATCATTATTACGGGTATTTTCAGAAGGAATAGAGTCTTCATGCCAGGTCAGGGGTGCATTATTCTCATGATATTTCTGTAACTCTTGGCGGTACTATGTGTTATTTAACAGGATACTTATTGGTTATACGGGTTTTTTGATGTATCATGCATTGAACGTTTGATTAGTGTTTTCCTCTAATCACATACTTGGAGTCAGCCCTATGAAAAAAATATTTCTGGTTCTATTCCTAGTCGGCATGCCGATCATAGGTTATAGCCAATCCTGGCAGTACACGCAAAGCATGCATGTTATTCACTGGGACGGAGGAATGATCGAATTAAATGATCATACGGCGCTGATGGTCGGCGGATTCGATTCCTATGTCGATCCTATTCCAACATGCGAGATCTATGATCCGGCAACAGCATCATGGAAGTTTACGGGAGATCTCAATGTTGCGCGCGCTTATGCCTGTCTTTTAAAACTCGATAACGGACATGTTCTTTCTATCACCGGAAGTACGGCGACGTATGGAGGCCCTTCCGATGTGGTTGAGGAGTTTGATCCTGCTACAGGAGCGTGGACGATTGTCGGTCATATATTGATCGCACGAATGTTACCGACCGTTAATATGCTTGCAAACGGAAAGATCTTAATTGCCGGCGGACTGACAAACAATGGAACGACGGCCAAGTGCGAGCTCTTCGATCCGGCAACGTATACGAGCGCGATGACGGGTTCGCTTTCGGCAAATCGTTATGAGCATCAATCGACTATGCTCAATGATGGACGCGTCATGGTCAATGGCGGCAGAGATGGCGGCGCCGAATCCAACTATTTCAACGGAACGGAGATCTATGATCCCACCACAGAAGTATGGACCGTCGTTAGTTCGATGGCCCAAGCCCGTATGGAAGCGATCACGGCAACGTTTTCTGATGGTGCCGTCCTCGCCGCAGGCGGACGAAATGCTCCGCTCTCGTCGGCTCCTGGTTCTGAGATTTTCGATGTTAATACCTTAACATGGTCGAATACCGATCCGCTTAAAGAGCCCGTGACCTGGATGGGATGCATTCCGTTTCCGGATGATCGATATATGGTGACCGGTGGTATCATTACAGGGACATGGGTTGACGAATTAGGACTTGATAACGTCACTACACCGAAATGTGAATGGTACGATCGCACGAACAGATTGTGGTACTACGCACCGCAACTAAATCTGACCAGATGCCGTCATCGGGCTCTCTATCTTCATCAGGAAGGGAATGCCGATCTTCCGACAGATTTTCTCCTCGTCGCCGGCGGCCAGAGTGGATCGGTTACTTTGGATACTCTTGGTATAGATACGAACGATATCCATGCGAATTTCACCCACTCCTTTACCAATACTGCAGAAATTCTTGATGTCTCTTCGGCTGCATTAAGGGCATACATGAAGAATCAGCCTCTCGATGTGAAGATGACAGAACAGATCGATAATTCTCTTTCCGTCATTTACCATAACGACGGTTCGATCACTGTCAACTTTGTTCTGACTTCAGACGAAGAAGTTGCCCTTACCGTCGTAAATGTTGGAGGCCAGATCATTGAGCGCATACCTTCGCATCTTTTTGCCTCAGGACAACATTCATTGAATCTTGAAACGGCGAAACTACCTTTGGGAACATATTTCGTTCATTTGCAAGGTTCGAGCGAAAATAAGGTGTGTAAGTTTTTCATCGCGAAATAACCAAATTGCCATTTTCCTTTATACCAATCCGGTCACGAATCGTGACCGGATTTGCTATTGAGGACTGTTAGATCGTATGCCCTCATGAAGCGCGTAATTCTTATCATTCCTCTTGTGGCGCTGCTCGTGACGGACAGTTTTTCCCAATGGTCCGTTGTTGGTAATAAGTTGTTCGGGCCGCACACAACTCCCTACGGTGGTGTGATTACCTTCAACGATGGCATCGTGTGGGCGGGATTGAATCATTTGGTTAACTCTTTAGATAGCGGCACCACATGGAATTCAATCGCAGACCCGCTTCAAGGTTCACAACTAAGTGAAATCTGCTTTTTGAATAAAGATACCGGTGCAATAGCTTGTATTGATAAAGGAATCTTCCTGACTAATGATGGAGGTAAAACTTGGAGACATATCCTTACTGTCAGTGAATGCTTTGGATTATCATTCGCTAGGAACGGCAACGAAATGTTCGTAGCCGAGCGTGCTGGGTTGGTTGGTACTGTCCATTATACATCTGATGGAGGATTGACCTGGACGGATCAACAGGTAGAGGGATCAGGAGGCGGCGCTTATGATGCTGCATACAATCCGAAAACCGGAAAGGCATATGTCCTGTCAAGATACATTTCCCCAACTCGAGCTTCGCATATTAATATTTCATCAGATTTTGGAAAAACCTGGCAGCGACAAGTTGGCAACGTCGACCTCGATTGTTATTCTTTTGCCTTGGATTCATGCGACCCAAACAAGATCTATTTGGGAAATGAAGAATTTGATGAATCCGCGAATAACCTTTCCGAGATCTTCGTATCAGCTGATGAAGGCAGATCGTGGTCAAGTAAAGCTCAAGGCCCTGACGGTTTTTTTTCAGCAGCCTTCTCTTCTGCATCAAACGCGATATATACGGCTAGTGCGCTGGGGCAAGGCATATTTCGATCGTTAGATCGGGGCACGACTTGGAAGTCTATTGGCGGACCTTCACCGCGGGAAGACACGCGGCTTTTGTGTGCAATTAATAATAATATTGTTCTGGCGGCCGATCAACAAGGAAATGTTTGGCGTACCCTAAATAGTGGTGGCGATTCGGTATCTGTTTCTGATAATGGAAAAATTGTGAGATTTTCTATTTCCAGCAAACTTATTCTCAATGATAGTCTAGGAGCTATCATTTCTTTGCCTATCTTTCTCAAGCGCCAGGGGAAGTTGCCATCATTCGATTTGGTGGTTCATTATCCGACAACGTCGTTGAATTATTTGGGGTCGATTTTATAGTGGGGTAAGAATCTTGATATACCCGGTGAGCGATGGTCTGGCAGAGCAAAATTACACTTCGATCAGGATGACATAGCGGCAATCAGCGATAGCCTGATCGGGTTCGTAGTTTTTAAGTGGTTTCCGTATGAAAATGATTGCTCACATATCATATTTGACTCTATTGATGTTGGGCTCTCCTACGATCCGTGTTCGGGTCAACCTACTATTTTCGATACTGCGAGCGAAGGCATTATCGGCTCCTACCCCAGCTGTGGCCTTAATCTTGAGAGTGATGTCGACCCACCTCAGGTTGAGATTCGGAAGGATCCTGCGACTTTTAGCGATACCGTTCTTTTTAGTGACGGTCGTGCGACCGATGAAGGGCTTCGAAGCATTGCATGGTTTCCCGAACCCGGCACCGACACTTCCAAGATCGTTGTACTTCCGGTAAGCCCGCCCATCCTGCGATGTTTTGACGATAAACAGATCCACCGGGTCGAGGTCAGGCAGCTTGATACGACGGCTGCCGGCTGCTATGATTTTATTTTTACCGATTGTGTCGGTCATCAAGTGTTCGATACGATCTGTATGGCGGCTCATATGCTAGAAGGAGTGAACGACGGGGGGAGAGAATTCACGATGACTCTGGAAGCAAATCATCCGAATCCATTTTCTCGCACCACAATATTTTCATACTCAACACTGAAAGATGGTCTGGTACGTTTGAGTCTCTTTGATGAGCTTGGAAGGGAAGTGGCTCAGCCTGTGAGTTCGCGTCAATCCTCCGGAAGGCACACTCAGGAGTTCGATGGTTCGAAGCTACCGGAAGGAAATTATATTGTTCGCCTCGAATCCGGAGGCAAGGTCTTATCCAGAAGAGTGGTGATCGAGAGGTAGCCTCGGGGAAATAAGACATTCAATTTTCTACTTAGTGCGTGGATCGGTCTCGGAATGATTTTCCTCTCTTGCTGTTGTTCCCTGCGATGAAAAAACACATACTTCTCGCCCTACTATTTTCGTTCGTCTCATTCGGTTGGAGCACTAGTTCGTCTGCTCAAATCTCGACAGCGGGCCGCCCGCCTATTCCAAAACTTACCAGCCCTGTTTACGATGAGACGGGAACACTGACAACTGATCAAGCCGATGCGCTTCGTCGGAAACTCCGTGCCAACGAAGACTCAACTTCGACGCAGATCGCCATTGTCATCATCAACACGTTGAATGATTATCCCGTCAGCGATTTTGCGATAGAAGTCGGGCAGGAAAACAAGGTCGGACAGTCAAAGAAAAATAACGGCGCCATCATTCTCCTAGCCAAGAACGATAGAAAGGGGTTCATTGCCACCGGTTACGGACTTGAGCCGACTCTGACCGATGCAACCTGCAACTACATCTACCAGAATATTCTCCGGCCCGCTCTAAAGGAAGGGGATTTCTATGGCGGACTTGATAAGGCCACCGATGCGATTATCAAAGCAACGGCAGGTGAATTCAAGATGGAAGCTGCGAAGCCCCCCGCTCAGCGTTCTCCTTCGGGCGGCGGAGCGATGATCCTCGTCGTGATCTTCTTTGTGATTCTCGTCATTATTCGTGGTGTTGCAGGTTCGGGTTCACGCCGCACTGTTGTTGGCTCAAAAGGCGGAAGGTCAGGTTGCTGGGGTGGAATCCTTCAGGGATTGTTCTGGTCCTCGATCTTCAACAGCGGCGGACGCGGAGGCGGCTGGGGTGGCTTCGGCGGTGGATCGAGCGGCGGCGGCGGATGGTCCGGCGGAGGTGGATCGTTCGGTGGTGGCGGAGCCGGAGGCGATTGGTGAGCCTTGGCGAAATGTAAAATTAAAAATGTAAAATGTAAAACGCCCGTACGGAATACAATTCATCCCAATTTGAGAGGGCCCTTAAGAATTTTCAGTTAAGATATGGTTTCAGTGACTGCAGCGAAAGCGAGCAGATCAATTTTCTTCGGTTTTGCCCCGGCAAGTGTAATGGCTGCACTTGCAAGAGTCGCTCCGGTCGTCATGACATCGTCAAGAATGAGAACTCGCTTCCCCTGAAATACTTCAACTGCAGATGGTGAGAGTCCGAATGCGCCACGGACATTTTCTTCGCGCTCTCCCAACGTCATACCTGTTTGCGAAGGTGTTTGCCGAATCCTTCGGAGGTGCTTTTTCTTCGCCACTGGAATAGAGGTACGAGCTGCAATTCCGCGGGCCAGCATTTCCGATTGATTGTACCCTCGCTCGGAATATCTCGTTCTATGCAAGGGGACTGGAACAAGTAGATCGTACTGGCCGCGAATCGGGCCGATTCTCTGTGCGCATTCAGAGCCTAAGATGCCGGCCAGCCGAGGCATTTCAGCATACTTGAAATGGTGAATGAGCGACTGAATTATTCCACCAGATTGGAATGCGAATGATGAATGAATGGAAACCTCGTAAGGAAGTTCACCAAAGAGTGAGGATTTCGGAATCAGATCATCTTGCTGCGGAGCCTGGAAAAGAGAGAATTGCCGCAGACATATCGGGCATAAATACTTGGCAAGAGGAATCTGCTGCGCATCGGAATCATCGCAATGCGCTCCGCAATGCACACAGATTTGCGGAAGAAATAGCCGGAGCATGATCTCACCTGGACAGAACCGATCTTTTTGTTAGAAAATTATCTTCAATGCGTTTGATCTCATCGCGTAGCAGTGCAGCTCTCTCGAATTCCAGATCGGTTGCCGCCTGTCGCAATTCCGCTGCAAGCTGCTCGATCAATCCTTCGAGTTCTCCTTCGTTCATATTTTTCAGAACGAATACCGGAGTCAATTCTTTCCCAGCTTTTTCATCGCGCGCTGCCTGCCGTTTCTCTTCGCGTTTCGAGGAAACATCCGCTACAGTTGTCGATTGCATAATGTCTTCGTAAGACTTAAGGATCGTCGTAGGCGTGATGCCATGAGTTGTGTTATACTCTGTTTGCAAGGTGCGGCGCCGCTCGGTTTCATCGATAACTGCCTTCATCGAGCGTGTGATCTTATCGGCGTACATGATTACGAGCCCGTCGGAGTTACGCGCTGTTCGTCCTGCCGTTTGCATTAAGGCCTTCTCGCTCCGAAGAAATCCTTCTTTATCGGCATCGAGAATAGCTACTAGGGAGACTTCGGGAAGATCAAGGCCTTCGCGAAGCAAGTTGACGCCGACAAGCACATCGAACACTCCCAGGCGAAGATCGCGGAGGATCTCCACCCGCTCTAATGCTTCGATCTCAGAATGAAGATAGCGTACCTTTACTCCGACCTTTACGTAATAATCGGTCAGATCCTCTGACATTCGTTTCGTAAGCGTCGTAATAAGCACACGTTCCTTCTTGCCTACACGTTTTCGTATCTCTTCGAGTAGATCGTCGATCTGGTTCTTGATGGGTCGTACTTCTATCTGCGGATCGAGAAGTCCGGTCGGTCGAATGATCTGTTCGACAACAACTCCTTTCGATTCACCGACTTCGTAGTCATCGGGTGTTGCGCTGACAAAGATGACCTGATCGGTTTGCTGCTGAAACTCAGTGAAATTAAGCGGCCGGTTATCGAGTGCGCTCGGCAGGCGAAAGCCATGCTCGACAAGAGTTGTCTTGCGTGCTCTATCTCCGGCGAACATGCCACGAACTTGAGGAATCGTCTGATGCGATTCATCGATGACAAGAAGAAATTCTTCGGGAAAATAATCGAGCAGAACGCTTGGGCGTTCGCCTTCTTTTCTTCCGGCAAGATGGCGGGAATAATTTTCGATACCGGAACAATACCCAAGCTCTCGCATCATTTCGATATCGAAACGCGTACGCTGCTCAAGGCGCTGAGCCTCGAGGAGTTTGCCATTCATGCGGAAATATTGAAGTTGCTTTTCAAGCTCTTCCTCGATGGCGCCGATGGCCCGTTCCAATTGGGGTCCCGACGTTACGAAATGTTTTGCAGGATAAATGTAGGCTCTATCGGTTACTTCCAGAATTTTTCCGGTGAGTCTGTCAATAAAAGAGATTCGTTCGACCTGATCTCCGAAGAACTCGACTCGAAAGCCTTTTTCATCTTCATAGGCAGGAATGACTTCAACGACATCGCCGCGGACACGGAAGGCGCCACGCTGAAACTCGACATCGTTGCGTGAATAGTGTATCTCATGCAAAGCTCGCATAAACTGGTTTCGCTCGACGGTATCGCCCGTGTGAATGCGAAGCATCTGTCTGGCATATTCATCCGGCGCGCCGATGCCATAGATACAGGAGACAGATGCGATAATGATGACGTCGTTCCTTCCATCGAGCAATGCGCTTGTAGCTTTCAGACGTAACCGGTCGATCTCTTCATTGATCGACATATCTTTTTCGATATACGTATCGGTGGCCGGGAGGTAGGCTTCCGGCTGATAGTAGTCGTAATACGAAATAAAAAATTCTACGGCATTATTCGGGAAGAATTGCTTGAACTCTCCATAAAGCTGTGCCGCCAACGTCTTGTTATGACTGATGACGAGAGTAGGTTTATTATAGTGAGCAATGACATTTGATATGGTGAATGTCTTTCCCGAGCCCGTGACTCCGAGCAATACTTGCGCCTGATCGCCGCGTTCGATTCCTTCGGTAAGCTGTTTGATCGCCTCCGGCTGGTCGCCGGCAGGTTTATCATCAGAAACGAGTTTGTAATTCATTGTATGATTCGTCCGGGCATCGAGCCCGTAGTAGATTCGCAATACGTATTCTATCCGTGCATGACTGGCTCAGATGGAAGGGATGCCACGAGCTCCGCTTCGAAGTCTTCAAATTCCCTCAGCCGTTCCGCGACTTCGACTGCAGGGAAATATAGCCGCGCCAGTCTGAGGAATGTATTCCGATGGCGTGCCTCGCTTGCCAGGAGCGATCGGTAGAACTCACGAAGATCTTCATCCGCGGCATGTTCGGAAAGAAGCTGAAACCTCTCGCACGAACGCGCCTCAATGAGCGAAGCAACGATGAGCCTATCCAGGAGTTTTTGTTTCTCGTGCTTGTGGATCTTACTGTGGAGTGCTTGTGCATAGAGATCGCCGGGATCGTAGGCGAAGGCAACTCCATGTTCGTCCATTTTTTTGAGCACCATCCGAAAGTGGCTCATCTCTTCGATCGCAAGTTCGCTCATCTCCTCGACCAATTCCTTCAGGCTTGGATAGTTATTCAGAAGCGAGATTGCCATCAGTGCGGCTTTCTTCTCGCAATGAGCATGATCGCAGAGCAGGATCGCGGGATCTCCCGCGACTCGCCCGATCCATTCCTTATTAGATTCGCACTGTAATCCGAGCATATTTTTTCCGATTCATGGAAACAGCATTCTCTGACAAAACATTAGTGTGATACTTTAGTGATTCCGGGTATTTTCTTCGTTCTGCCGATTGTGGACGATTCGGAGAACTATTTTCCTGGAATTCACTTTATATTTACGCACTATGAAGTACGAGAAGGAACTGAGTTGTTGGAAGTTTGTCATCCTTTCCGTCTTCGAATATCAAATCTTTTTCTCGATTTGTTGTAACTTTGCATAGTTGCAGGAGTTTTACACTAAAGCGCAGCTGATTCTGGAGGGGATCGGTTGGCAGAATTTCTTACTTCTTCTTACACAACATCTGAACCTATGAGACATATTGCACACGCAGTTCTTGTTATCTTATTGGCAATTTTTGTCCTTCCCGAAATCGTATCAGCACAGCAGCAGGGTGTTCCAGTTGATGGAAAAGATTTTTACGTCGGGTACGTTTATCCCAGTTTCAATAAGAATCCACAGCAGCCGGGCCGCGACTTCCACGGATATTTCGGAGTCTACGTCCTGATCTCCAGCTATGAGGACAACAATCAGGTCAAGATCTCTTACTTCGATGGAAGTGGCACGGAAATTCAATCCGTTTCTAAGATCGTTGGTGCTCGCAATGCCATTCAGGTTCCACTGGATCGAACTTCGATGCAAATGACGGAGCCCGGTGATATTCCGGAATTCAAGGCCTGTCATATTACTTCGAAGAAGCCTGTTAACGTTCAATACTTTAGTACCGGAGCTTGTTCGGGCGGAAGTTATCTTTCGATTCCGACTCCTGCTCTCGGAAAGAATTACGTTGTTCCCAGCTACTTTGATAACCCGGGCACAGGTGCAGCACTATCAACACAGGCAGAGAATTCTGCAGGTTTCTTTCTGATCATCGCAGCATTTGATGGTACGAACGTCACAATTACTCCGAACGAAACGACAACAGGTGGTCATATCGGAGCGCATTCAGGTGCCGGTGCCAATGGGACTGCTCGTCCGTACTCGGTTCAGCTCAGAAGGGGCCAATGTTATTGGGTCAAAGGTGACGGTACTGATAACGGCAATGACATGTCGGGATCCGTTGTAAGTGCCGATAAGCCGATCGCCGTCCTTGGTGGACATGAAAATGCATTCTTCGGAGATGCCGGAGCCCGTGTGCTTGAAGGCCGGGATTTTATGGTCGAGCAAGTTATTCCTTCGGAATACTGGGATTCGACAGGATACGTTTCGATGCCGCTGAAAGACGGTGCAG
>JAUZOQ010000067.1 GCA_030706385.1 Bacteroidota bacterium | reverse complement strand
GTATTCTTCAGTTCGAGAATTTCGCCTTTTACATCTACCGTGATCTTTCTCGATAAGTCCCCTTTAGCAACAGCAGTCGTAACCTCGGCGATATTTCTGACTTGAGCTGTGAGATTTCCAGCCATCTGATTTACCGAGTCCGTAAGATCCTTCCATGTTCCTGCGACGCCTCCGACCTTTGCCTGACCGCCAAGTTTTCCTTCGGAGCCCACTTCACGAGCAACACGCGTAACTTCCGAAGAAAATGAATTGAGCTGATCGACCATCGTATTGATCGTATTCTTCAGCTCGAGAATTTCTCCTTGCACATCGACGGTGATCTTCTTGGACAAGTCGCCCTTTGCTACGGCCGTCGTCACTTCTGCAATATTTCTCACCTGTGCAGTAAGATTCGATCCCATGAGATTCACGGAATCGGTAAGATCTTTCCACACTCCCGATACGCCTTTGACTTTTGCCTGACCGCCAAGTTTTCCTTCCGAGCCTACTTCGCGAGCCACACGTGTTACTTCCATGGAGAACAGGTTCAACTGTTTCACCATGCTGTTAACCTCTTTTGCGATCTTCAGAAATTCGCCTTGCAGTTGAGTACCGCCGATCTCCAGCGGCATCTGTTCGGATAAATTTCCTTTTGCGACGGAGCTGATAACATTGGCGATCTCGATCGTCGGATGCACAAGATCGGAGATCAATGTATTACACGATTCCACTGCACTGCGCCATGACCCTCTGGCATTCGGAAGTTCCAAACGTTGAGTAAGCTTTCCTTGCTTGCCAATCGTATTGGCTGCGCGGGTAAGCTCCAACGTCATTCTTTCATTCAAATCGATGATCTCATTCACCGTATCGCAGATCGTGCGGAATCTTCCGACTTCATCGATCGGCATTCGTGCCGAGAAGTCGCCATTCTTGACCTTCGTCAAGACTTGTAAAAGTATTTTCTCGCCAACGATCGAATTGGAAAGTTTACCATTGGTTAGTGCTTCGGGTTTGGAGATAAGAGTTTCCATGGTTATGTGGTTAGTGTTTGTGGTGCCGATGCAGAGTTTGTCCTACGAACAAATAGTCTACTCAAAATTCTAGAATAGAAATCCTGTGTGCTGCTCCGGAAAGAGCAGTGTGATAATAAAGGGGAATGTCAGAGAGTCACTCTGGGGGAGTGATAGTTAGTCAAGTAACACTAATAAAACTTGAGGAAAAGGAAAAAAAGTTGCAATTCATTAGGGTCCGATCTTATTGTTATCATAATCTAGTCCAAATACCATAAAATTACTATAATACCCATACTTTCCCGGCTCCCGATGTGCACAAAATCGCCATATTAACAGATTGTAAATTTCAGGCAACTTTAAATCCGCACCTCTGGCCAAAGGCGTATTTAGACGTGCCTACAGTATATATCCCGCACTGAACCCGCATTAAGTAACCATTATTTCGCCTTTTCCGGTGTAACTATTGAGCCCGAACAGGGTTATTAGAGAAAATGAGACAGCTATTCCTTATATTAATCATTATGTCGCTTTCACCCCTTCTAGGGGGGCTAAAAGCACAGACTTTAGCACGAAACGAAGGCCTAACGCGTGATATTCCAACGACTTCAGCCCCTGCACCGGACGTTGCCGAATACCCCAGCTACAAAGTGGCATGCCAAGTGACGAAGAAGAACTGCACGTTCGACATCTATTCTCCGAAATCCGATAAAGCTGAAGTGAAGCTCATGAGCATTTCAGGAGCGGATGTATGTTTGATCCATAAAGGTGCTCTGAAAGTCGGGAAGAACTCCTTCACTGTTTCCGCGAAAAAAGTGACTCCCGGAATATACTACGTCGTATCCAAACTTTCGAACGGCGAGCAGTTTGCCGATAAGGTGACGATTAGTAAGTAATTAGATCCCAAACGAATAAATCTTTTCATGGAAGTGTTAGCCACACTTCTATGCGAATATATTTTATCGGTATTTGCGGAACGGCCATGGGCAACGGCGCTCTGTTGTTTCGTGAAATGGGCTACGAGGTTTCCGGATCGGATGAGAATATATATCCTCCGATGTCGGATTTGCTTCGATCGAGTGGAATCGTAATCTATAGCGGGTACGACTCCGCACATATTCAAGATGCTAAACCGGATCTTGTCGTCGTCGGTAACGCCATAAGCCGTGGTAATACCGAAGTTGAATTCCTCCTTAATGAAAAAATAAAGTTCATATCGTTGGCCGAGCTTTTTGAGAACTATCTGATCCAAGGTAAGGAATCCATCGTCATAAGCGGTACCCATGGGAAAACGACTACCTCAGCGCTAGCCGCATGGACATTCGAATCAGCCGGCCTTCAACCGAATTTCCTTGTCGGCGGTATTCTCGAGAATTTTGGAAAAGGGTATCAGGCATATCCGAAGAGTCCGTATGTTATTCTTGAAGGCGATGAGTACGATACAGCATTTTTCGACAAGCGATCAAAATTCCTGCACTATCTGCCGACGACACTCATTATCAATAATATCGAATTCGATCATGCCGATATTTTTGCCAACCTCGATGAGATAAAACTCTCCTTCCGAAGACTCGTGAATATCGTGCCGCAGAAGGGAATCGTCATTGCAAATGGCGATGATCGTAATGTTGGCGACGTGATCGCTAATTCTATCGCTCCCGTTACGACTTTTGGAACATCCGCAAATTGCTCCTGGCGTGCCTCTAATATTACTTATCATGAGAATTCGTCCGAATTCGATATCATCCATGAAGGGAAAAAAGAAGCCCGGGTAGAGGTAAATCTCCTTGGCGAATTCAATGTGAAGAATGCCCTGGCAGTGGCTATCGCCGCTCGCCATTATGACATACCTTATGATGCAATACAAAAAGCATTTGCCTCATTTAAAAATGTCAAGCGGCGGCTGGAATTCAAAGGCGAATTCGGAGGAGTGAAAGTCTACGATGACTTTGCCCATCATCCTACAGCCATCAGGGAAACCATGAAAGCTTTCCGGACAAAATTTCCGAATGACCGGATTATCGCGATCTTCGAACCTCGATCAAATACGACGCGGCGAAACATTTTTCAGAAGGAATTAGCAGAGTGTTTTGCAGACGCAGATATCGTATTCATGTCGCAGATAGCTCGATTACATTTACTCTCCGAATCTGAGCGGCTTGATCCTGAAAAGGTCATGTCGGATATACGGGCTCAGGGAAAGCAAGCCTTCTACCTGCCGGATCCCGATGCCATAAGTACTGAAGCAGCCACTATCGCCAGGTCAGGCGATGCTATCATCGTTATGTCTAATGGCGGCTTCGGAGGCATTCATGGAATGCTTGCGAAAAAGCTGGCAGCAAAGAAGTAGCCCACCGGAAAAATATTCTTCAGAGTCTCGGATTCGCCGAAAGCGAATCGGTGATTCGTATCGAAATCATCTCCGGCGTTAGATCCTTCATGCATTTGAAATGACCTTTCGGGCAGTTATCCAAGCCTATCGTTGTGCACGGCCGGCAATCCAGATTCATATTCTCGATGATCGATACATTTTTATTGCGTGGCATGAAGCCAAGCTCGCGGACGGTCGGCCCGAAGATCGCTACGGTCGGTAATCCCACTGCAGCAGCAATATGCAGTAATCCGGAATCGTTGGTTACGGCAACAGAACATTCGGCAATCCTTTGCGGTAGCTCAGCAAGCGAAATCTTGCCGCAAAGATTTTCGATTCTATCGGCTGGCAGTTGAGTGGCAATGGAGTTGCAATATTCCCGTTCATCTTCGCTTCCAAAAAACTCTATGTGATATCCTCGTTCGATCAGATCTTTTGCCGTCGCCAGATAGTATTCGGGTAACCACCGCTTGTTCCAATGTCTTGCGCCGGGGCAGAGAGCTGCTTTCTTCTGTTCGGAGGTATGGAATTCAATTCCAAAGGAAGGAGCGGTACCAGCGTCAGTGATTCCAAGTCCTTTAGCGGTTTCAAAATACCTTCCTATTATATCCGGTTCGTCTCTCAACCAATTGACTTTCGTTTTTACCAGAAGCCATCGTTTGAACGACCGCTTATTAATGACCTGGAGCTTTCCCCTCAGCACTCGGCAAAGCTTTCGTGAACGGAAGTTATTATGCAGATCAAGAACATGATCATACGTATTGGCTTCCAGTATCCTCTGAAGATCTGCTATAGCCACCGCACCTTTCATGGTATCGAGGGAGTATGTTGTACTGAGCCAGGGAATTAGGTTGAGAATACCCGTATACTCTTTTTTGGAAACAAAGTCGATCCTTGCGTCGGGATATTTCTTCCGTAATTCCTGGATAAGCGGGAAGGTAAGAATGATATCTCCCAGCGAGCTTAGACGGATGATGAGAATGGATTCCGGCATTAAGGAACAGAAGAGAGTCTCCGCTAGACGGGCAGCTTGTTACGGATCATAACCGGAACATCTGCGTAGGATACATCTTCGAAGCTTCTTTACTTTAGCACGATAAAAATAAAAAGTCTGTTTGGTAGTACTATGAAGAAAATAACAACGCTGGGCGAACTGAAAAAGTCAAATCATAAAATTCTTCCCGTCAAGGAAGAGATTCGCCGCAATCTTATCGAAAAGTTGAAGAACAGGGAGCCGCTGTTTCCCGGTATAGTCGGTTATGAGGAAACGGTCATACCGCAGATCGTTAATGCGCTTCTTGCTAAGCATGATCTTATCCTTCTTGGGCTTCGGGGACAGGCGAAGACTCGAATTGCCCGCAGCCTTGTATCGTTTCTCGATGAATATAGCCCCATCGTTGCAGGAAGCGAAGTCAATGATAATCCCTTTGCGCCAATTTCCTTTTTTGCCTCGAACCTCATTTCCCAATTGGGCGATGAGACTCCTATCGAATGGGTTCATCGCTCCGAACGCTATGGCGAGAAACTTGCAACGCCCGATGTTACGATTGCAGATCTCATCGGTGATATCGATCCTTTGAAAGCCGCTCATGAACGGCTGCATTATTCCCATGAAGGTGCGATCCATTTCGGAATCGTGCCTCGCACTAATCGCGGTATCTTTACGATCAATGAGCTTCCCGACCTGCAGCCCCGAATTCAGGTAGGCCTGTTCAATATTCTCGAAGAGCGCGATATCCAGATCAGAGGATTCAAGGTTCGTATTCCTCTGGATGAATTGATCATCTTCACGGCTAATCCGGAAGATTACACGAATCGCGGCAATATTATTACACCGTTGAAAGATAGGATCGAAGCACAGATCATGACTCACTATCCGCTCGATATGGAAAGTGCGATCTCCATCACCGAACAAGAGGCCTGGACTCAGAGATATGGCGAAGAGGGAATTGTGATCCCGCATTACTTCAAAGAGATCATCGAGCAGATCGCCTTCGAGGCCCGCTCCTCGGATTTCGTCGACCAGAAATCCGGAGTATCTGCCCGGCTTCCGATCAGTGCAATGGAAACGCTCGTCTCCAATGCCGAGCGCCGCGCCATTCTTGCCGGAGATAAGATCATCGTTCCCCGAGTCACCGATCTGGCATACGTCATCAGCGGTGTTACCGGAAAAGTCGAACTCGTCTTCGAAGGCGAAGAAGAGGGAATGCTGAAAGTTGGTAAAGCTCTCATCGGCAAAGCCCTGAAGACGATCTTCAAGAAGTACTTTCCCGATCCGAATGCCCGGCCTAAGAAGAACAGACGCGATGAGATCGCAGCACCGAAGGTAAACACCGAGTATGACGACATTCTCGAGTGGTTTGCCAAAGGGAATACCATTTCTCTTACCGATACGATGTCGTTTGAAAAGTATCATTCCGAATTACTGCGGGTTCCGCGATTGAAAGAATTCACGTCTCGACATATCCTCATTCCGGAAGCAGATCGTTTTTCACTTTCAAGTGCTATGGAATTCGTTCTCGACGGCTTGCATCAGCATTCCAAACTTGCTAAAGAAGAGGAATTCGGTACATCTGAGATCAATTATAAGGATATGGTCGGATCGATCTTCACCGGCGGATTTGACGAAGAGGATGAAGAAGAACTGTGAGTAATGCGATCGTGCTTTTCGATGGCATCTGTAATTTCTGTAACAGTACGGTAAATTTCATCATCGATCACGACCCGAAGAAGTATTTCCTTTTTGCTCCGCTGCAATCGGAGAAAGCTCAGGATCTGCTCGGAAAATATGATCTTGGCCAAGAAGCGAACGATACGTTCGTACTGATCGAAGATGGCAAGGCCTATCTGCGATCGACGGCCGTGCTTCGGATCGCCCGCAATTTGTCCGGCATTTGGAGACTTGCGAATTTTCTTCTTGTCGTACCTCGTTTTCTGCGGGATCCGATCTATCGGATATTTTCCAATAGCCGTTACAGACTCTTCGGGAAAAGAGAGCATTGCATGATCCCTTCAGAAGAAGAGAAGGCACGATTTCTATAGTAACAACCCTTTCAATTGCGGCGTATAGCATAGAATTGTTTGAATCATTCGACATATCGTTACTGAAGATCATTAACCTTGGCCGTATCACCGGCCTCGATGGACTATTCATATTCATCACGAATTCCGGTCCCATCATTGCCGGGCTCATTCCACTCGCTTTCATTGCAACGGGTTTATACCGGCGAAAAAAAGAATTCTGGGTTACGGGATTGCAGATCGCGTCACCCTACCTCCTTGCAGTTATCACTTCGAATCTTTTGAAGATCATCATTGCTCGGCCCCGTCCGGCAACTCTCTATCCATTCATCCAAAAACTATCGGCCGGAGGCAGCGGCTCGTTTCCATCGGGACATACATCCGATGCCTTTTCCGTTGCCATGGCACTCAGCTTGCTTTTTCCCAAACGATGGGTAGTCATTCCGCTTTTTTGCTGGGCTTTCCTTGTAGGATATTCCCGAATGGATCTTGGAGTTCATTACCCTACCGATGTTCTGGGGGGAGCCATGATCGGTCTGCTCTCCGCTCTGCTTTGTTATCGGTTTTTCCGGTACCGCGAGCGTAGCAACAAAGATGAAGAAGCTGAGACCGTAATGGCTCCTGCTGAAGATCAATAGTAGCGCTGTGGCAGATCCGGAGTCCCCACCACCGCTCCGCTAAAAGTGCAATTGCCGAAAGTATGAGAATTGGCTGCAATCTTCGTATTTTTGTACTCTATGCTGACAAATTATATCCCACTTGCCCTCATGATGATGGTCGCCATTGGTTTTGGCGTCATCATGGCAAATCTATCCAAATGGATTGGGCCGAGAAAGCCATCTCGGGAGAAGCTTTCCGTCTATGAATCCGGAATGGTCCCGATCGGCACGACTCATGAACGGGTAAGCGTCAAGTATTATATTGTGGCGATGTTGTTCATCATTTTTGACATCGAAATTGTCTTTCTCTATCCCTGGGCAGTAACATTTGATAAGATCGGAGCCTTTGCCCTCGGAGAAATGTTTCTTTTTATAGGATTACTCTTTATCGGGTACATCTACGTTGTTAAAAAAGGAGCATTAGAATGGGATTAGATCAAGTTGAATCCGAAGGGTTTCTCACGACAAGCGTCGATGCCTTAGTCAATTGGGCCCGCAAAAGTGCTATTTGGCCGATGCCTCTTGGCATATCGTGTTGTGCGATCGAAATGATGGCCTTCGCCGGGCCGCGTTACGACGTATCCCGTTTTGGAAGTGAAGTATTCCGTTTCTCACCTCGGCAATCCGATCTCCTGATCGTCGCCGGTACGGTCACCTACAAAATGTCAAAGGTCGTCCGCAAAATTTACGATCAGATGCCCGATCCGAAATATGTAATGGCTATGGGAGCCTGTACCAGCAGCGGCGGAATCTATCGGACATATTCCGTTGTCCAGGGTATTAATCAATTCTTACCAGTCGATGTCTATGTTGCCGGCTGCCCTCCGCGCCCGGATTCTGTTCTGAAGGGATTAATGGTCATTCAGGATATTATTTCCGGTGAAAAACCTTGGGAGCGCGGCACCATCGTCGGCTCCGAAGATAAGATGTATGATATCGAAATCCCGGAGCACGGCGAGTTAGTCAGCGCCAGGTGAGGCCTTCCGAATAACGCTGATGTGTCCATTCCTCTCCAGATAAGCCGCTTCGATATTGTGATGTTGTTCGGTATGTCCGGCCATCCGAAGTCCCTCATCGAGATCCTTGTGACTAATAAGACTGCTTCTCATATTTTCCGGAATCGATTTGCCGTTTCGCAGCAAGAGCGTCCTGTCGCCTTTAACTAATTTTCCGAACCAATCGCTGTAGACACAGAGGATAGCGAATACCCTGTGCATCAGGACGATCACTAAGCAGGCAAGCAGAATTCCGGGGACGGAATCGCTTGAGTAAACTGCTCGGCTCAGGATCGCACCGAGCAGAAGGATAATGATATTATCGAATGCCGATTTCATACCGAAGGCCCGAATGCCGGCCAGACGAATCAGGATCAAGGCAATGATAAAAATGAAAAATGCTCTTGTGCCCATTTGCAGCACGGTGAGTTCAGGTCCCGAACCGATCAAATCATTTAGCATAAGTATTGTTATCAGATTAATAAAAGGAAACAATTATACTTACGAACATATTCTTTAATTCATAGCTATGATCATGGCTGTGGAATAAGCGAAATTTCTATCATAACGATTTTTATTCATGAAAAACCTTGCACTACTAATCCTTTTCGCCACTCTATTTCTTGGGCAGTCCGTTTCCAGCCGCGTACATCACTCATCTTTTTTGCCATCTCCCGATTCGATGGTTAATGGCAGCATCTATCATGCTAAAGCAGTTGTCAAAAAGAAACTGAGGGCCGATAAGAAGATCATCATCAAGCATGAACGGATCAAAGGCCTGATGGAGGCAATGACAATGGCCTTCCCGGTTGCCGATTCCACCATCTTTGATAGCTGCGCCATCGGAAGCAAGGGATTATTCACGTTTCAGATCGTAGGCGGATATCCCGTGATCACTGCTGCCCACTTCGATAAATTGCCGCAATACGTCTGCCCGATGCATCCGGATGAACTTTCCAATAAACCGGGATCATGTTCGCAGTGCGGAATGCCCCTTGAGAAACGAAAATGGAACTGATGGCGATGACACGTTTCAATTTCGATCGTTGTTTTACAGCCGCCAAAAATTATCATAATCACGATGTTCGCTTTTGAAGAGCTAAAGAATCACATTGCCGATATCAGCTTCGAACCGCTTGATATCAACGGTACGATCGGCGCCATGTTCGATCGGACTCGTATTCTGGATGTTGCCCGCATCCTGAAAGAGCAATTCGGCTTCACGCATTTCATCGATGCATTTGGTGTCGATCGAAACGAAAGGAAGATGCGATTTGAGATGATCTATAATCTTCGCAATCCCGCAACGAAGGAGCGGATATTCCTGAAGACCAGATGCGATGAACGCGATCCGCATATTCCAAGTGTCGTCAGTATCTGGAGCGCAGCGAACTGGCTGGAGCGTGAGACGTTCGATATGTACGGCATCATCTTCGATGGGCATCCCGATCTGCGCAGAATGTATATGCCCGACGATTTCGAGTACAACCCGCTTCGAAAAGATTTTCCACTGATGGGCGTCGAAGGTTCGCTTCCACTTCCGATCGGGCGAGATATGTCGGAGAGAATGAACTAGTGATCTCAGATTGATAGAACAAGCAATATGATTCAAGAAGAACTGCTCAAGATCGATAGAAAAGCTCCGAAGCAAAAGATCGTCGAGGCCTTGCTTGCCAAAGATACGAGTGTAACGATCAGCGAAGATTCGCTCGATAACGAGATGATCCTCAACATGGGCCCTCAGCACCCTGCAACGCATGGAGTACTTCGAGTTGTCCTTCGCCTGGATGGCGAAATGATCGTCAGCGCGGAATGTGAATTGGGATATCTTCATCGCGGCTATGAAAAGCTTGCCGAGAATATGACATTCCATGAGTACATTCCCCATACCGATCGGCTCGATTACATTTCTCCGATCGCCAATAATGTAGCCTACTGCATGGCCGTTGAGAAATTGATGCATGTTGAGATCCCCAGGCGTGCTCAGTTGATCCGTGTCATTTGTTGCGAACTGGCACGAATCTCATCCCATTTAATGGCAGCAGGTGCTATGGGAATGGATGTCGGAGCATTGACCGTCTTTGTCTGGACGATGCGCGAACGGGAAAAGCTCTACGATATTTTCGACATTCTTACCGGAGCCAGATTTACCGTCAGCTACATGCGTATCGGCGGTATGGCTCAGGATATTACATCAGAGTGCATTACCATGATCAAGGATTTCCTGAATGGCCTTGCAGAGGCGACGAAGGAAATTGCTGCCATGCTTCATAAGAATCGGATCTTTATCGAGCGATGCGAAGGCATCGGCATCATGCCGCCTGAAGAGGCGATCGATGTCGGCTGGACAGGTCCGAACCTCCGAGGATCGGGTGTTGCCTACGATTTACGCCGCGACCAGCCGTATCTACTATATCCCGAACTTGATTTTAACGTCATCACCAGAACTGAGTGCGATGCGCTTGCCAGATATTTCGTCCGCTTCGATGAAGTTGCCGAAAGCGTAAAGATCATTCGCCAATGCCTTGATAAACTTCAGCCCGGCCCGATCTTCGCCGCCGATGCGAAGGTCGTCCTTCCTCGCAAGGATGAGATCTACACATCGATGGAAGAGCTCATCAATGATTTTGTCCTTGTGAATTTCGGCCAGGCTCCTCCGAAAGGGGAAAGCTACTCTGCTATCGAAGCCTCGAAGGGTGAACTTGGCTGGTACCTGATATCCGATGGAACAGGCCATCCATGGCGAAGCAGGATCCGTGCTCCAAGCTTTGTCAATCTGCAAGGATTGTCACGAATTCTTGAAGGGGCAATGATCTCCGATGTCGTGGCCATCATCGGTTCTCTGGATCCGATCATGGGCGAAGCCGATAAGTAAGCTTAATAATAAGCGTGGAATCTGTCAAACTCCAAATAACAGGAATGCACTGCCTGGGTTGCGTGCGAACTGTGACCAATGCCTTAAAACGGGTTGACGGAGTCGCTGATGTCGATGTATCGCTGCAATCTCGTTCTGCAACGGTCCGGTTTGAAGCAAGTCAGACTTCGATCAGAGAACTTTCCAAAGCGATCCAAGATGCGGGGTATGAAGTAAGCGAAGTAGACTAACCTTACGGTTTATTCGGATCGAAGGTCAGCATCGTATTCCAGCCGATTCCGACAAATATGATTCCAGCAACAAGCAATGTGCCGAAGATCGTATAGGTCAGCCATGGGCGCAGCTTGAAATCGCGGACAACATTCCAGCATCCCTGCAGGCCATGGTACATTCCGATCGTTATGAATCCCAGATAGAGTCCTTTGAACATAGGCGAAGCCAGGCGGCCGGCCGTCCAGTCATAATCATGTCCGCTTGCCGGAGTATAATGCATCATAATATAATGTCCGACGGTTAGGATGACGAGGGCAAGTCCCGTAATTCGCTGAAGCATCCATGCCGGCGCTCCTGATTTTCTGCCTTTAGCGTAACTGCGAAGATGATTATCCGATTGAGGTATCATGATTATTTAGAAGCGAAAAGATCGTTTTGAAAAATGAGAAAGAACATCAGCAGGACAAGCGATATCCCGACAACATACACTGCTGCAAGCAGCTTCTTCTGATAGCGGGCTCCGTTACCGAGATCGACAACGGCAATTCGAATGCCGTTGAATGCATGGAACATTACGAGCGTTCCTAATCCCCATTCCAAGATCTTGAATGGCATTGTCGAAAAGGTCTTCATCTCCTCTGCAAATGCTGCATGTCCCTTTGTTAATGAACTCAGTGCCCAAATATGAACAAAAAGATAGACGGTTAGCCCGATACCTGTGATGCGATGAAGGAGATAGGCCCATGAACCTGAGTGCCGCTTATAGGCAAGAATGATCCGTGTCCAGGCGCCGACAGGTTCTCTATTTGGTGTATATGACATAAGAATTAGAACTATTTCTTACAAATTTACGAAAATTGGCTGCCAGAACGGGGATTTATCGGATTCGTAAAATGCTGTTGCCATGAGAACTTCCTCTCATCTTATTCTCGAGCTTCTCCAAACAGCGGAGAAACTTCCGATCGTCCCGATCGCAAGTCCAAGCACTGTTCCTGTTCCGAAGATCACGGCGTAATGTTTCGCTTCGGAAATATTTGTCGCCAGCTCAGGTGCAATAGCAGGAATAACAAGAAAATGAAAGAGCAGGATCAATCCTCCTGCAAGCAATCCTCCGACGATTCCGGAAAATCCGCCTTCGATCAGATAGGGAAAGATGATCGACATTCTCCCGGCTCCCAGAAGCTGCATGGCGTGGATCGTGTCATGCCGTGCTTCGATCGCAAGACGGATCGTGCTGGTGACGACCGTAAGTGAGACGACAACCAACACTCCTCCCAAAGCAAGGGCAAGCAAGTATAATGTTTGGGATCGTTTCTCCAGAGCGAGCAGCGATTTCTCGTCATAGAGCACATCATTCATTCCTTCGACAGCAAGCAATTGCTTACGGATCGCCTGTGCATTTTGCGAAGTCAGGTTGGCGAATGTCAGACGCAGGCTTGCTGGCAGAGGATTATAGCCCAGTATTCTTTCGACATCTTCGCCGCTTGATTTCACATACTCGGCCAGTGCATCTTCTTTCGAGATCGATCTGAGCGACGTGATACCGGAAATAGATTTGATCTTTTCACCGGTTGCAAGCTCGGCATCGGCACTTGAAACAGAAGGATCGAAGAACGCTTCGATAACGAGCTTCGAGCGGAATTCTTCAAGCGAATCATTCGCTCGCTTCGTCAGCATGGCAAACATTCCGCAGAGGGCAAGGCTGACCGCAATGACGATCGATGTCATCACTGCCAGGATCGGCGTACGGCGCAATGCGGCTGCTGCTTCTCTAATTACTAAGGTCATTTGTCAAGCCGATGCGATATGCATCAAAAGTTCTTGCCCCAATTCTGGCGCATCTCTTCTAAGAACACATAATTTGTCAGATCGTAATGGATAGGGGAGATGCTGATCTTATTCTCACGGATCGCGATATCATCGATATCTTCATCTTTATCTTCCAGGATGTAATGTCCTTTTAGCCAATAGTATGGCCGTTCCTGTGGATCGAGGCGGCGCTCGAACATATCGTCCCAATACGATTTCCCTTGCCTGGTGTAGCTTATTCCTTCGAGTTCATTCTCAGCACAAGCCGGAATATTTACATTCAGCAGAGTACCTTTCGGCAATCCGGATTTCACCACGTAGGGAGCGAATCGTTTAGCAAAATTTGCTGCTACGCCAAAATTCGCATTCTGATGATAGCTTGTCAGCGATATGGCAAATGCCGGCACATCAAGCACTGTTGCCTCCGTCGCAGCACTCACTGTTCCGGAATAGATGACGTTGACTGCCGTGTTGCGGCCATGATTGATTCCGCTGACGACGATATCGGGATGGGGAAGGTTGCGCTCTTTCAGAAAGGTCCGCAGTGCAAGCTTCACGCAGTCGGCCGGAGTGCCACTAACGGCAAATCCGAAAAAACTACCATCCTTATGGAATTCCGTTACCCGAAGCGGCAGGCTCACGGTTAATGCATGCCCCACGGCTGATTGCTCGCCGAGAGGAGCCATGACGATCACGTTCGCAATTTCCTTCAAAGCCATCACAAGGGCATAAATGCCTTCGGAGTTGATGCCATCATCATTCGTAACTAAGATATTCATAGATACAAAAATACGGGAAGTGGTGCCCATCGGCTGTCTTTTGGGAAATACGGAAATCTCCAAACGACTTCGGCAACCTGCTTGTTAAGAAAAATCATGAAACCACAGAAAGATATCCTCATGATCGATACCCTGGCGAAGTTCGAGCGCGTCATCAATCTTGATGACAAGCCATACGATATTAATATGATGGTCATGCCGGGCACTTTAGAAGATAAGCATAAGAATGCTACTTCGATACCTGCCCTGCGGCGGCAGTTCAATCTGCTTTACCTCCTTCTTAGCGGTGAGCACGACGTCAAGTTAAACAGCGAACACCGGCAGCTTCAATCGAACGACCTTGTCATCGTTCCGGAGAATATGCTCTATGCATCCGATCATATCCATAACTGCAAAGGGTATTGCATTCACTTCAAAACGGAATTTATCCAGCCTTTGCTCAGCGGCCCAGTTGCTGCCGAATTTCCATTTCTTGAATTCGATTCCGAGCATATCGTTAATATTACCGAAGAAGAGAGCTTGCTCGTCCAGCAAGCATTCAAAGATATTCTTGCCGAGTACCAGAGATTCTCGCATGAAAAGGATTTTGTTCTTCGCAACTATATTCTTATCCTTCTTCACCGTGTTCGGGAGATCTATCAGCGCAACATCAAGAGGTCCAATCAGAATAAATCCCGTTCCGAGCAATTGGCGACACAGTTCAAGCATCTTGTCGAGAAGCATTTTACCGAGCAGCGGAATGTCTGGGCCTATGCGAAGATGATGAATATCTCTCCGCGGCATCTCTCCGATGTTGTCAGCTCAACGACGGGCCGTTCGCCGCTGGAGATCATTCATGATATTCTTTTTCTTGAAGCGAAAGCACTACTGAGATCGACCGATAAGACCATCACGGAGATCGCGCACCAACTCCGGTTTGACGATCAATCCCATTTCTCACATTTCATCAAGAAGCGGACGGGCGCCACTCCGGTTGAACTGAGAAAGACATTGTAGACTCTTTTTTTTACATTACATTTTCCGTTTCCTCCTATTCTTACATAAAGTACCCCCTTTTCTACAAGTTTTAGGCTACTGCATCCGGTAATTTTGCATATGTTAATTCACTTAATCATTTAACCAATATGCATACACATACTGAAACTCAGCAGGCCGAAGTTAAAGGCTTTGGCAAAGCGGACGAAGTTCGCGAATTTCCTAAAGGACGTCTTGAACTCATTAACGTCGGCGGTGCAACCGTCGGACGCGGTATCTTCGAGCCGGGATGGCGCTGGTTGACATCCGTTCAGCCTTTTGCCAAGACTCATAGTTGCGAAGCTCCGCATTTCCAATACCATGTATCCGGAATACTTCACGTCGTGATGGATGATGGCACGGAGTTCGATTGCAAGCCCGGCGACGTATCGCTCTTTCCCTCCGGCCATGATGCCTGGACGGTTGGCAACGAGCCGGCAGTTGTTGTGGATTTCCAGGGAATGGTCGACTACGCTAAGCAGATGTAAGATCCCAAATACAAGGGGGCGGGCTATCCCGCCCTTTTGTTATTTCTAACCATGGAAATCTGCCGTAAGCCCCTGTAACCCGTTATTTTTCAATATTATCGTTGTGCACACTCGCAACATTGTTCTTCCTCTAGAGCTTCAATTCATCAGTAGCGGATTGGTCAAATTACCATTCATTGGTGTCATTGGGAAATATGGTTGGAATATCAGGAAATAGTTGGCTCTACAAACATTTGAATACAAATATACGGAATTTTTACTACAAAAACAAATCTATTATTTGCGAAACCTTAGTCAAGAATAATTAAGTTATTAGAAATAAAGAAAATAGAGAATCGATTTTTTTTCGATCCGGCCCGGATTATTCCCAAGTCCTCCCCATGAATCTCACCTTACTACCCGAAAGGGCATTCAAGGCGCGGGCAAGATTTCTGGCCTTTGCTTCCGCAGATCTTAGATTCGCAAAGTAACGGAGGATCTCTTTCTTGCGGCTGGGGATGAGGCCATCCCATGCTTTTTTCGCTGCCGGATTCTTTTGTAGGCCGCTCCTGAACCAAGTTGGCATCGGATGCATCGGGCCATTTCGATATTCACGATCGAATTCGATCTCAACTTCAACCCTGTCTCCTACCTTTGTCTTCGATCCCTTGCGAACTCCTCCGTGAAGATAGAGATAAAAACTGCCGTCACCCTTCGGCATCATATTGATACGCCAGAATTTTTCCGGCATGCCATTGATCCGGAAAAGAACAGGCATCGGCTTCTTCCACTGCGGCTTCAACTTCCGGGCACGCGAAGCGCTGACCGGAACATAGGGATTGACGCCGGTGATCTTAATTGTCGCTTGAAAAATAACTGGAGGCATTAGGTCAAAATATATGGGTTCGCACTTCTGCCTGCTTGATTATTGTTTCGTGTTCTTGTTCTTTCCGCCTCTACTTCGACTTCGGTGCAAATAGATTCTATCGAACTCAACTCCCATCCCAGCAAAATCGCACTCCGACTTGTTCTTTTCATACTGGATATAGGCTATGTCTTTGCAGAACCATACCGTGAATATGCAATTGCTATCGTAATGAACCGTGAAGTGATCCTGATCTACTATGGCTGTCTGTTTTTCAAGAAAAGCAGTATGGCCAACCGGATTAGCGGTGACCATCACTAGATCGAATACAATCTTTGACCCGTGAACTGACCGTATATTTAAATGACCTTCATCTCCCACGTTTCCCATCACAAAATCATATCGGCCTCCGATTTGCTCAGGCACTAGAGATGTATCGATGGAAGTGAGAACCGTATCCTTCATGTGAAGTGCGAGAGTATATTCCTTTTTCCGAATCGTCGACCACCATTTCCCTACAAGGCTATCGGCTCCGATCCTACCGATAAGCATTCCTGTGATGCGGCCACCAGGTTCGAATTCGTAGATCGCCGGTCCGTAAAACATCTCTCGAAAATCTTCGAGTACGGTTCCCGGATTCTTTCCGCGGAGTCGGATCGTCGATCCTTTTTTCTTGTAAGTGATCTCGCCTATCATGATGCTGTCATGTACGCTGAGCCAGACGAATATGGGAATATTTTCCCCAATTGTTCCTTCCCAAGTGTAGAAACCAGAATTACCCGGGGCTTTTGCAAAGAGAAGGTTTGGAGTACATATCACTGCAAAAAGCAGATAAAGATATTTATGCATGAAAATTAGTTATCGGCTTGCGAAGCCTTAGCTCAGTCTCTGCCAAGAACTTTGCGTGATTCTATCGGTAATGCAGCGACAAGCGAGAGGAGTGCCCTCGCCGGGCCTTGCGGAGTCCGTCGACCCTGCTCCCAGTTTCGGATCGTTCCGACGCTGACTTGAATCATCGCAGCGAATTCCGATTGTGATGCACCAAGATGCTTCCGAAGCTTTGCGATTTCAGTTTCAGGGTGTAAGAACATGCGGCAAGGTTTGCGGCTGCCTCTGCGAATAGCTCCCGATTGCTTAATACTCTTGACGAGTTGGTTAAAATGATTCTCTTTCATATACTACGCCATTGACGCATGCATAAGAATCATTCTTTCTGCTGAGAAGTTTCGTGACCTTGCACTGCCGTCACAGCCACCATCGTCACAATATCATCTACGGTACAACCCCTCGAGAGATCGTTCATCGGTTTGGCCAGACCTTGGAGGATAGGTCCGATAGCCTGTCCGCCGCCTAGGCGCTCGGCGATCTTATAGCCGATGTTGCCGGCATCGAGATCGGGAAAGGTGAAAACGTTTGCATTGCCGCGCACCGCACTTCCCGGAGCTTTCCGATCGGCAACTCCCGGAACAAATGCAGCATCGAATTGAAGTTCTCCATCGATCGCAAGTTGCGGTTCTCTCTCGCGCACGATCTCGGTTGCCAGGATCATTTTCTTTGTCGAGTCACTCGATGCGCTTCCTTTCGTTGAGTAGGAGAGCATGGCAACGATAGGATCGGCGCCCGTAAGTTGCGTATAGGTCTCGGCCGTCGAAATGGCAATGTCGGCAAGTTGATGAGCATCGGGCTCCGGAATAACGGCACAATCTGCAAATGCAAGCGTGAGGCTTTTCCGATTACCCGACGCAGGGAAATCCATAAGGAACATACTCGAGAGTGAGCGAATGCTCGGTGCGAGTCCGATCCCACGCAACCCGGCG
Source organism: Bacteroidota bacterium (assembly GCA_030706385.1). Classification (GTDB taxonomy): domain Bacteria; phylum Bacteroidota; class Ignavibacteria; order Palsa-1295; family Palsa-1295; genus PALSA-1296. The sequence goes on along the minus strand of JAUZOQ010000067.1, from coordinate 2,702 downwards.
CGAATAATATTTCCCGAAGCTGAAGCTGCACCGGCAAGCATTCCGTCGGCAATTCCGTGATGAACGAGTAGCGCACCAAAGAGAAGCGAGTCATTCATGACTTCGCTATGGGCGGTATCATAGTCGGGGACTTTCGCTCGTCTGGTTTCATAATACTCTTTGATGAAGTTCTGCGTATCGGCGAATGTATCCTGCGACCAGATGAACCATCCTTCGATCGGAATGCCATATTCACGAGCAGCAGCTGCTATTTCATCGGGATTACCGACAAGCTCGATCTCTGCGATTCCATTTTTCTTGACGATCTCCGCAGCGCGAAGAATTCGCTCATCGGTTGCATCACCAAGGAGGATCTTGCGATGGGCCTTGGCGGCCCGGGATTTTATGTTATTCAGTATACTCATAGGGGATGCAAGTGGTCGATAGTCGATGGTCGATTGTCGATGGTTAAGAATTGCGCAAATATCGCGCGAAAGAATGGATCATTGCACCGACTTTGAAGCATTGCTTATACAGCAGATCAAATTTGGCTTGATCAATATACACTTCATCCAATGCAATATAGAGCAACGAACAGACTTCAGAGCTCGAAGCGCTTGCAATATCGAGGAATCGCGTAAAATCTTTATCACTTCGGCGCGAAAATCCTTCGAAGATATTGCTCATTGTTGAAACGGCTGCTCTTCGTATTTGATCCTTCAATCCGTAATCACGAGCGAATCCCTCGAGTTTAGTTATAGAATAGATTTCGTTGACTAGCACCCTCGCTTCCTGCCAGGCAAGTATTTCCTCGAATTTCTTAATGACCATTATTTCCTCCTTTGCTAATTAATGAAATGTTTTTGAACCCGACCATCGACTATCGACTATCGACCATCGACTCTTATTTATACGGTACTATATTTTCGATCTGATCATTAAGCTGATACTTTTCGATGAGTTCTTCGCCTTTGACGATCGTCCCCCAGATCGTGTATCGCGTGTTCAGGTGTGGGGTAGGGCAATGCGTGATAAACCACTGCGAGCCTTCCGTATCTTTTCCGCTTGAAGCCATTCCGACAACTCCGGTGCTATCGTAACGCGACGGCGCGATCTCCGTCCGGATCGCATATCCGGGTCCGCCATCTCCGGTGCCCATGTTATCGCCGGACTGGATAACAAAATTCGGAACAATGCGATGAATGTAATTATTGGCAAACCAATTGAGCTTCGCAAGCTTATACATATTCAGTGCTGTCAGAGGAGTATTGTACGTATCGAGCTTCAGATACATGACTCCGTATTGCGTTTCGATGAGCATCGTATCGGGAAGCGACTCGATCTTTTTCCAATCGATCGGTTCGCGCACGAGTCTGATCACATATCCAATATGAGCATTAGGTTGAGGATAAACAGCAGTAAGCGCTGCGCCGGCAGAATCAAAAAGTATCTTATCACCCCATTCTGCGGCTTTACTCAGTATGTTATCGATCTTCAGCCTGAACGTATCATTCGTTGGTTTTAACCATGCGATGGTGCTGAGAATCGAGATCAGATGGTCGTGATATTTGGGATACGCATATTTGTCAAGATACTGCAAGAGATATTCCGCCGCTTCGCCTCGGAGGGAATCGGTAACGATCGTGGGATCTTTGATATACTCCATCGTTGTAGAAACGATGGAAGGATTATCGGTAAGGCTGGGAAAACGGATCAGCATGTGACGGAACATACTGGCGTAATGAAGATCCTCTATCTGATTGCGAAAGATCGTATCTTTTTTTGCAATATCCCAGAGTGAATGCAGGCCGTCAAGGACATAGGCGACATTATTTTCAGAACTCGTAAAGATCCTTGCAATGAGCCTATAGAAGGCAAGCGTATCTGGAACGAGGCCGACGGCCTTCCAGACATTGATCTCCGCCGTCCGGTCCTGATAGGAAACGTATGAGCATATCTCTTTCAATGTGTTATCGTCGACTCCCAATCGTGCAAGTGGAATCATGCACTGTGACCTGACGCGAATGGACTGATCTTCGTGCAATTGATGATCCGGCAGATACTCAACAAGCCATTCGCGTATGCTGATCGAATCGGGAGCAGAGACCTTTCCGGCAGCGATCATCTGATCCAGCACATCGAGAGCAGCTCTGGCCACATGATTGCTCGTTGCGCTATCCTTGCTCGACTCCAGCACTGCCTTTTTCAGAACTTCATGAATAGCCGATGAAAATCTCGGAAGCTTTGCGATCGCATTGAAGATATTGACTCTCACGCGCCACTCCGTTTCACTCCGGGCAGCAGTAATGAGCATCTTACCGGCTTCATCGTTATGTATTCTCCCCAATGCAGTTGCTGCAAACATGCGCGCTTCCGGAGAGCCGACATCATTTAAAAATCCTCTGATGATATCAAGATTTTTCGAGAGTAAGGATGAGTCCTCTGTGCGTGCAAGAGCATAGGCGCAGTGCCAGCGTACGATCGGATCGTCGTCCGAGCCCAACGCTCCGCAATAGGAGACTAACTGATCGTTGAGAAGTTTCCGCAATCCAAGTTCCAGGAGCGCATTACTGACTCCGACGATTCGCGCATGACTCTTTGTCTTCGATTGATCTGCCGCTAAGCCAAGAATAAATCCGAGATCGTTCACATTCTCTTTTGGCATGGTGCGGGCACAGGCGATGAAGAATTCGTCGTACGAATGATCGGTAGGAGGAGTCGGT
>JAUZOQ010000066.1 GCA_030706385.1 Bacteroidota bacterium | reverse complement strand
TCTCCAGTGGGACGGACGTCCGACAGAGTCAGACCTCTGGCCACTGGCCACTAATCACTATCCACTGCCAGTGAATCTACTGAAGTAAAGGACTTACCCCAGAACCCCTGCAAACTGCCTACTGCCTACTGCCTACTGTAAACTGTTCACTCCGATGCCTTTTCCCTTACCGGCAGGATATTTCAGCCTGTTTGCCATCCAGACAAAAGCACTATAGGAAACTGTTGGAATGAACTTCTGAATACAAATATACGAAATAATCAGACTAAAAACAAATCTATTATTTAAGAAACCTTAGTCGCAAAAATTAAATTGTTGAAAATTAATAAGTTACGAATTGAAAAAAAAATTTCGATTTTGTTCGGGATGGAGCATTTTATGCGAAATTTGGCATCTCCAATGGAGGCCCGCCATGGCGGGTCAGTCCGTCCGACCATGTGCCATGTAATATTGCCAGTCTGCTGAAAGTATCTCTCCTCTTGAATCATTCTTACTTCTTCCATGTATCTTCTGAAAGTAATATTGCCGTATTATTGCAGTGCTTAGAATCTTATTCTGTATGCACAGTTCTCATAGTAAAGGTGGTTTTCGAAAGGTCGTACTCGCTAGCTATATGCTAGCTCTCTTGTTGATCTTCAACAATGGGGTTGCGCAATGGAGACAATTAGCCGATTTCGGAAAAGGTTTGAATTATGGTGTACATAGCATCTATTTTAAGGAATTCGCTGGAATCCCACTGGATGGATTCATTTCAATTGATTATCCCGGCGGTTCTGGACTAGAAACTGATAGACTTTGGAAGACCATTGATGGCGGTCTATCATGGCAAAAAATATCCTATCCCTTAAATACGGGAGGCAATTACGAAAGACCTTCATCCTTTACATTTAAAGATAACCAAGAAGGTTGGTTTTGTGGGTTGCAAGGTAGTTGTATAATGCACTCTGTTGATGGAGGAATTACGTGGAGTAAGCAAATTGATATTATCCCCACAAGTTCTCTTCTTTATCTTAATTCTACTAACCGACTCGTGCTTGCCTATGAAGGCGGGCCTCCCGCATATCTATATTCCACTGACGGTGTCAGTTTCAGCCCCGTATCGCTCGGAAATGTTTCTACGATAGGTATTGCATTCTCGGACAATAAACATGGAGTGATGAGTCCAGGGCCAATAACTCCTCTGGGAATTACGCACTCTCTCTATACTTCCGATGGTGGTATTACATGGTTTACAACACCCCTAGATGCCGATCAAGAGAACTTTCAACCGATTGGGATTAAGGGTACAACCACTTTTTACTCTCTCTCCGAATCTGCGCGAACGGTTGGAACTTCGGGTGTTCTGAGAAGATCGGATGACGGAGGAATAACATGGCGGAAAATATATCAATACTCTGTTCATTGGTATGGAGTGACCGGTACACTGCAGTACAACTCTAAAGCTCTTTTCTTTCAAACCATCCCCGATGGTAGCGAGGGAATAATGATGTCTGGAGATAGCGGAAAAACATTCTATTCTATTTGCGGACCGACGAATAATCAAGACACGCGGTTCTATGTTCGTGATAGCTTCATTTATGCCGGTGACAAGTCAGGAAAATTGTGGTTAAATACGACAGGTATTGGCTCAAATTCCACTCCCCAACTTTCCATTGCGCATAGTATTTCGTTTCAGACCGATGCCTGTAAGCCGAAAGATAGCATTATTACAATCACCTTTTTTGATTCGTGCAATGGCAATCAAGCAAAGCTTCTGAGCGCGGCTATTTCGGGACCGAGCGATTTTTCTTTGCCCGCTCCGTTTAGCTCACCCAGAGCCCTGCATTCTAATGATTCAATACTCGTCCGTTATGATCCGGGTGCGAAGCTGCCAGATAGTGCAACGCTTCGTCTTCGCTTTCATCTTGGATGGAAAGATTTCGATACTGTAATTCAGCTTCGGGGTTCGGCATCGGCCAATCCGGTATCAAATCTTTCGCTTACGCAATTACATTTTCCATTCAAGTGTGCTTCAAGAGATTCGCTCATCACTTTTTCTTTCTATGATTCTTGCACAGGAGCTCAGGCAACGCTCGATAGCATCAACCTGCAAGGCTCAAGTGCCTTTTCGATCTTGGCTCCCCTAACCCTGCCGAGAGCGGTCCATGGCGATGATTCGCTTGTAGTTCGATATGCTCCAGCATCGTTCGGTTCTGATACTGCAACAGTCCGTTTGCACTTCCATCTTGGAGCAGTAAATATCGATACCGTGATTATGCTATTTGGCAAGAAAACTACGTTCCCCGTTTCAGATTTCTCGGCAACAACAATTGACCTTCCATTTCACTGCACGGCATCGGATTCTCTGATAACCTTTTCGTACTTCGACTCGTGCACGGGTGCGCAAGCAACATTGCTGAGAGCTACGATATCGGATTCAGAAGATTTTTCATTATTACGTCCGACTCTGCTTCCCCGGACTGTTCATGCGAATGATTCACTGCTTATTTCTTATCATCCGTCAGCCTCGCATAAAGACACTGCTGCATTACTTCTGGATTTCCAGCTTGGGGATGAATTCTTCGATACGGTAATCATGCTCTACGGTACCGGGCGAATTCCAATTGAGACAGTACAGTTCATTCCATCCCTCTCATCTAGCAGTGCTGCTGCCGGCTCATATATCGATCTTCTTATCAAGCCCGATAGGTCACTCTCAAACAGAGGTCTGCAAAGCATTTCATTCGATGTAATCTATTATGGCGATCTGTTTGAGATTGTAAGTTCATCTTCTCCGAATCTTTCACTCCTCGTGACAACCGGAACAAAGATGAGGAATGGAAAGATAGAAACGCTTCCGGTTACGATCACTGGAAAGGACATTACTCTCGATTCGACTGAACCGATCGCCGTTATTAAGCTATGGGTAATGCTCACCGATACAACTTCGACGGCGATCACGATGAGCAACCTGAAGCTGAATAATGATGATTCCGATTACAAGAACTGCATTCTTTCGGCGGATGCAGGGAATACGAACTTCACACTGCTCTTCGATTGCGGCGATTCCAGCATTTACAAATACCTGCGCACTGGAAGTGTCTTAGAGATCACCTCCATCCGCCCCAACCCCGCACAAGACGAAGTGCAGATCGATGTGCAATCGGCAGTGAGGCAGGATGCGAGCATCGAGATCCGGAATGCTTTGGGAGTGCAAGTCTATTCCGATGCGAAGAGTCTCGTTAGCGGCTCAAACAGCATTCACCTTGATACGAAAGGTCTTGCATCGGGAATGTATTTCGTGAGAGTAGGAGGAGTGAGTAGAAGCGTGGTAATCAGTCGATAGTCGATAGTCGATGGTCGATGGTCGATGGTCGGGGAAACGGAAGGTTGAATGCGACTCGACTCCTGCCGTTCGGGCGCTAAAGGAATCCAAGATAATAGATTGCGGTGTATCTTCTTTCGGATCAGTGCTCTACTCTTCTCTCCGACCACTCCTCATGTTCTTCCCCTCACACACAAAAGAAAAACAAATTCTATGACTTCACTTCTTTATATCATCGCAGTGATCTTAGTGATCGGATGGCTAATCGGATTTGTCGGTTATGGCGCAGGCGGGTTGATCCATATTCTCCTGGTTCTGGCCATTATCGCAGTGCTGTTCCGCGTCATTGCAGGACGACCGGTCCTATAGATCACTTTTGCCGAGGGCGATCTCAATTAGCCCTTCGGGACTTCAAGCGGGCGCTCCCGGTGCAGAAGCATCCAGTCGCCATTCTCGCTTAAGGCTTCTTTGCCGAGTTCGAGAATGCAATCGATGGCTTCATGGCGCTTGCCTTCGGTCAAGAGTTTTGAAAGCCAGTTGCGGGCATGCTGGAAAAGCTCGCCCATGCGTTCGTATTGCTTGATGTGGCCTACGAGGGCATTCCGCTCGATGTAGCCTCCGAGCAGCGCGGCTACAAGCGGAGCAAGACCGATGGCAACAACAAGAAAATGCTGCGGCTCTGCCGTGAGCTGAAGCGCTGCAAGAGCAATTCCGAGCGTAAAGAAAAAATTGATCAGAAGCTCGAGCTTAAAGAGCTTCTTATGATCGCGCTTCATCGCACGCGGATAGTATTTCGTCTGGTCGTCGACCCAATGTTTGAGCACAAGCGTGAAGCGGTCATACCGGCTCTCCGGCGTATGCTGCTCGGCATTGAGTAATTCGACATCGGAAGGGATGGCAATGGTCCTGAGCGCATATCGTATCCAATCGAGTTCACTTTTCTGCTTGCGCAAATAATAATCGCCTGCCGAATCGTTTATACCTGCATATTGCCAGAAGAACTGCACGCGCAAGCCTTCGGCAAGTGAGCGGTAATCGAGATATTTTGTTTGGTACTGCTTCTGCTTTGCGATCCGGTACCAGATGAATGCCAGCACTAACGAGCCGAGGTAGGCGCTGAGCACAACGGTGTTATCGAAAACATGCGCATAGATATCGAAGAAGAATGCTGCCAGGAACACACTGGTGAATATTCCGATGAACGTCCTGTACGTATAGCGCTGGAAGTATGAAGCAAGGACATCGGCAGAAGTATAATAATCCCGCGTTGTGCGCTGAGCCTCCGTTAGCGATTGCTCATGCTCGGATGGAAATAAATACTCGGCACTTTGCTTCTTGCGTTCGGATATGTGTTTTTCGTAATGGATGATATCGCGGTTGAAGGAATCGATCTGCTCGTAGATCTTCGCAAATGCCAGCTCCGCTTCTTCATCGCTCGGATAGCCGCGCGGAAAATATTTCTTTATGGTTAACGGCTCTCCGATAACATCGGGATTATCTTTTCTTCGGGCAACGATATGATAGACCGGCCCGGTCTCCACAGGATCGAGCGGACTTTGCGGCGGCCCGAAGAGCGCAGGAATGCCCTGAAGCTTGTAGCTAACGACCATCGACGTTCCACCAAGACGCTCGACAACGATTCCGTCCCAGACAGCGATCATGATCTGGCTATACCGGGCGAGGAATGCGCCGACCTGCGCGTACTGCAGATTCCGATCGTAGCCCGGTTCGCGAATGCTGTCGGCCGTTGTGCCTTCGACAAGCGGAAGCGTGAACCAGCGCTGGGCTTTCTTTAAGATATCGCGAAATTCTTCTTTCGAATGCGCTCCTTCGAAATCCGTTTCGTAGATCTCCGGCGGCATCGGAAGCGGTACGATAAAATCGATTCCCATTTCGATCGCCACCCGCACAACGATCCTATCGGCGCCTTCAGCGATAGAAGTCATTAATAGCAGTGGAGTCGAAGGATAGGCAACGAGCAACGAAGTGAAGATCTCGCGAAGCCGCGCAGAGATCGTTTCGGAATCTTCATCACGGAATGCGCGATGGCCGGTAAAACCGATGATCAGGGGAAGCGCCTTATGCGCATGAGATGAGCCTGCGGGGGATTGGGGCATTAGCTATGATTTAAGAATCTCTCAACTTCATCGACATTTTTCGGACTGCCGACAACAAGCGGCGTCCGCTGATGCAAATCATCGGGAATGATCTCAAGCAGCCTCTTCCCTTGCCCATCGGTGGCTTTGCCGCCGGCCTGCTCGATTACGAAGGACATCGGATTGGCTTCATAGAGCAGACGCAGCTTCCCTTTATGGCTCTTCACATCGGCGGGATACAGAAAAACTCCGCCATAGAGCAAGGTGCGGTGAACATCGGCTACCATCGAGCCGATGTAACGAAGGCTATACGCTTTCTTCTTTTCTTCGGGAATATCTTTTTTGCACCAATCGATATAATTGCGCATTCCTTCCGACCACTTATGATAATTTCCTTCGTTAACGGAATAGATCGAGTTATGCTCGGGGATGCGGATGTTATTATGCGAAAGCAGAAATTCGCCGACCGATGGATCGAGCGTAAAGCCATAGACGCCTCGGCCTGCCGTATAGACAAGCATTGTCGAAGGCCCGTAGATCGTATATCCGGCAGCGATCTGTTTATATCCGGGCTGGAAAAAATCTTCCTTTGTTCCATCGCCGCCTTCGGGAGTGACGCGGCGCAGAATCGAGAAGATCGTACCGATCGATACATTGGCATCGATATTCGAAGAGCCATCGAGCGGATCGAAAAGCAGAACGTACTTCCCTTTCGGATATTCATCCGGAATAGGAAGAATGTGCTCGTTCTCTTCGCTTGCCATTCCGCATAAATGCCCGCCATGATCCATGGCGCGATAGATCACGCCATCGGCAAATTCATCGAGCTTCTGAACGGTCTCGCCCTGGATATTCGTCATTTCCGTCGAGCCCAGAATATCGATCAATCCGGCTCGGGAAACGTCGCGGTTAATAAGCTTGATGGCAAGGGTCAGATCCCGAAGCAAGGCGGAAAAATCTCCGGTGGCACCGTTGCTGGCGCGCTCCTGCTCGATGATGTGACGCTCGATCGTGATAACTTTATTCGACATAGAATTCAATGTGCAATGGGCAATGTGCAATGAAACGATCATTGCTCGAGCATTCAGCTTGTCCCTGTGTGGCCGAATCCTCCGGCAGAGCGGACCGATTCGGCAAGATCTTCTACGACTTCTACTTCTACTTTCTTATAGGATGAAATAATGAGCTGGGCAATGCGCTCGCCGCGGGCGAATCGGACTGCTGCTTTTCCGTGATTGATGAGTAGCACTTTCAGCTCGCCGCGATAATCGGCATCGATCGTGCCGGGGCTATTCAAGCAGCCGATGCCATGCTTCAGAGCAAGTCCGCTTCGCGGGCGAACCTGGCCTTCGTAGCCTTCGGGAATTTCGATGGCAAGTCCGGTCGGAACGAGTTTATATTCTCTCGGCTCCAGGGTGACATCTTCGGAAGTTCGCAGGTCGAGACCGGAGGAATGCTCCGTTGCATAGGATGGCAGCGCAATATCACTTGTCGAATCCGATAAGCGCTTTACGAGTAATTTCGTCATAGAAAATTCCTTGGTTAGCGATGATAATGCACGAGCGCTCAAGGTGAAGCCCTGCTTACCATTGCATAATCTACGAATTTACGGAAGAAAAAAGACGAGAGCGGAGGAAGGAGACCGCTCTCATGTATGAGTTGCTGTGTACTGAGATCTATAAAAAAGTACCGGGCCGCAGGCGAACGTCGCTTTCATGCGCAAACTATGTGGCTCCCCCTTGATGATAACCACATGGCCTCACCTGAACTTTGCAGCATCCGGATTTATATTGATCCGCCGAAGCGGATTGTGACCGGATGCAAAGATCGTTCGAATTCTAATCGTTTAGCGGGTCCGCCGCACCCAGGTACTTTTCCGTATTTGAAGTGCTCTTCCTGCAGGGCTTCGTAGTGCATGGTGCAGGAAGCTTCGCATACGTTATACTGAATGAACGGCTGGCACCGGCGGCATGTGACAAGAATCTGTAACTTTTCCGAAATTTTCGTATTTTTAGGTATTAAACCTATTCGAGGCTCAGGAATCGTATAGAGACACAACAGGGCATTTCTTCATTATCTCATGCACATCACTATGGATAGAAGGAAATTTCTCATCGGCTCCGGCGCCACACTTGCTGCGGCAGCAGGGCTGGCAAAGGCCGAAGATTCATTCGCATATTCCACCGTTCCTGGCTACTCGGAAAAAGACCTTTCCGATCCGAAGCCATTACAGACTCAATCGAGCGACCTTACGCCTTATTCCGGACCTTGGACGGATACAACGCTCCGGCACCTTCTGCGCCGCGCCATGCTCGGTGTTCCTCTGGCGCAATTCCAGGCAGCTCAGAATATGGGAAGCATGAGCGCTGTAGTCGATCAGCTTCTGACCGATCAGCCAATGCCGGGAAAGCCGGCTCCGTATGTCGATCTGATCGCTCCGCCCGATGCCGATGATCTTATTGCATTCGGTAAATTGCTAGCCGCTCAAGATGCTAACAGACTCGAGACAACACGGCAGCGGCAGATCTCGAACTGGTGGATGGATCTTATCCTGAAAGAAAATCTCTCCATCCGCGAACACATGACGCTTCTGTGGAGCAATCATTTTGTAACCGGCACGGATGTCGTACCGCTGACCGGATATACGTATACCTACAATCAGATGCTTCGTGCGAATGCTCTCGGGAATCTGAAGTCTTTCGTGCGGGCCGTTTCGATCGATCCATCGATGCTTGTCTATCTCAACGGCAATCAGAATTATGTCGGCAAACCGCCGGGTTCGACACGAGGAAGCACGGGATCGAACATCAACGAAAATTATGCCCGTGAACTTCAGGAGCTATTCACGCTTGGGCTCAATGATCCTATTACAGGTGATCCGAATTACACCGAAGATGACGTTCAGCAAGCGGCGAAAGCGCTGACGGGCTGGGCGCCGACTACTGTGGCTCCCTTCCAGGGAATATTCTATCCTGCCAGCCATAGCAATGATACGAAGACTTTCCTGGGCAAGTCCGGGAATTGGGCGCTCGATGATATCATCGATATTATTTTCAGTTACACGGGACCTAAGGGAAGCAATGCTCCCGGGTTCAACACTGCTTATTGGTTCTGCCAGAAGATCTATATGGAGTTCGTCTACTATGTGCCGAATCCGGACGTCGTCACAGCAATGGCGAATTTGCTGGTACAGAGCAATTTCGAGTTGAAGCCCGTTTTGAAGGCACTGCTTGAAAGCGATCACTTCTACGATCCGAATGTCTTGAACGCGCAACTAAAGAGCCCAGTGAATTTTATCGCAAGCCTCGTGCGCGAATTCGGGCTCACCTATACTCCGTTCGATCCGACCGATCCGTCGTGGAGCGGAAACAGGGATAGTAATAACATCAAGATCTATACTGATCCCAATCCGACGCTGACCTATCTGACCACAGGAGTTGCCGGAACATCGCTTGGCCAGCAGCTTCTGCAGCCGCCGAATGTGAAAGGCTGGCCCGGCGGGCATAATTGGATCAGCACCGGAACATTCCAGCAGCGCGAGATCTATTCGTACACCTACCTTCTAAATCCGCCAGTGCTCGATGGAGGCACGAAGGTAAAGGGCGTGAAGGTTGAGTTTCTTTCTCCGACGGCCTGGGCACAGGCTCTTACGAACTTCCTGGCGCTGAAGAGCCATGATATATCAACAGCGCTAACGAGCATTGTACTGAATAAGACTCTCGGGCCGAATGAAAGCGGTACACTATATTCATCGCTGAATGCGCAAAATCTTCCGGATTCGGATTTTTATCTAACCGATAAGAATGTATCCGATTTCGCGATCGCACTGGCAAACCTGCCGGAATTCCAATTAGTCTGAAATCCACAAAGGAGAAATAACCATGAAACGTAGAGACTTCCTGAAACTCGGAGCAAAGGTTGGAGTCGCAGCAAATGTATTGCCGGTGATGATGGGTGGATTTCCGATTCGCGCCTTAGGCCGCTCGCCGCTGCGCAATGCACTCAGCACTGCCTCGACAAATAATAACGTGTTGGTTATCATTCAGCTTGCCGGAGGCAATGATGGCTTGAACTGCCTCATTCCTTATGGCGATCCGCTTTATAAATCGAACCGGCCCACATTGGGTCTCGATAAAACTGCAGATAATCTTCTTGTTATCCCCGATCATACGTCACTTGCCTTTCATGGACAGATGCAAGGCGCCCTCGATCTTTATAACGCCGGCAAATTAGCTGTTCTGCAAAATGTCGGCTATCTCAATCCTATCCTCTCGCATTTCCGCGGCACTGATATTTGGAATACTGCTACCGATAGTAATATTTCGATGTCGAGCGGATGGGTAGGCCGAATGCTTTATGGTTTGAATCCCACATATCCTCCGGCAACGATTCCTGCCGGAAGCCAACCTCTTGCCATTCAATTCGGCAACTCCCTTTCGAATCTCTTCTTAAGCCGCAACGGCGGAATGGGTATTGCCATTAATCGGCTGCCAACTTCGCAGAATCCGAGCGTCCATAATTACGATGCCGTATCGGCAAATCCGACCGTTCCCGAACAAGAACTGGAATATGTGCGGATCATCCAATCCGAAACGGAGATCTACGCGCAGACAATTGCGAAGCGTTCGGTAACTGCGAATAAGATCACCTATCCGGCAAACAATACTCTTGCAACGCAACTCGAAAGCGTTGCACAGCTTATTGCCAGCGGATTCACGACGAAAGTATATCTCGTAACGCTTGGTGGTTTCGATACGCATAGCAATCAGCTAACGGGTCAAGCAAATCTCCTCGGTCAGCTTGCTGCAGCGATGAAGGCCTTCCAGGACGATCTCGAGGCATTCGGTGTTGCCGATCAGGTTGCGACGATGACGTACTCAGAGTTCGGCAGACGCGTAAAGGAGAATGGCTCGGGTACCGATCATGGTACTGCAGCTCCGCATTTCGTTTTCGGCACACAGGTCATCGGAGGAATGCGTGGCAAAGATCCGCAGCTTGACGATGCCCATCTGATTAGCGGCAATCTTACCTATGATCCGCTCTATGAATATCGGAATGTCTATGCAACGGCCATGAGCGAATGGCTTGGCATCGACGATGCTTCGATCGGAGAAGTTCTTACTGCAAGCAACGGTCAGACCTTCTCGAAGATCAGCTCGTGGTCGAAGCTTGGAATATTCAAGACGCAAAGTTCATCAGTTGGTGATAATGCATCAAGCGATGCACCGGGACTCATGCTGATGGAGAATTATCCGAATCCTGTCACGAATCGAACGACGATCGAATACGCGCTGCCCGAATCGATGCCGGTAGAGCTTGGGATCTTCAATACCGGTGGAGTAGAAGTTGCCCGTCTTGTCGACCAAAGACAAAGTGCAGGAATCTATAAAGCTGATTTCACTCCGGGTAACCTTCCATCCGGATACTACATCTACCGGCTGACAACTCCGAAGGGAGAGATCTCGAAGCAGATGATAGTCGTGAAGTAGATCCGGTGTTCAGTTCGTGATCGTGATATCACCATCGGCCAACTGAATGCTGACGACTTTTCCGCTGCCCAGATCAAACTCGTCTCCATCTCCGATGTGGAGAAATCCGGTTTCGTAGGAAATATTGTCATACTTCACGGATATCTTCCCGTTCGTTGTCGCGAGTTGAAACCGGATTTTTGCTCCTGAAGCAATATGAACTGTCACATCGCTGCTATTATCGGCATTGGTTGAAGTAATATTGACCGTTTCAAATTTATTGGAAGGAATTGCGAGATCGGTCTTTGCATTACTCATGGTGATACTTCCTCCCAGTCCGGATGAACCGGAAATATCTCCTCCGGAAGATTCGAGAGAGATCCTGCCTTTTGTATCAACAGTAATATCTCCTCCAGTTGAGGAGGCAACGACATCGCCGGTCATCTCGGTGATCGAAGCATCGGTATTTCCGCAGTTGACATCTACTTCAGCAGCTGTCGGTATCACGGCATTGAGTCTATCGATCGAGATCAGCTCCTTATCCGAGCTTGGGAAATCGATGAGCAGCGAAGTGTTCGAACCAGGCTGCCACGATAAGCGGACATTGCTTGCAATGCGATCGGCCTGCTCCTGATTATGCGCCATCAGCGAGAGCACGAGATTCGCAATCAGCGTATCGGTCGTATCGCCCCGCACGGAAAATGATTGCCTGCAGAGGCTGGCATCGAATGTAACGGAAGTGACTCCCTTACCGCTTGCCGATGTGTGGACATCCGTCAGTTGATCGACGACATCGACGATACAACCGGAGAAAAAAAGTAAAAGTACTGACGTTAGAAGAGTAATACGCATGTCAGTATAAATAGAAGTGAAGTCCCAAACCGAAAGCGATGGTGATCGCCGACTGCGGCAGAATACGCGGCATGCGTAAATATTTGTCGGAGGTGACATACTCGACCTTACACATCGAAACCAGAGATATTCGTTGCAAGGAGAGGCCGGGCTCATCGGGTTCGCTATGAAATTCTAACTGCGCTCCGCCATACGGCATCGATCCGAACAGTGTTCCAATGCCCGCTCCCCATCGTAGCTGCATTGTCGCGCCGGCTATGAACGAGTAGCTTATCTGCCGCGCAGCCTGGATCGAATATTCGAGCACAGGACCGACCATGAATGCCATGCGTGTTCCGGATGCGATATCGGCATAGCCAAAACTGAAATCGCCGATACCGACTCGGATATGCTCATCCATCACCCATCGAAATCCGATCGAAGGCTCCCACGTTGCGGCCGAGTGAGGTCCGAATGCCAGATTACCATCGATCGTAAAGATCTTTCCGGAGTTGATAGTATCCGATTGAGCGCCCTGACCATGAGCGGATAGAGGTATCCAAATCAGAAAGAAAACTAGGGGAATGTATTTCATATCTGCTTAGAGTATTTTCCCGAAAGCTCGAAATTCTATCTACGATAATCAGTACAACTTACGACGGCATCTGCCGTGTCTCAACATAGCGAGCAATAAAAAATAATGCTATTCCTATTCCGGCATACATATACTCCTCGCCCATCGAGTTACGAATGACTCCGGCAACAAGACCAAGCCCCGTCATCGCAATTCCGAGAGCCTGCATGAACTTGAGAAAATATTTCATTCAACTGTCATTTAATAATACTGCCGAATGCTACTTTTATTCTGGCGAGATCTGTAGCATCAATTTGACCCAGCCGCTTGAGAACGTGATTCTTCTCAATTGTTACCAATTTGTGCAGTCGAACATACGATTGGATCAATAGTCCCACCTTGTCCCAATGGATAATTGGCACATCAAAAAGAGAACCATACGATTTGCTCGTGATTCGGGCGACGAGCAGATCTCCATCATCGGAATCGAGAATAACTAAAGCGGGCCGACGCTTTTCCGAACGAAGATCGGTGTACGAGAATGGCAGGACAACGACATCACCGAATGAATATTCAGGCATCGCTTATAGTTTATCGTACACAGCATCTTCCTCCGCATATCCTTTCATGAATGCGTCAAATTCAGCGGCTCGGATGGTTTTTTCGTCATCTTCATTCGGAGCGATGAGAATCACTCTGACCTCTTCACCCACATGAAATGGGATATGCTCAAGGTGAAGTTCACCTTCCTGGCTGATCGTTGCAACAGTATTGAATGTATGCATATTGTGACTAACACCCATGTCATCACCAAAATTTCCAACTCGATCTGCCTTCGATCTTCTTAATCAGCTCATCGCGCGTGGCGCGATACTTCACGGCAAGTTTGCCGTTGACGATGATGACGGGGATCTTATCCCAGTATTTCTTATACAGTTCGTCGTCCTGCTCGATCTTGAGGATCTCCAGATCGAAGTCCACGTAATCGGCAGCCGATTCCAATTCGACGAATAACTCATCACAGAGCGAACATCCGCCCTCTTTCGTTATGAATTGCACCTGCGGCTTTGCCATTATTTTTTCCTCAGGAATAATGCCGAACCGGCCAGCACAAGTCCGATCGAGATCCACTGTGCCATCGAGAGCGATGCGTAAAGCGGATTTATCCGAAGGAATTCCACGAGAAATCGCTCAGCGCCCATGAAGAAAATGGTGAGGCCGAAAAGCTTCCCTGTTTCGGCTTCGTATGCTTTTCGTTTGCTCCAGAGAATGACGAAGCAGAGCACGGCAACGATCGTCTCGTAGATCGGAGTCGGATGGCAAGGTGTTTCTTCATCGAATTTGTTGAACGACTGCCCCATTGCATCGATACCTGCCGGGATCGCTTTGAGGGAGTCGTATTTCCACACGATACGATCGTCGGGATAGCGTTTGAAATAATCTTCGAGAACGTACGTCGGTTTCGCCGTGCCATGAGAGTAGTATGCACCCCACGGAAGTTTTGTCGGAATGCCGTAATCGCCATCACCTGCAAGTTGGCAGCCTATTCTGCCAATGCCATAAGCAAGCAGGACGACGGGAGCGATCATATCGGCGAATGCCAAGAAGGAAAGTTTTTTTCTGCGAAGATAGATAAGGATTCCGAGTGCAGCAACAATAAATCCGCCGTAGAAAGTGAGGCCCGACGCGGAGAACACCGTCCGCACCGGATCGTGCATGAAGGCGCTCCAGTCTTCGAAGATCGAAAAAAGCTTTGAACCTGCAACTCCTCCGATCAGGGCGATCATCGTGATGATCGTCACGTGACGCTCATCCCATTTTCTGCGCTTGATCTCCTGCGCGAAGAAATAATTGGCGGCCAGGAAGGCGATCGCCATCATCAAGCCGAAGCTGTAGATAACGAGCGGGCCGATCTTAAAGAGTACAGGGTACATTATCTTCGTAATTTATATTGAGCTTTCAGAAACACTAAGGCTTTGGATGTGGTTGCTTTACGGCAGATGGCGAAGACAAGCGAATTAAAGCAGAGAATACTCGCAGCACCCGATTGGGTATTTGCTGCAATACCTGCTATTGCTGCATTCATTATCTGGTTTGGCAGCACACACTCTGGCTTTACTCCCGACGACTACCTTGTCGTTGATGTGCAATCGCCGATCCGGACCTTCATCGATGTCATCAGTATGTTCTGGCGGCATGACCCGAATCCGCAATACTGGCGGCCGCTGACCGATGCAACAGTTTCCACGGATTTTTGGCTTTGGGGCTGGAATGGCGGAATGTTCCACTTGACCAATGTGGTCGTGCACACGATCGCCGTTGTGCTTGTGTATTACTTCGTCCGTCGCATCTTTTCTCTTCCAGCACTCAGTGCCTGCATTCTTGCTTTGCTATTCGGCATCAGTGGCTCGCACGATTCGAACATGCTCTGGATCGCTGCTCGATCCGATGTGATAGCAACGATCATGATGCTGGCTGTTTTGCTGACTGCCTACAAAGCCGAACTGGTGAAAGAGCGGAAATGGCTTTGGCTCGGACTCTCCTATGTAAGTTACTTTCTTGCTCTCTCGTCAAAAGAGGTGAGCGGCGTAGTGATCGCCTTGTTGCCACTACTCGTCTATTCATCTTCTCCGAAGGAGCTAACGAAGAATGCAGTGCAGATCATTAAGAGACTCCTGCCCTATATTGCTGTCACCGTTATCTTCCTCATTATTCGACTGCAGTATACGATACCTCTTTCCCAAATGCAGCCGCTCAATGCAGAGGGAAGCCATTCCATCACGGCATTTGCAAAGAATTTTCTCTATAGCCTCGGATATATCATAGCACCGATCGATTTCCGAACGGCTTCGATATTGATCAACCGCTTCGCAACTACCGGCTATATTTTAGCAATAGTATTTTTTGCTGCTATGATCTTCGTGGTAAAGAGTCTGGGTGGCAAGAAGGTATTGAGCCGTCTCTACAAGCCGCTCATTCTTACTCTGGTGACAGGTTTTGTATCATTTCAATCGTTCGAGAGATGGCGCGTGTATTTTCCTTCCGTTGGAGTTCTTGCCATATTCGTCATATTGTTCGGACTCATCTGGCAACGTTATGGACAAAATACTTTTCTCAAATCGGCAATGATATTTCTTGCAGTGTCATTCGCTGCATTTCACGGAGAGCAAGCCATGCAATCGGAACGGATATGGGCGAAGGCAACGGCACAGTTGGCAGATCTCGGAAATGACATGGCGGAAATACTCGACCGGCATCTCCTACGACCGATCACGATCGAATTTGTAACCTCTCCGACAAAACTCGGCGGTGCGCCGCTGCTGCAACTATCGAAACTTTATTTTGCAAAGAAAGCCGAGGCCGATCGGCGTGCATTGCCTTCGCTTAAGGAGGGCACGGTGACGATTCCCGGAGATTCCATCGACTTTGCAACCGATCTCGATCTCTATGCACTCGATCCCGAAAAAGGATTTCAAAGCTTGGTATTCACTCGAACATCAGATAAAGAGTATGAAGTCTCCGGTAATGCCGATGAGATCGGCTTATTCCCGAATGCCGAGTTCGAAGGAGGCAAGGCGCGCCGGGACACCAAACTCGTGCCCGGTCAAAGGCTGGAGACTTTCGGATCTATCGTTACGATCGAAAATGCAGAGGCATCATTTGCGTCACGCGTGAAGATCAGGTTGCGCGATTCAACTGCCGTGCATTTATATTTCGATGGAAAGAAGATGCGGGAGCTGGAGTAGGTGAGAGTTGACTGCAACGTCATTGCGAGGAGTCGCGAAGCGACGACGAAGCAATCTCCTGAGGTTCGGCGTACACATGGTACCGCACTCCCCTGAGGGAGATTGCTTCGGCGGACTAGCGCCCGCCTCGCAATGACATTGAAAACCAAGGGAAATTAATATTTATAGAATCCCTGTCCGCTTTTCTTGCCGAGCATTCCGGCTGCAACCATTTTTTTCAGGAGCGGAGAGGGCCGGTACTTCGAATCGCCGAGGCCCTCATGCAGAACGTTCATGATGGCAAGGCAGACATCGAGCCCAATAAAATCGGCCAGTGCCAGCGGCCCCATCGGATGCGCCATTCCGAGTTTCATCACCGTATCGATATCTTCCGGCTTAGCGACGCCTTCCATTACGCAATAGATCGCTTCGTTGATCATCGGCATCAGGATGCGGTTCGAGACGAAGCCGGGAAAATCATTTACTTCCACCGGAGTCTTGCCGAGTTTCTCCGATAATGCCTTTACCTCTGCATATACTTCATCAGTCGTCTTAATTCCACGGATGATTTCGATCAGCTTCATCACCGGAACAGGATTGAAGAAGTGCATACCGATGACGCGTTCGGCACGCTTCGTCGTTGCAGCAAGTTCAGTAACGGAGATCGAACTGGTGTTCGTAGCAAGGATCACGCCTTGTTGGGCATTCGCATCGAGCGTTGCAAAGATCTTCTTCTTTAATTCATAATTCTCCGTTGCCGCTTCAACAATGAAATCAGATCCTTTGGCTGCTTCATCCATAGCAACGGAAGTCTTGATACGTGCAACGGTTGCCGATGAATCGGCTTCGGTCAGCGATCCTTTTTTCACCTGGCGGGCAAGGTTTCCTTTGATCGTCTCCAATGCCTTATCGAGAAATTCCTGTTTGATATCGACGAGTGTGACATCAAATCCGCTTTGCGCAAAGACATGAGCAATTCCATTGCCCATTGTGCCTGCTCCGATAACTGTTACTTTTTGAATTGACATAGACTAAGGTGTTACATTCTCTCTACGATCATGATTGTTGCTTCGCCGCCGCCGATGCAGATAGAAGCGAGTCCGAATTTCTTATTATTTCTCTTCAACGCATTCAAGAGCGTGATCACGATACGCGTACCACTCATGCCGATGGGATGGCCGAGTGCGATCGCGCCGCCCATGACATTCAACTTCTCCATCGGAATACCGAGCGATTTCTGTGCTGCGATCGGAACAACGGCGAATGCTTCGTTGATCTCGAAAAGATCGATATCTGAAATTTTCATCTTTGCCCGATCGAGCACCATCTGGATCGACGTGATCGGCGCAGTTGTGAACATTACGGGCTCATGCGCGAACGTCGAGTAGGCGATGATCCTACCGATCGGTTTTGCTCCGCGGGACTTCGCATTTTCCTCGCTCGTCAGTACCACGGCAGCAGCGCCATCGTTGACGGGGCTGGCATTAGCAGCAGTGATCGTGCCTGTTTTATCGAAGACAGGTTTAAGCGTTGGGATCTTGTCATACTTTACTTTGCGAGGCTGCTCATCCTCACTCATCATGACGGATTCCTTCCCTTTCGGAACCGATACTTCGACGATATCTTCTTTATAATATCCTTTATCGACGGCTTCATTGGCAAGCTGATAACTGCGAATGGCGAATGCATCCTGCTCTTCTCGAGTGATATGCACTTCGCGCGCACAGATCTCGCCGCAGTTGCCCATGTGAAAATTATTATACGGATCCCATAATCCGTCATTGACCATCGAATCGACCAAGGTTCCGTTACCCATTTTGTATCCGCCCCGGGCTTTCGGAAGAACGTAGGGAGCATTGGACATCGATTCCATTCCTCCGGCAACAACGATGGCGCTATCTCCGGTAAGAATGCTCTGCGTTCCAAGCATGATCGTCTTCATTCCCGATCCGCATACTTTGTTCACCGTCGTGCATGGCACGGTGTTGGGAATACCTGCTCCGAGCGATGCCTGCCGTGCAGGAGCCTGCCCCATGCCTCCGGTAAGCACGCAGCCCATCAAGACTTCATTAACTTCATTCGGTTTTACGCCTGCGCGTTCGAGCGCTGCCTTGATCGCAGCAGAGCCGAGTTGCGGAGCCGAAAGCTCGGAAAGCCCGCCCATTAACACACCGACGGGAGTACGCACACCGGAAAGAATAACAGCTTTAGTCATTGGGATTTTTCATATTTTTATTAGCGGCCTGTAAACAAGAATAGGGAGAATTTCATCCCGCAGGGCATGGAGTGGCCGAATAGCGCTCATTCGGAAAGTGAGGAAGTCGAGAGAAAGAGATTATGCCTATCTCATGATCTCGAACTTCTTCGTATAGATCCTGCCGCGCCGTGTAAACTGTGCATAGTAGATTCCGTTCTGCAAATTCATGACAGGTATTTCGATCTCGTTTTGCATGAAAAGATTTCGGTTGTATTCTTCCCTGCCAAGGACATCAAAGATGCGAACATTTACATTTTCTCCTGCCTGATCATTATCGAATGCGAGGATAATACTCCGGCCTGAGGATGGGTTGGGATGAACGGTTAGATTTCCCTGATCGGCAGTCTGTATAACCGAAGAAGATGCTGTTGTTGCCCGGGCAGTCAGTAAAGAATAACTCTTGATTCGTTGCGAATACGGCTGTTCGATATCGGTCACCCAATCGAATGTTGCGGTGTCGTTTCCGATACTCATCGGCCTGTAGCTCACTCTGAGAGAGAGCGCCTGTCCCGGATCGAGAGCTGCGGGAAGCAAAAGACTATCGGTGAGGATGAAAGCCTTCGAACCCGTTCGCTTCCAATTCTTGGAAAGCGTAAATCTCTCCTTTCCGATGTTGGAGATCGTGATCGTCTTAGAGACAGAGCTTCCGCTATCGGCGCTTCCGAAATCCAGATCGGTTGCCGTGATCAACCCTGTGATGCCATTGGCAGCAATTTTCGTTTGTACGGTAAAGCAATCGATGACAACATTGAGATAGTTTGACGAGGGCAAAGTGTCATGCGCATCATAGCAGATCGTTACGGAGACAGAATCGTTTTTCTTCAGGACTGCAGGCAACGACGGGCGTACTGACGAGATGGTGAACATATTATTCTGAAGAAGTTTTGCCGAGAGCACGGTATGCGATAACGACTCGGAGTTCTTGATCGATAACGTCACGCAAGTATCGGAGTTCACCGGCGCACCACCGAAATTAAACGATGGCGAATTCGGAATTCGCGTAAAAACAGGCGGATTATACCGGAGCTCGCTGAGCTTGACATTGCCGGCGTTATCGGTAATCAAAAATGCTGCATACGCCTCGCTGAGAGGATCATTTATCTGAATACTAAAACATACTTGCGGATTTGCTCCGTCGAACTGCACTTCTCCAAAATTGTTCGGATCGATCACCGGATCGATACGGCAATTTATCGACCGCTTTCCCGGAGTGTATTGGATTCCGAGCGAATCATTCAAAAGGGCAACGCTCCGGATCCCGGGATCATTTTTGCGGTCATCGAAGGCGCAGATAGTCCAGGCTGTGCACTGGGAATCGATAACAGTTCGGAGCATTGCAGGGTCACCGCTCGATAGCATCGCTCCCATCGGATTCGCATAGGAAGAATACCATTCATCACCATCGGGAGGATTATCAAGGTCATCTGCCACATTCCGAAATCCGAAACTATAGGCAATGAACGGCTCCCAGCATGTAAGGAAGTATGTGCCGGGAAATACTTTAACGCGGATTCCTTCCAACTCGGGATGATCGGGAATGGTAATAAATTCTCCATCGACATTAACTACTTGCTTCAGCGGTTTGATGCTCTCGCCCTTGCTCGACATGAAGATTCCATTATTGATGTCTTCCCGCTGAGCAATAATGTTTATGTAGTACTCCTCATACCTCTGTCCTCCGACTTTCGGTACATCGAGCAAGTACGATGTTTTCCACCGTGAGATCGGAATGATCGTCATCATGCTCGGAGCAGGAAATGGAGGTCTTTGCTGAAAATTTCTTTGATCATACATCATGACTGCGAATTTTCTGCCATTTGTGGCCCGGAAATCGATCGGAGCGGTTACATCAAATTTTTCCGTCGGAGGAAATTGCAGCTTCGAAGAGCTGAGAGTTCGAAAGCCAATACCCAATTCATTAACTTCCAGAGCAGTTGCCGTTGTATCCATCGAGTAGACCCGATAATTTTCTCCGGCGCCTTCATTCCCAGGATCGGCAGGTTGCGAATCCTTCAAGGGGATAGAAACATATCCCGTCGTATCCCAAAACTCGGCAGGGATCATTTGCTCGACCATGAAGTCGCGTTGATCTGAAGAGATGGATGCAAATCCGATATCGGCATTTTCATGTCCGCTCAGTACGGCGATCGGTTTATTCGAGACGATGATCGAACCGGACATATCGACTCCGTTATCCGCACTTCCGGATTTCACGAGATAGCACTGTCCGCGATTCAACGTAACAGAATATGGAGTTTCGACTCCGGTATTGCCTGCACCGCTATGGGCGCCGGGATGTCCGCCTTTTGTCGTTGCATTGGGTGAGATCCGAACCGTCGTATTCGGAAAAGCGGCTACGATGAGAAACACTCCTTCGGAGATTTCGGGAGAGCCACTCGTTACGACTGCACCATCTCCGGGATTATCATTATAACAGGCAGCCACATATTTTTTTCCGAGCGCAGGAGTTGCAAGCGCCAGATAACTTCCGCCCGAGCAGACGCCCTTGCTAAAAAACTGAACATTCACAGGATGGTCGCTTACGATATGGCACGCTCGGTATTGCGGCAGATCGCCAGGATCGGACATCGTCATCTGCACC
>JAUZOQ010000065.1 GCA_030706385.1 Bacteroidota bacterium | reverse complement strand
CTGCAACTCCGATTCCGAGAACACTGGCCTTAACACTGTATCAGGATCTTGATGTATCGACTATCGACGAACTCCCTGCCGGAAGAAAGCAAATCAAGACGCGTATTGTATTTCCGAATGAACAGCGTCAACTCTTCTCCTACATTCGCGAAACAGTTATCAAACGCAAAGAGCAAGTCTATATTGTCTATCCCCAGCTTGAAAAAAGTGAAACGCGTGATGTAAAGACTGCCGTAAAAAGCTATGAAGTATTCAAGGAAAAGATCTTTCCGGACCTGAAAGTCGGCTTGATTCATGGCAAGCTCAAGAGCGACGAGAAGCAAGCGGTGATGGCTGCATTTCGAAATAGAGAGATCGACATTCTCGTTTCGACAAGCGTGATCGAAGTTGGCATTGATGTTGCTAATGCAACGCTGATGATCATTGGCAACGCAGAGCGCTTCGGCTTGGCCCAGCTTCACCAGCTTCGTGGAAGAGTCGGTCGAGGCGGAAAAGCCTCGGAGTGTATTCTCGTGCCAAGTGATAAACTTACTCCTGATCCACAGCAAACACTGACAAGCGAAGCCATTGAGGAACGAACTGTAGCCCTCGAACGGCTTCACGTTCTCGAACGGACTACCGATGGTTTCGAGATCGCCAGGGCCGATCTGACCTTTCGTGGGCCGGGCGATTTCTTAGGCACCCAGCAATCGGGCGTCCTGAAATTGAAGATCGCCGATATTACTCGTGATACTGCACTCCTGGAACTAGCCGCCTCAGACGTGAAGGCAATAACCTCAAGCGATCCGCAGTTACGCAGGAAAGAAAATCTTGCAACAAGACAGGAATTGCTCAGGCTCTATCATGAAAAAGAGAGTTTTTTGGAAGTGGGGTAACCACGGTTCAGCGTTTCTTGAAATACTCGATAGGACTTTCAAAGAGAAAGCTCCGCATAACTCCGAATGGAAAGAATGTAGAAAGTTCAGCGGCCAGCCACTCCTGCACATCCTCGATCTTGCGAGTCCCGCCTTCGACCACCCCAATTACATTGCTTTGAGTCGTTAGATAAGCCACAAGTGAATCTCTATTAAACTCTGCTTCGATCGTAAGCCTGTCCTCGCCGATCTTCTCAAGCAGCGGATATTCATCTGCAACGTTCTCCCAAACAAATTTGCGGCGTGGCGGAACCGGGAATGTATGATAATAAGATCGCATCATCCATTCGGCAAAATGTTCGTTACCAATAAGCTGACCTTTGAAGAAGTTATCATAGATCGCTACCCTTCCCCGGGGTTTTAGAACTCGTACAACTTCGCCAAAAAATTTTCCCTGATCAAACCAATGTATTCCTTGCGAGACGGTGATCATATCTATTGACTGATCCGATACCGGCAGATTCTCGGCAGGAGAATGCAGAAATGTTATCCGAGGATGTAGTTCGCACTGCGAAAGCATTGCTTCGGAGCTGTCGATGCCGATAACTTTGCTGGCGATCGGAAGTAGGGATTTCGCGGAGAGACCGGTTCCACAGGCCACGTCCAAGGCAAGTTCAACTCGCGCTTTCAATGATAACCTGTTCCTGATCTGTTCGATGACGATGGGATGAAAATAAGGCCGGCCTTTTTTGTACCGCTCTGCGGCACTATCCGAAATGAAATAGTTTGGGATATTCTCCATATTCTATTGAACCCTCACCTTCCGCATCATCACTAACCCCGTTAGAAAGAATAGCCCAAGTGAGATGATTGCCTGCCGTTGGCCAAATGATCGGGAAAGGATTCCAAAGACAAGCGGGCCAACAACGGCAGAGGCCTTGCCACAGAAACCGTCGTAGAAACCGAAGAACTCTGCAGTATGCTCCTTCGGAGTAAGCAGTGCCATCATGGAGCGCGATGCCGATTGGCTGGAGCCCAGGGCAAGACCTGCAACGGCTGCAACGACATAAAAGGAAGTCACGCTGGAGGTGAGGTACGCTCCTATAACAACAGCAAGCCAGATCGCCAAGGTGATCATGATCGTCAGTCTCGGCCCAGTTCTATCGGTGATATATCCGAAGATCATAGAGCCGACAATCGCAACCGTCTGAACCATTGCAAAGAGTTTTATGAGATCTCCAGTCTCGAAATTCAGAGTATTCTTTGCGTAAAGTCCGGAAAATCCGATGACTGTCAAGATAGCATCGTTATAGAGAAAGAATGCCACCAAGAATGTAGCAAGCGATTTATACTGCCGGATTCGCCGCATCGTCCTTATGACTTCGCGAAAGCTATCCTTGACAATCCGAAGAGAATATGGCTCCGCCTCATGCCGGGATTCAGGGACGAAAAGAAAAATAGGCATTGCAAAGACAGCAAACATTGCTGCCGTTACCAGAAACGACTCCGGATATTTCCCGCCGAGCAACAGATCCTTCGTTACCACAATAGCAGCGAGCGACCCAAGGTAGCCGACGGCAAAACCGATACCTGAGACTTTCCCGAATTTTTCCGGCGGCGAAATTTCCGGAAGAAACGCATCATAAAAAACGATTCCACCTTCGAACCCAGCATTGCCGAGAATAAATAGTATTGCGCCAAGAGCGATCATGCCGGGCTGCAGGAAATACGTGGCAGCAGTAGCGATAACAGCAACGAAGGTGAAAACAAACAGGACTTTCTTTTTCGAGCGTGTCGAATCGGCGATAGCACCAAGGGCCGGAGCGATCAGCGCAACAAGCAGCATCGACGAGCTCATCGCTATTCCCCAGTAGAGATCGCCGTTCCCATCGTTAACAATAACATTCGCATAGTAGAGTGGGTACACGAACGTCACCATGATCATGGCGAAAGAGCTATTGGCAAAATCAAAGAGAGACCATCCGGCGATGACGGACTTTTTCAGTTTGGGCATGAACAAAAATACGGAGGATTGGTGAGAAGGAAGCAGACCCTATTCTTAGGACGGAGTGCTCTGCTCAATGAGCCCACGGCCTTCCTTATTCAGTTCTCCCTTGGATTGGAGATCCTCTTTCACAGCATGGAGAATGCCATTGATGAATTTGCCGCTTTCTTCTGTCGAAAAATCTTTAGCGATCTCGATCAGTTCGTTGATCGTCGCCTTCGGAGGTATTTCCGGAAAATATTTGAATTCGATGATGCCAAGCTGGATCAGGATCTTATCGACGAGGGCAACACGAGAAAAATCCCAATTGCTCAAGCGCTCGGTGATAATCGTATTAATATCGGCTTCGTGCATATTATGAAAGACTAGAAGCTGACGGGCAAATTCCAGTGCTTGCTCATTTAGATGAGTGTCGGATTTGATCAATTCCGAATAGAGTTCATCGGTATCACGATCGTTCATCGCATGGGAAAATAGCAGTTGAAGCACTCGCTCCCGGGCAAGTCTGCGCTGCGAAAGTTTCTTGTCGCGATCAGGATTGTTCTCAAAGAGCTCATCGGTCTCTATCGAGAGAATAGGCCCTTCGTTCGAGATGTGCTTAACGTGTTTTTCTTTTGACATACTTTTGTATCAGTAATAACCGAAGGCAGTACGTCGATCATCGATCGTTGCTTTGGCTATCTTTTGTTTTAACCAAATTCCGAGCCGTTTCATCCGTTCTTCTTCCGTCCGAGCCATCGGGGCAATGGCAGCAGCCAGCCGTTGCTGCTCGAAGAGTATCTGATAGTAGTCAAGGATCTTTGTCCTTTGAAGATCGGGCTTCGGATTTTTCAGATATGCCCGAAGGGCTTTCTCATCAAATACGCCGGTCGAGTCGGTAAAAGTGGTTTTCAATTCTTTCGGAATATCCTTCATGATCTTGTCGATCGTCTTTTCCGTCGTCAAGGTAAGCTTACGTTTTTCGAGTTCATTCTCGATAATGATATCCGCAACGAGTTTATCCCAGGCCATATTGACAAACCGAGTATACGCCGTATCACTGACGACAGTATCCGGAACTTCGGACCGATGTTCACGGATCGTAGCCGCTAATTGCTCCCGAAAATCATAGAGATGGATCACGGTGCCGGAGACAACTCCGACGGTGTCACTATTTTTGTGCTTCTTTCGGGGTTTTTTCTCCGGAGTCTGCGCAATAGTGACCTGTGTTACAAGGAGAAGCGAGAGAAGCAGATATTTGAAATGAACGTTCATCAAAGGCTCTTACGCTATAATCCGGCTTCCGTTTCGTCACAGATATAATCAACGACTTTGCGAATATCATGTGTCGTATTCCAGACATCGATCTGGCGATCGG
Organism: Bacteroidota bacterium; assembly: GCA_030706385.1. Lineage (GTDB taxonomy): Bacteria > Bacteroidota > Ignavibacteria > Palsa-1295 > Palsa-1295 > PALSA-1296. The sequence continues at coordinate 16,826 of JAUZOQ010000065.1, read as the reverse complement.
CACCCGTTCCGTTCTTCATGATCTTTGCAATACCTTCTTCGATGTATTTTCGCGAGCCGAGATCATCGACTACATCATCGACAAACTCAATGAGCTCTTCGATAAGTACCGATTCATCCTTTTCCATTTCCATGCCGAAATCAACGAGCTTTCCCCTGATGCCATATCGCGACGCGCGCCACTTATTTTCCATCAGCAAAGCACGGCGGTAGTTGCGGTAACCCAGGTTCTTTGAACGAAGCTTGTATAGTTTAGCAGCGATGGCTTGCATTAAGGCTGCAAGGGTCACCGTTTCCTCAGCGCGCATAGGAATATCACAGATGCGAACTTCCAGCGTAGGGAATGTCGGATGCGGCCGGATATCCCACCAGATCTTTTTCCCCGTATCGATGCAGCCTGTTTTGATCAGGAGCTTCACAAAATTATCGAACTCGCTATAATCGGTATAATAATCCGGAATATTTGTGCGGGGATACCGATCAAATACTTTAGTCCGAAAACTCTTCAGCCCTGTGTTCGTGCCAAGCCAAAACGGTGAGTTCGTACTCAGTGCCAAAAGGTGCGGCAAGAAATAGCGGTACTCGTTCATGATCTGGATCTGCAGATCGCGGTCTTCAATTCCGATATGGACATGCAAACCAAAGATGAGATTCGCACGTGCAATGAGCTGCATCTCTTCGACGAGTTTATCGTAGTGCGCATTAGGATAAATTTGCTGCTCACGCCAATCGGCAAAAGGATGGGTCCCCGCTGCAGCGATCCGCAATCCCTGCTTTTCTGCCAGAGTGCGAAGGAATCGGCGGAGCCCTAAGACTTCACGCTCGGCATCCTGTACGGTCTTGCAGATCCCTGTGCCAACCTCAGCAACAGACTGGTGAATTTCGGGTTTTACGCGCTCGGCGAGGATCGTCTTGTTCTCTTCAAGGATCTGCAGGATATGAGATTTCAGATCACGCGTAACGGGATCGATGAGCTGAAATTCTTCTTCAATACCGATCGTAAGCGTTGGGGGTTTTGTCATCTGTGTGTATCCGCGATACTAATTACACTAATATACGAAACAGAGTTGAGAATAGTGTCATCCTTTTAGCGTAGAGGCTTGCGCGCAACGACTCTATAGATCTGCGCCGATAGATCGGCCTCACCAAAATGCTCTTTGAAATCCGGATGAACATCAAGCAAACTCAGGTCATACAGCTCCCTATCCGTGGCCTTATCGATCTCTTCGTAGAGAATTTCGAAGCCTGCATCGGTAACCAATGACCGGTACTGCGGAAGCCTCAACCTGTTCTGATATTGCAAGGGCGAGTTCACGATCTTCCAAATGAATTGCGTAAACTTCAGGAAATTGTATTTCGAAATGTTTGTATCAAAATAACTATAATGATCCTTCATATCAACGAAATGGCAGATGACTCCGCCAGGAGTCAGTATCCTGAACGATTCCGCCATGATTTGAGGTAACTCCGGAGCCGAAATATGTTCTAGTGTTGAATTTGTGCTGATGAAATCGATCGAGACTTCAGCAAATCCGGTCTTCGCAGCATCGAGCGGAGCTCGGTAATCGATTCCGAATCGCTGAAGCAGGTCATCTTTACTCTTTACTGCCGGGCCTTCGAAAGAGAGAGCTTCTCTTCCCGTTAGTTCTTCGAATCGGGCAGTCCGCTTCGCTAAGCGCTCAAGGGCATTGTTGATCAATTCAAACCGCAAGTGCGGAGTGATATCCAAGACAAGCTGCTGCTTTACACCAAGGGCATACATCGTAAGCGGTCCGAGCATATCCCAGCCTGCGCCGAATTCCATGATATGTGCTTTGCCGAGCGGAACGCCATTCCCGAATTTCAGAAAGAGATCAATGCGTCTGGCAGCAAGTGCTATCTTCTCATCGAGAGTTTCGTCACTTACCGGAAGATTCTTTGCAACCTGATGCTGAAAAAAATAATTGATACGTTCACTGGCCGGAAGCAAGCCGATCGATCTTTGAATGAACGCCTTCAGGAGCCACTTCATGATATCTTATTTTGAGAAATGTGGATCACCATTCTATCTTCCGGTAAATATCGCTTTGGTGATGTGCCCTGCCATTGCCGGATTTTCTTTGAGCCGCCGAATGGAGTATCCATACCAATCGGCACCAAAGGGAACATAGACCCGAAGCCGGAAGCCTTCTTTAATAAGACTGCGCCGCATGGGCTCAGTGACACCGAGAAGCATTTGGAATTCGTATCGCTCTCGCGGCAACTTGAGCTTCGTGATGATCTCTTTTGCTCCAGCGATCAAAAAAGGGTCATGAGTTGCAATGCCTACATAGAGACCGTTTGAAAGTGCAAGTTCAAGACAACGGAGATAGTTGGCCCGAATTTCATCGCGACCTTTGAAAGCGATCGTCTCGGATTCGTTATAGATGCCTTTGCACAGCCTGATATTTCTCGAACCGTTCGCTATGAGAGTGCGGATATCATCCTCTGACCTTCTCATGTATGCCTGAAGCACAACTCCGATATTGAACTCGCCTTTGAGCTTGTCATGAAGCTCGAGTGTCCGTGAAGTATAGGGCGAATTTTCCATATCGAAGCGGACGAAGATATTCCCGTGACCGCGAGCGGTCTCAAGAATCGTGCGGACATTCTTTTCGCAATGCCCTGCGTCGAGATCCAAACCAAGCGAAGTGAGTTTGATCGACAGATTCGAATCGATCTTCTCACGCTCGATTGTTTTCAGGACTTCACACGAATACTTTGTATTGGTTTCCGCATCGGAAAGCGAAGTGATATACTCCCCCAATACATCAACCGTGGCCATTGCTCCTTCGGCATTCAATGTTCGAACAACGCGTACTGCATCGGTTAGGGTATCGCCGGCAATATATCGTGCACTCACTTTGCGGACAATACCTTTCGGAATTATAGGAAGAGCGGCAGCGATCAGTTTGTTGAACAGATTCATTCGTTATGGTTTGAGAAAATAAATAACGGGCCGTAGCGGATCCGCCATCATGAATCCGCGTTCGTTCATAGGCATTGGAATTGCGTTCACCATCCCCTCAGCCTTCCCACCAACCGGCAGTTCGCCCAGTGTCTTACCCGTGGAAAGATCGAGCGTATAGAATATGCTTCGGGAAGGTACGACCGATTCCGTCGAAAACGTGAGAGCAAAGTATGCATACTTTGTACTGATACCAACGGGCGTTACGACCGGATAGGTAAAACGGCGCTGCCAGAGTTTGAGAGTGTCGTCGGCATAAAATGCGTCGATCCCACTCTCAAGATCACCACTGCCACTATAGAATCCTGCCGAGAGTACGACGGGGCCGTTCGAACAGATCTTTGTTGCGAAATACGATATGGTGTGATCACTGAGATTTCTCGAGACAGAATCCTCGATTCCCGAATAGATGGCGACATGCATCGTGCGTTCGGATAATCCCGAACCGGCTTCCTTCAAATATCCTAAAGCGATCTTATTCCTGTCCTTACCGCACAGGCAGAGATTCGAGATGATCCGCATTCCCGGAAAACCCAAGCGTGCCCGAACTTCCCCTTTCGAAGCAAAGGTTATGATCGTATCAGGAACACCCCTATTATAGGCGGAAAGTAATGCAATGCAGCATTTGGTTCGGTCATCGTAAATAAGCGAGCGCGCAGTTCCGATCGAAGTAGGATACGACCAGATGATCTTTCCGGAGCGGATGTCGATCGAGGTTATAGCAGAATCTGTTGCGCCGATCAATGCCTCACCAGTCAGAATTGAGTGCGCCGTAGAAAAGCCTGAAAGGTGGGCTGACCAGAGATTCTTCCCGCCGTGATCCATGGCATCGACTTTTCCGTCGAGATGCACTGCATAGATCGCTTGCGGATCGGTCAGAAGTTCAATTATCGGTTTTGCTCCGGGTATCGATGCGATGATCTTTGAACTTGTCTCGTTGCCGAGGATCACGAGACTTGAAGAAGTTGTAAAATTCGTAGCACTAATAGCATAGGTATATTCTCCTGCATTGGCAAGGGGTGTCGGAGCAGTCAGCACCGATAGTGAAGCTTTCGTGCTATCTCCATAAGCGAATGTGCTGCACGTAGAAGGGACTCCGACATCCGGCACCATCCATGAACCATCCATCCGAAGATCGAAGCAAGAATATTGCAGAGTTTGCCCTTCCTTTTTGGAGCAAGAGCTAAAGAAGAAGGCAAGGAACGTCAGTAGCAGTGTTCGGCGCACAAGAAATAATAATACGAGCGTCTTTAAACAATTTTTTTGATGAGTTGTTCGGCCATCTTTTCCTTCGTCGCATCGCCTTTTGCACCGATACGCGCAGCTTCCGCTATCTGCGCTGCATCTGCTCCCATATTCCTGGCTCCGAGTATGTGCGAGTATAACTGCCGCTCCCAGCCGAGTTGAGTCAGCATGGCAACAATACAGAGCTCTCGTGTCTTGACATCGAGCTGGCCGCGCGACAAAGTCTTCCCATATCCCTCGATCATTGCCCATGCGGCAAGTTCAGGGCTAAGTCGAATCATTTCCTCACGGACTTTCTGAGCATTAGCAGCATACACTTTTTTATAAAGTGCTTCGCCTGAGATTGCGTATTTTTGGTAGGCGCCGATCATACTCCCAGGGATCTCGATTTCTCCGGGTTCGGGCCCGAAGACCTTTGATAGCACCCGCACCGATTCCAGAGCCGCGGGAAATCCTGCAAAGAGATAGGATTGAAGACATACTTCGTAAAGCTCGGCCCTTTCGGCAGATGAAGATTCTTTGACCCGGCGGAGTTCCTCGGTAAGTTCACTCTTGAAGTCCGGGCGAGAAGCCAGAGTAGAAACACGGATGAGAGAAGCGGTGCGGCTATCGAGCATGAAGTTATACAATTACTTCTCTTCCTCGTGGATCCAGAGGCATTTCGAGTTCGCGAAGCACCACTGCAGCAACCTCTTCCGGTTCGATGATCACAGCGTTCTTATTCATCGCTCCGAGCTCTGCAACCGATTCCTCATGTGTCTTACCGGTCTTTGACATAATATTCGCCACGCTTGCCTCAAGGATATTCGTGCGGACAAAGCCCGGGCAAATTGTCGATACTCTGATCTTCGATCGTGAAAGCTCTCGTGCGATCGCTCTTGATAAGCCGATCAATGCATGTTTCGAAGAGGTATATGCTGAGGTGTAAGAAAATCCTTCAAGCGCCGCAGTCGAAGCAATGTTGATGATGCGGCCTTCGCCGAGAGACTTCATATCCGGAACGTAGGCGCGGATTAGCTTGAACGGAGCATCGACATTTGTCTCAAAGGCCATTTTCCAAATCTCATCTGTCGTATCTTCGATCTTTGCCGATGGAGCGATCCCGGCATTATTGATGAGGATGGAGACCCTTCCTATTCCCGAAGTTTTCTCATAAAGAGCATCTATAGCATTCGGATCGGTAATATCCAGAGCGTATGCCTTTGCTTTTCCGCCTGCCGCAACGATCTCACGAGCAACGTTTCCGACCTGTTCTTCCGAACGCGCAACGAGGACCGTTTCAATGCCTTGCGCTGCAAGCGCCAAGGCGATCGCCCGTCCTATACCTCTTCCGGCTCCGGTAATAAGTGCGATCATAGTGTTACTTAACAGGTGCAGGTATGGTGATCGTCTCGGAACAGTTGAACAGCGTATTACTCATCGTATCCGTTGCTACTGCACATTGATACCCTTCGCGCAAACTTCGTGCAGCCCATGATCCATCGCTCCGAAGAACAAGAAAGCCGACTTGCATATCATCGGTGAGGTGCTTATCATTCTTGATCCGCTCGATAGCCGCAATAACGGCTGATTCCGGGTCGTATCCTTGTCTCATAAGCTCAACGATATGGAATGCCGAACAGGCACGCATAACAAGTTCGCCATTCCCCGTTGCCACCGCTGCGCCGACAGAGCCGCTTACATAAAGTCCGGCGCCGATGATCGGAGAATCTCCGACTCGACCGGACATCTTGAATGCAAGTCCGGATGTCGTGCATGCTCCTGCGATCCTACCGTGTTTATCACGGGCCAGCAGACCGATCGTATCATGAGATTCGTTGAGAACGGAACGAGCGATCTCCTTCGTTTTTCCATTCTCGGAATATGCAAAAACATATTCGTGATCGCCCTCTTCTTCTCTTCGCAAGCTAACATTCAATCCTTCCGGTAATTCTTTCCATTTATCATAGAGCGATCTTGCAGCATCGGTCAGGAGATTCGAAGTAATAAATCCTTCCTTTTCAGCAAATTTTTCAGCGCCCGAGCCGGCAAGCATGACATGAGGTGTTTTCTCCATGACCCGTCGCGCGATGGAGATCGGATGCGAATAATTTTTCACGAATGCCACGGAACCGCAATTACCTTCGTCATCCATGATGGAAGCATCGAGTGATACCGTGCCTTCCTCATCCGGTATTCCACCTCTGCCGACGGACATACAAGTTTCATCAGATTCGCAATAGCGGGCTCCGAGTTCAACGGCATCGAGAGCAGTTAGTCCTTCTTCAAGAGCGGAATATGAAATCCGGTTCGGTATGACGCCGTGTTTCCACGTAGCAAGTGCTTCCATTAATATTTATTTTTCGATAATAACGGTTCTTCCTTCATGCCATCCCCAACTATCGGCAGAAAGATAGTAGATTCCTGAAGGCAGTGATGCAACATTAATCGTAACGGTATTCTCCCCGCGTTTTGCATCGATCGATCGTTCGAGCGCTTTCATCCCGCTTGCGCTGTAGATCCTGATCCGTAGCGTACCATCGTTGCCGAGCGTCACCGGAAGGAGAAGCTCTGCACCAGCAGGATTCGGAGAGGGATTTCCCAACGCATACTCTCCGGCGACGGAGATATGGCCTGGAAGATCACCGCAATGGATCACTTGAATAGAACCCGGCAGTGATTCAGCCCTCGCATTCCCGATGACTTGAATACTATCAAAGGCAACTGTCGTCTTATCGGTATTTCCATATAACGGCAGGATCGACAGCGTTGCGAACGGCCCGGCCCTCAGCGAATCTGCGAAGTTGGCTGCAAAATTGTATACTCCGGGATAGACCTCTCCACTATTGGAGATGGCCCAGAGTATTCCCTTTATCTCAATTGGTTTGATAACCGTCGGGTCATAGTGTAATGATCCTTGAACATACTTGATGTTCGTACCGGCTGAGACGCTATCGACTTCAATAAGATATTGAAATTCTTGTCCGGCTGTCGCTAAAGAATTCGCCAATTTGAAACGGATAAAAGGCGAATCTTTTACCGCTCGACCCGATCCATGCATCATGAGTGAATCGTTGCCATCCGACGATGATGAAAAAACTAACGATGCAGATTGATCGCCGAGCGATGACGGACAATACCGATAGATAATGGTTTGGCTCTCGCCTCCAGATAACGATATCGAGTTGCCGACCGGTGACACCCTAAAAAACGGCGGCTGAGCAACAGGCATCGAAATCACTGCCGGGCATGAACTGGTGATCGTAACCGAATCCTCCGAGCATGACCCGGTATCGATCGTTCCGAAGTTGATTGAGTTAGTCGATAATGAAAGCTTAGAAGATACGGCCGAACCATCGATGGGAATGCTGACGACGGAATCCGAACACGTACCTGCATGCAAATACGCAATGAGCGTAGCCGCAAAGTCGCCTCCTGCCGCAGGCGAGAAGTGAATGATGGCGGACGAAGAATCGACTCTTCTTGATGTATCACCTGCAAGAGAAAATGCTGACGAGCCAACCAACCGGATCGAGTCGATCACAATCGTATCGAGTCCAGTCCTTCGCAATTCGAAATGAAGACTATCCGATTGAGGAATGCATAGTGAAGTAAAGTGAAATGCCGAATCTGCTACAAAGACTGGTTGAATGCCATGATACTGTATCGATGTCTCATTCGAAGAATCAGCATCGGATACATATTGTATCAATATTGAAGTATCTCCTCCGGCTCTTGCGCAATAATGAACAGTGAACTCCGTATCGGTTTGCGGCGGCACTTTGAACGGCAGTTTTTGAGTGAATTCTGCTCCGGAAATGCCGGTAATTTTCACTTCGTCATTTCCAACGGATGAAAATGGGATCTTTACCGAATCGCAAGAACCGATGCAAAGTGGCTTCACGACGATAGTCGGTGCGGCCAGCAATATCCCTCTCGTTCCGATTCCAGATACTTCAGCGGAATCACGCTTCTCTGTCATGATGAAAGCCGTGTGGAATGCGCCTGTATCGGTAGGGCAGAAGGAGATTACAATCTGCAACGAATCCTTCGGAGCAAGAAGTGAATCCTTTAGAGGCTTAATAATCTCGAAGGGCGGATGAACAAATCCGTTCGGGCTAACCAATGCACTGTCTTTTCCGATCGAACGCGCTGTAAGCTTCAGCGTATCGCAACTTCCGATGTGAACGCGTCCGAAATCGAGCGTCGTGGGTTTCAGCACGATCCTCGTATCGCGATCGATGCCGCAGCCGACAATGATGGCCGTTCTTGTCGTATCATTCGAATTGAATGTCAATGTCGCAGTGTCCTTACCCACGGTTGTCGGACAGTATTCAACGACGATACTATCGGTTACATAGTATCCCATATTATTGACAGCACCTATAATATGGAAGTTCGGATCGGAAATCGTGATCGAAGAGAAGTGAATGCTATCCTCTCCCATGTTCGAGAAATAGAAATGAGCGCGAACACATGTATCACCGATCTTAAAGCAACCAAAGATAAGCGTATCCTGCAAGAGCACTAAATGCGGTGTCGGAGTGATCCGGACTATGCCGCTTGAAAGATGAGACAATAAGTATTCAGGCTCGAAGTTTGCGAAACTCCTGCTCGGGTTTCTTACTTGCGCCATTGCCGTTACAAAGAGTGACGAATCATGGCCTGCCGGTAGAAACGTTTGCCAGCGATATTTCCCGTTTGTCTGAAAACGCTCTGTCTCGACAAGTCTCCATGAAGAGTGATCGTTGCGATAATAGATACGCATTGTATCGGTGAGGCTTGCAGAATCTCCGGCAGTCCCAGTTACGCTAATGAGCGGACCTGCAAGTTGTTTCGCAGATAGATCCAGTGTAGGCCCTCCAATAAGTGCACCGGTTATTGCTGCGCCCTTATTGGTAAGATCTCCATCGAACCGAATTCTTCCGAATCCTCCTGCACCTCCTTTGCTTTTTTGGCTGATCGTATCTCCTCCCAATCCTCCATTGCCCCCGGCGGCCGAAACATTCGCATTCGTGAAGAGGATATTATTACGCCCGGAAAGAATTATGCCTCCTCCGGATCCTCCGCCGCCACCGGCCTCATTGAAATTCTGTCCCGATGTACCTTTGGCTCCATCGGCGGTAACGAAGCTGTTCCAAACCGAAAGCGTATCGAATGATACAAGAGTCAGCGCACCGCCGCCGCCGCCGCCGGAACCGGCGCTTGAGTCTGCACTAAAATTCGCATCGTTTCCCGCACCACCTCCCGAACCGCCTTGCATCGGCAGTAAGAACCTTCCGCCATACGTTTTCCCGCTGTTATCGCCTAAGCCTGCACCTTGCTCGCCGCCTGAGGCAAACGCTCCGCCGCCACCGCCATAGACTACTCCCGGAGCTTCACCTCCGGCAGATGCTCCGCCAAAACCTCCGAACTGCGAACTATCGTTACCCCCGCTGATCGTACCGCTTGATCCGTACGGACAACCTGTTCCGCCGCCGCCGCCTTGATCGCTGTTGAAGTTCGAACTCTCGCCGCCTACAATTCCTGTCGACGAAGAGCCACCAAATGTTGTCGTCGAATTCGTACCCGAACCGATATTCCCATCCGAGTAAGCAGAGTCGCTTCCGCCACCTGTGTAACCTGCACCACCTGTGCCTGAGAATCCATGTCCGCCGCCGCCGCCACCCGGGCCGCCGTTAAGCGAATCGGCCGAAACGGAAATTTCTGCAAATCGCAAATGAATGGGCCCCTTTGAAAGGAGTGTAACAGGATGGTAATGCGGGTTGCCGCCGATCGAAGTATTATCATCTGCCTTCGAAAAAGTAAAGAGTCCTCTATCCTGAATACCGCGTCCCAAGAATTCTATTTCCTGAGCGACGATCGTATTTCCCGAACCATTAAAACTATAGAGCGCGAACGTATTATCACCTAACGTTGCACCGCCGGAAATACTTAGCTTCGGAATCGGTTGACTGATCTCAAATGCTGCGAATGCACTTCTCTTATTGCCTGTGAGGATTTGAAAAGTAACCGGTCCCGTTGCAACTCCCGTTTTTGCCATCACCGGCACTTGCAGTACTCTACCATTCCAACTTACGACTACTGGGCCGAAAACAACACGAAGCGAATCGGCCGCATTACGCAACAGGATCTTTGAAGAGGGAAGGTACATTCCATCGGCGCCGAAAGCGCCCGTATCTTTTGCCGGAGCCATGACTTCCATGGCAATCGTCATTCCCGGTCCTAATGCATCAGGCTGAACGTGTGCAATTCGCTGTTGAGCATAGGTTTTACCGGCGAAAAAAAGTACAAGCAGGATTGCCGCCAATAGATATGCCGTTCTCGAGACTCGTATCCCTAATGTGTATTTCGCCAGTGACTCCACGTATTGTAAACTCGTTCAGGTAGGGCGAAGAATCCCCTAATATCGGGCGGATCCCAATAGCCCCTTATTTCCCGTGCTCTACAGTGATATTGACCGTCCGTGAGAAGAAACGCCCTTCCGGCAGAGAGTTATCGTACAATTTTTCTCGCGATCCTTTTCCATCGACAAGCAAATTGGCCGGCATTGCCAGCCCGCGAGTTCGTAGGGCGCGCTCAAGTTCTCCGCTTGCCTCCGCAGCACGATGCCGCGAGAGTTCATCGTTGTGAGATGCATCTCCAAGCTCATCGGTATACCCGACGATCGAAAGCGTTTGCGGCTTTGCCTTTCGGAAGGATTCGGCAACAAGTCCGAGCGTCCGCTCATTTTTTGTTCCAAGACTCGATTCATCGAAAGCAAAAAGTATCAGGCTAAATTTTTCGAGCTCCTGCTGCTGCTCACGCTCAATATGTTTCTGCTCAAGCTTTATCGAATTTTTTGCCGTCGTACTATTGCCGGCATTATCGGTAACATCTAAAGTGATATCGAGCGAATCGACTCCGCTTGAAAGCGCCTCTTCAGGTACGCTCCAAGGCTTGAGTTCGGCGCCCTGGAATCTCACGAGCTCTTTGCCGCCGATCGAGATCGATGAGCGATAGCTCTTCATTCCGACCTCTGCAAAGACATGCGGCTGCAATGAGATATTCGGCGGATTTGCAATATGCTCCGTTTTCGTGACGATAAGCGGATCGGTGAGTGCTTCATCGGTTGAAGTGATCTCAACGCGCCTGTTCTCTTCCTGACCCTGCGGAATATTCGAAGGGCTTGGCTTCTCCGGTAAGATCCTGGATTCGACGCGTATGCGCTTGGGATCGATCTGCCAGATCTTGACCAGATAGTCCTGTATTGTTTCGGCACGTTTGCGTGCAAGTGCGATATCGCCTTCTTCTACTCCCGTATTCGACGTGCATCCCGTCAGCGTAATTCGTGCAGTCGGAGATTTGCGCATCCGATCGCCAAGAATATTCAGAGTCTCGCGGTATAATTGCAGCAAGCCTTCACCAGTCCGTGCCATAGATCCTTTGAACGATTTCTGCGCATCGGCATTCGATGAGTACTTCACATACCGCGACGGAATATCGGCACTTCCTTCATCGAAGAAAATGTAATTCAGCATCGGATAGGCATAATGCACTTTCACTTCTTCGACTTCCATCCGAACGACATGCTCTTCCTTTCCATCGCGATTGATCACGACGGCTTCGATCGAAGCGCTGAGCTCCGGTTTCTTTACTTCCGGCACTTGGATGTGAACCGATACGCTTTCCTTCAGAACTTCCGTGATCGTATCCGCTCTTCGGCCCAGATCGTATTTGAGGGTGATCCCACCCCGAAGGCTTACAAGGCTCCAGTAATCCGTCACTTTTGTAAGGGGCAACAGAAATTCGATATTCGGAACAGCCCAGAGTCTTTGTGAAAGGGGGAATTCCGCTCCAAGTGAAAAGGACAAAGCAAGTAAGATGCTCTTCGCATCCGGCAGTGCACCGCTTGCTTCAAGCTTATCGCGGGCTCCATCGATCAAAAATCCGGGAGTGATCGCATGAACCGTTTTCGTAAATTGCTGATCGAAAAGATAATCGACTGCAACTCCTCCTTCGAGATAGAATGGTTTGAGGAATTGCCAACCAACGAGAGATTTTATTCCGATCGCTTTGGTGAAACTGGTGACAACATGATCCAATTCGAAGGATCGGTACGTGCTGACTCCGCCCGCAGTATCATTCCCTGTTCCGAATTCCTGAGCCTTATGATCGGCTCCGAAGTTATCGAACGAAAGAACTCCGGAAATATAAAACCGCGAATCGGCTTCGCCTAAAGGGAAATCGACTCTTGCCAGAAAATTCGGAAGTACACCCTTTCCGCTCGTGAATATTTCGCAACCCGATGTCAGCACTTCGGGAAGAGCACCTTCGGAATAATAGTTGAGCCCATAGCTTGCTCCGAGTCCCAGACGTAGCGGATGTTGCACCCGAATGGTCTTCGACTCGATCAGTGTATCCTTGTAGACTACTGAATCCTTCGGCACAGGCAGCATGCGCGCCTTCACGCTCGTGCCTAAAACAATGCAGCATAGTAGGATGTATGGTATCTTTTTTGGCAAGCGCTTTTACGGCAGATCTTCCGTTAACAACGGAAGATACCTAACAACCGCTGAGTCTGTGAAGTTACGTGAGATGGTGCGGCCAGTGGCCGCAACCGGAAAGCAAGAATAAATCGTACGCCTTCGTGATTGATATTTCCCGGCTTGTTGGGAGAGCCGAAAACTATCAGACAAAGGCGCACAAAAATTATTTCAGCCTTTTATTTGTTCGGATTCGACATATCCGGCGGGTTCATGCCGGCTCTGCCCACTCCGCTCGTAGTTTCTGTCGGAGTCTGGTCGGTTTTCTGTAGTACTGTTTGCTTTGCAGCAGTCTTGTGCGTGACAGCACTCTTCTTAGGGGCGCTTTCGTGAGACAGGTCTGTTACATTTTGTACAGGAGAAGCAACCTCGGAAGGTGTTGTCTGAATCTGCGCAGGCGCCATGGAGCGCACTGCAGGAGCAGAAATCGTTTGCGGAGCCGGCTTCTCGGCGATGACGCTATGTACTGCATATCCGCCAAGAGCAGAGGCCGTGACCATCGAAGCAGTGACGAGCACATTAAGCTTCGAAGCGAACATGGCTTTGAAGAATGTTGCCTTTGTCGCTGAGACTGCAGTGGCAGCATCGGCTGTTTCGGATGCAAGAGCCGAGGCTCCGGCAATGCCGAGCGTTGCGAGGACGGCGCCGCGCATATCGCGTGACGGAGTCGTCAGGACTTCATCGCGATGGATGACGTTCTTCAGGACGAGCTCGGAGCGGAAGGATTTGCGCAGGTTATCGCTCGATGCCAGCGAGATCAGGAAATCCTGTTCTTGCACGCCATCAAGTTCGTTATCGATAAATGCGCTGATCTGATCGTGTGGTGTCATATGCTTCTTTCAAAAAAATCTTTTGCAGAGCGTTTGCTCTATTTGTTCTTCAACTCCAGCCATGCTCCGACAATCGTGCGAAGCCTCTCTCTGGCCCGGTGCGCTCTGGCGCGAACGTTTGGCGTCGTCGTCCCCATGATATCGGCGATCTCATCGTAACTATATCCGATATACTCGCGCAAGATGAACGACTCGCGCTGGTTGAACGGCAATTGCGATAATGCCCTCTGGAGCAATTCGCGAAGATCGGCATTCTCGATATCGTTCGAGCGAAGGAAGATCTCCGAATCTTCCGACATATCATCGAGCGAGAGGTTGCTCGAACCTCGGTTATCGCGAATGGCATTCAGGCAGTAGTTGCGGGCGACTGTAAACAGCAGTCCCGAAAAACGCCTGACCTGGATCCGCTCGCCGCGCATCTTATACATCCTGATCCAGATATCCTGAAAAAGATCTTTTGCTTCAACCTCGTTCTTCAAGAGGCGGCAGCAATAGATGTAGAGCGAGCGCTCGAACGCATCATAGAGCGTTCGGAAAGCGGCATCGTTGCCTGATAAAAAGCTGTGAAAGAGCTGAGTCTCCCGGTCCGGAGTCAGTGGCTGGTTACTTTCGATAAATTGTTGCGACTCATCGTTTTGAGCCGGAATACCGAATCCTGCACCATCTTCACGAACCGCATCAGCGGGCAATATGTCTTTCAATCTGTTTTTCAATTGGTGGCTGCCTGCTGATGTGTTTCCTTTCCCTAAAGACACGAAATGACTGCACTTTGTGACAGTCGGGTATGCAATTATACCCCAAAACGAAATTAAGCGCTGTTAAGTGTGGATTTTGAGCATAATTTTATCCCTCTCGAATTGAAATGGAGCTAAAATCCGAGGGATTGGCAGAAAAACATCAAAATACACATACAATCTTAAATGTTTAGATGATTATACGAGAGAAAAGGTTTAAATGTTACGCGGGAAAATCAATATTTTTTTCAAAATAGCTCGTAACCCCTTATTTTTGATTACACAGGCACAGAAGAATCATATCATACCCCCCAATGCCCTATTTATGGACAAGCTTTATCGTTCGGACTTCACCACCTATAGTTGATATTCGCGCATAGAAAGACCCTTCAGGAAAATCCTTGCCTTCAAGAACCCATCGTATATCGCCGGCGAAGAAAAATCTGTTCTCGCTGTACAACTCTCTGCCTAGTACATCGATGATCTCAAGCCGGAGCATCATGGCATCGCCGATCGTCAGTTCCAAGGTTGTTTGATCTTCGAAAGGATTTTTCGTTGCCACAAGTGCGCTTAATCCTCTCGGCAGTTTGTGAATTCCAACAACTCCGCTTTCGCCCCTAAGAATGGAGAACCCGATCTCATCAATGGATACTGCAGAAGTATCGATAGGTGTTGCATTCGAATCTACGACCGTATCGCGCCAATGCTGGACCTCAAAATTTCGAGTACCTGCACGCATTTGTAATAATGACTTTGTTTCAGCGGGGCACCGATCGTTCTTAATCAGGTAATCCATAATTGCAATCAAACCGTTATTGTCTTCTCCTCGACCGGGTGTTAAATAATTAAAAGTCGAGAACATAGCAATCACGTCATCGCAGTAATAATTCGTATCGGAATTGATATACAGGACTTTCTTCAACCATTCACGATAGTCTAACCATCTTCCATTCGCGGTATCCATTCCGCTGACAGCATCACTAATATAGCTGAATGCTTCACCGGGATACCCGAAACATGGAATAATATGATTGGAGCCACATCGCTCAATGAATAAGCGCAGGGTATCATTACATTTCTTATCATTAGCGGCAATTCCCGTTGACCACCAGCCTTTACCGCGATCAGCAAGATAGCAACATTCCGTATCTGAAGTAGCTTGCATAATTAATTGAGCAGTGATACCATTTCTGCGATGAGCGTGAGAGTTGTCAGTATCTAAACCATCAGCATACTGCATACCAATGCCTGAGCAGGAAGAAAAATGATCGATCCTACCGAAGTGAGTATAAGAAAATGTGCTCCATTGAGCATTGCCTGCTGTGCAGGCAAGACATAGGAATGCGGAAAGGATATATTTATATCTGGACACGTATGATTAATACGTCCCTAGTTGTTTAATAGTTGCTTAAATGTCTCGGTAGACATTCCTGTTTGCTTAAGAATGACTTAGAATGTTCCGGCGGGTAGGACTTTCCGGTTCATTGGGAAAACTATCTCAGGCATACACTTCGGCTGCACCTAATTCGATCAGATCCACGGCAGTATATTCCGGGTTCTGTTCGCCTTCAAAATAGAGTTCGACCGCTTCCTTCAAATTCGCAACAGCCTCATCCTTAGTCTCGCCGAAGGAAGAAACACCGGCATTCAAACACTGCGCGACAAAATACTCCTCTTCTTTCCAGACAACATCATTACATGGTATGCATATTCTATTCTCCTCTCAAGGCAACAGGCAGTTCATGAGAACTTGTTTCGAACGACTCTATCCCGCAAATTCTCCCGTATCCCATTTCTTCGGCGGGAGTTCGTTGCGGTAATGCTGCGTATACATCATGTAATTCGATGCGCCTTCGGTGACCATTTGTTTTTCGGCGTCGCTCAAGTGGCGCATGACCTTTGCCGGAACTCCGGCAGCAAGCATGCCGTCGGGAATATGCGTATTCGGCGTGACAACGGCTCCGGCAGCGACAAGCGCTCCTTTGCCGACAACGGCACGATCGAGCACAACGGCATTCATGCCGATAAGAGCTCCATCCTGCACCGTGCAACCATGCAAAATAGCTCCGTGACCGACGGTGACGTTCTCGCCGATCATCGTCGGATTCTTGAAATGCGTGACGTGAATGACGACGTTATCCTGCACATTCGAATTTTTTCCGATGCGGATTCTCTCCACATCGCCGCGAACAACGACATTGAACCAGATGCTGACATTCTCTTCGAGGATCACATCTCCGATAACGCGAGAGCCTGCAGCAAGGAAGCAGGACGAATGCACGTGCGGAGTCTTGCCTTGAAATTCGTAAAGCTTTCCGGATTCGGCAGGTTCGATCTGTGGATTCATGATATGATGCAGTTGAAATTCCGGAATGAAATTCTTACCGGAAGTTCATCCAACACAAAATTGCCGAAATGAATTTGCGCCTCAAAACAATGCCAGAGAACTTCGTCATTGCGAGGAGCCGCGAAGCGGCGACGAAGCAATCTTTAACCGAGTCGGCTCTGTACAATGCTGAAAGATTGCT
>JAUZOQ010000064.1 GCA_030706385.1 Bacteroidota bacterium | reverse complement strand
TGGGATGCCGATGGGAATGAGTATATCGATTATGTCGGTTCCTGGGGACCCTTCATTCTTGGTCACTCGCATCCTGCAGTGACAGAGGCGATCACGAACCAGGTTCAGAAAGCTACAAGCTTTGGCGCTCCGACAGATCTTGAGATCGAGTTGGCCGAACTCGTGATCGAACTTGTACCGAGTATTGAGATGGTGCGAATGGTGAACTCCGGTACGGAAGTTACGATGTCGGCAATTCGGCTTGCACGCGCGTATACGAAAAGAGAGAAGATCATTAAGTTTGAAGGCTGTTACCATGGCCACGGAGATTCATTCCTCATTAAAGCGGGAAGCGGAGTTCTAACACTCGGCGCTCCCGATTCACCAGGCGTTACTAAAGGCACTGCTATCGATACGCTCAATGCTCGGTATAATGACATTGCAAGTGTCAGCGCCCTCATTGATGCAAATCCTGATCAGGTAGCGGCGATCATTGTTGAACCGATCGGCGGTAATATGGGAGTTGTTCCGCCTCGTGGAAATTTTCTTCAAGATCTGCGAGAGATCTGTACAAAGAAAGGCATAGTTCTGGTTTTCGATGAAGTGATGACTGGCTTCCGAGTAGCACTGGGCGGCGCGCAATCAATCTATAACGTCAAGCCGGATCTCACCACACTCGGCAAGATCATCGGAGGGGGGCTTCCAGTCGGAGCCTACGGAGGGAAACGAGAGTTGATGGAATTGATCGCTCCATCAGGACCTGTCTATCAGGCCGGAACTCTGAGCGGTAATCCTTTGGCCATGGCTGCAGGAATTGCAACGCTGAAGATTTTGCGGGATGAAAATCCTTATCCAGCTTTGGAAAAAAAGGCCGAATATCTGGCAGATGCATTAGGTGCATCATTGACAAAGTTTGGAATCCCCGCTACACAAACAAGGGTTGGATCGATGATGTGTCTTTTCTTCACCGAGAAAGAAGTCGTGGATTTCGATTCTGCTTTCACGTCGAACAAGGAGCAGTACGCATCGTATTTCCACTCCATGCTGGATGAAGGTATTTATCTTGCACCATCGCAATTCGAAGCGATGTTCCTTAGCGCAGCGCATAGCGAAAAAGATATTGAGCGAACGATTTCTGCCTCGGCCAAGGCATTTATGCAGCTGAAGAAATAAATTTCTTCTCATCTAATTATTTTTTTTCGCACTTTACTATTCGTAAATTTGTAGAAGAGTATGTAGCCGCTCGAATGTGTGCGGCTTTCAAAAAGAGGGTACCCTCAGGTAGTTTGACCGGAGGGCGACAACGCAAAAAAGAACCTACAATTAATCCTATGGGCGCTTGACGCTAATTTGTGCCAATTACAGGCCTCACCTTACGCAGGTAAGGAACTCCGAGATGCTTCGCCGCCTGCTTCGGCAGACCGCTTAGATGAGGGACAGTGGAAGTAAACGGTATCAAAGGCAAGCACCCGCGTGTATCTGGACATACACGGTTCTTTTAGCCCTTGTCTTGATGGGGGAATCTCATCAAGCGTGTGTGATACGGACGTATCTCGCTGATCAGTCGCGCTTTTAGCGTTACCTATCGGCATCATGAGAGGGTTCGGATCTCCCGCAGTCCTCCTTAAGACTGCCATTTTTGGTACCCCCTTTTTGAAGCCGCATTATTTTTTCTACTACGCATATCATGTCCCGTGCATTTCGATTAGGCATTACCGGAAAGATCGGAAGCGGGAAGTCCACGTTATCCGAAATTGCCAGGAGCAAAGGCATTCGCGTCCTCGAGGCCGATACTATTGCCAAAGATGTGATGAATTCAGATCCCTCTCTTCGAGCAGGGATAGAATCACTATTCGGGAAAGAAGCATACATCAATGGGACTCTCAATCGTGGGTATTTAGCATCAAAGATTTTTAGTGATGAATCCCTCCGGCTAAAGCTCGAAGCGATCGTTCATCCTGTAACTCTCCAAGTTTTCGAAGCAGAGTTTAGCAAGGCAAAAACGGGCGAGATTATCGCTTTGGAATCTGCAATACTTTTTCAGACGGGGCTTGAAGAGATCTTTGATGCTGTCATCTTAGTAGATGCAAAGGATGAGACCGTTATTGCACGCGAAGAAGCTCTGGGGAAGTTCAAACGCGATGATATTATGAATCGGTTGAAGGGGCAGAACTATCAAGCTGATTTCAAACAAGATGCAGACTTTGTGATAACAAACGATGGAAGCGTCGAAGATTTCACGAAGAGATCTATGGCCGTGATCGAACTGGTCACGATAATATCACAAACGGAGTTGCCACAACAACCATTACGGATGATAATAGAGTAACTTGCCCCTATTCAATAATTTAGCCTCCCTATCCCTTATCCACATTTCGAGAAAAGTGAACACCAGAGCGAGAATTCCTTCATATATTTGTATGGCGCTCTAATCGAGTGCAGCGTGTTTCTTTTTTCATCATATAACTTGGAGGTAATACTTATGTCACGTACTCTTATAAAGTTCGTCGTTTCACTCTTCGTCATTACCGCACTAGTAAACGCTTCGTACGCGCAGGATGAGGCAAATATGCCTCGACCGAATACGAAAGCCGGTTCTGCTGCCTGGATGTTCGAGTTTGGAGGACTCGCTACGATGGGATTGAACGGCTTCAATATTGAAAACAACTTCAGCAGCATGCCTGTTGTCGCAGCGGGTTGGAAATGGTATTTTGCTGACGATATGGCATTGCGGGCGCTGTTGGGATTTGCGACGGCGAGTTCCGGCTCTGATTCCCTCGCTCCATTTAAGAGTTCGTCAACAGCATTTGGAATCGCTGTTGGAGTAGAACTTCATACTCATGCCGTTTATTCGACTTCGCCGTACTTCGGAGCACAAATTAGCTTTGGAACAGGCAGTAATGACCTGACGAACAAGAGTGTCGGTGAAACCAAGACAAGCGGAACGGCTTTCGGTATAGGAGTACTCGCCGGCTTTGATTGGTATTTTACTCGTGGTATAGCAGTTGGCGGTGAATACATGCTTGGATTCACAACAAAATCCGGCAGCACGACATTCACTCCGAAGGGAGGATCTGCAACGACAACTGATGATCCGTCTGCAACCAATCTTGGCATCAGCAGCGGAAGTGTACATGTCATCGTCCACTTCTAACATCCCTTAGGGAATCGTTATGATGCAAAAACTATCCAGGATATCGTTTGCCCTGTTTCTTGTGGGATGGATCGCTTCGGCGTCCATTGCTCAGGAAGCACCGGTATCGAATCAGCCTATCACAAAGGCGGGATCCCTGGCAATGGAGTTTGGCTTCGGCGGGCTTAGCTCAATGAGCATTCCCGGCGTACTTATTGCCAACCTCTTGTTTCCGGGTGAAGGCACCGTTGATGCAGTACCGGTATATGCTGCAGGTGCGAAGTATTATCTATCCGATGGTCTGGCCCTCCGTGCAATGTTAGGATTCTCCACTCATACGAGCGGAGCCGATTCTATCGGCAACGGAAAGGTCACCGGAACGACCTATGGCGTCGTCGTCGGAGTCGAGATGCATACTCATTCCGTATATGCGATCTCTCCGTATTTCGG
The DNA here is from genome assembly GCA_030706385.1 of Bacteroidota bacterium. Taxonomy (GTDB): domain Bacteria; phylum Bacteroidota; class Ignavibacteria; order Palsa-1295; family Palsa-1295; genus PALSA-1296. The sequence continues at coordinate 17,745 of JAUZOQ010000064.1, read as the reverse complement.
AGCCGAGGTCGGATATGCCGGAGGAAGTTCGACAACGACGAAGCTGATTACCGATAAAAGCATAGTCAAAACGGGTCCGCTTGCTGCAACAAGCACTACGACAGAGACTAAACTCTCTGCGAGTGGATTCGCTGTTGCCGTGCTGGCCGGTTTCGATTGGTATGTATTTCATGCCGTCGCACTCGGTTGTGAATACGGATTGGAGTTCAGTACTGCTTCGGCAAGTTCGGCAGTCAATGGAACAACGGTCGACGGTCCGCCTTCGACGTTGTTCGGAATTGGATCGGCAGAAATACACCTGTTGATCCATCTTTGATCCGAATTATAGCGTTACATATTAATAGTCGATGCCCCTTGAGAATTTCGAGGGGCATCGCTTTTTCGGGGGCATCTATTATTTGCCACAGTTCGGAATCTTTGGGCATTCGTTTTCTTCAAGAGTTGTTCTAAGCGCGTGATTAGTACAGATATCCTGGTTCTTGGTTCAGGCTCGGCGGGCCTTTTTTTTGCATTGCAGGTTGCAAAGCGCTCGAAGCTGCGAATCCACATCATTACGAAGAAGGAGCGGTCCGAATCCAATACGAATTATGCTCAAGGCGGCATCGCAAGCGTTATGAATGAGCACGATAGTTATGAATCGCATATTCGCGACACGCTCATAGCCGGCGCAGGATTGTGTCACGAAGATGCAGTCCGGGTCCTGGTCGAAGAAGGTCCGCAACGGATACAAGATTTAATTGATCTCGGAACGCAGTTCACTCATGATGAGTCGGGCAAATTACACTTGGGTAAAGAAGGCGGACATTCAGCGAACCGGATCGTTCATACACGAGATCTGACCGGCAAGGAAATCGAACGATCCTTACTATCTGCCATTGCCTCCCATCCACAGATCACACTCCTCGAAGATCACTTCGCAGTCGAACTGCTAACCGATCACCAGAGAATCGACAAGAAGAAAAGAAAGAAGGATCCGATTACTTGCTACGGTGCATATATCCTTGATGAAAAGAGCGGGAAGGTCGAAATTGTTCGGGCAAAGAAAGCGGTGATGCTGGCAACCGGCGGTGCAGGACAGGTTTACTTGCATACGACAAATCCGATGATCGCAACTGCGGATGGGGTTGCAATGGGGTATCGCGCCGGAGCCGTTGTTGGCAATTTAGAATTCATACAGTTTCACCCGACAACACTATATGCCGAAGGCGCTAGATCATTCCTGATCTCCGAAGCCGTACGCGGAGCAGGAGGAATCTTGCGAAACCTTGCCGGAGAAAGGTTTATGGCTGAGTACGATCCATTCCGGATGGAACTTGCTCCTCGCGATATTGTTGCCAGAGCGATCGATGCCGAACTCAAGCATCGGGGTGAACAGTACGTTCTCCTTGATATCTCCCATCTTCCGGCGGAGAAGATCAAAAAGGAGTTTCCGAACATCTATGAAAAATGCAAACTCTTCGGTATCGATATCACCAAAGATCCGATTCCCGTCGTTCCTGCTGCACACTATAGTTGTGGGGGAGTGGTGACTGACTTGGTGGGGAGAACAAACCTGAGTAATCTTTACGCATGCGGAGAAGTCACGATGACTGGCGTGCACGGAGCGAACAGGCTTGCGAGTAACTCGTTGCTTGAATCCCTTGTCTTTTCATACCGGGCCGCAAATGATCTTACCGATTCGCTGAAAACACGTCCGAAGGAAGAAGAGAAAGTTAAGCTCGTCGAATGGGATGATTCCGGTACGGAGAATGCTGAGGAGTGGGTTGTGATCGAGCATGACCGTCGGGAAGTGCAACAATTGATGTGGGATTATGTTGGTATTGTGCGCTCTACATATCGCCTGAAGCGATCGGAACGACGCTTGAAACTGATCTCCGAAGAGATCGAAGCGTACTACCGGAAAACGAAAGTGACGGTACCGCTCCTTGAATTGCGCAATATCACTTTGGCAGCTCTGCTGATCGTTCGCTCGGCACTAAAGCGGAAGGAAAGCAGGGGCTTGCATTATATGACCGATTACCCTGAGCCCAAACCCGCACTTGGTAAGAAGGATACGATTTTACAGAAGAAAGTATAGAAGTTATGGCAGCACATACCCATCCGCATAAGCAGGTAAAAGATGTTTTTACCCAGCCTGTTCTGGATAAGATCGCCGCAACAATAGCCGAAGTCGAAAAGCATACGAGTGCATCTATTCGAGTATCTATAAAGGAGGAACGAGATCATGACGAGGCCGGCCTTACGGTTGAAGATATTGCAAAGAGGGAATTCCTCAAACTCGGAATGGATAAGACTTCCGGAAGGAACGGAATTCTGCTCTTCATTTTATTCGAAGAACACAAATTCTACGTCTTTGGCGATGAAGGAATCCATAAGCGGGTAAATCCCGAAACATGGAAGGATGTGGCAGCAACACTCAAGGAGCATTTTATTCATGGTGCTTACGAAGAGGGAATACACGATGCATTGCGTAAGATTTTGAAGCACGTCCACACATCTTTTGCTCACACCGGCGGAGAAAACGAACTAAGTAATGAAGTTGTCATCGGATAATATGTTTCTGAAGCGATCTCGCATTGCGCTGGCTCAATGCAGTGCTGTCCTTGGCTCTGTTGAAAAAAACGCGAAGAATCATCTTGAGCTTTCGATAAAAGCCAAGAATGAAGGAGCCGACGCAATTATTTTCCCTGAGCTTTCTCTGACCGGATATACGCTCCGCGACCTTAACAACGAAGTGGCTCTAGATCCGAGGAATTCGCCCTTGCTAAACGATCTTCGAGAGCTTAGCAAAGAGATCACGATCATCTGCGGGGGAGTCGAACGGAGTAAGACCGGCGGAGTCCACAATGCGGCCTTTGTTTTCGAAGGCGGCAAATGTATTCACTCTCATCATAAGATCTATCCGCCTACATACGGGATCTTCGAAGAGGAGCGATATTTTTTGGCCGGTAACACTGCACGTGTGATCGAATCTCAGAAACTCGGAAGAATTGGCGTCTTGATCTGCGAAGATCTTTGGCATCCTTCTCTGCCATATATGCTGGCCTATCAGGGAGCACAGATGATCGTTACGATCGCAGCAAGTCCGACAAAGCTCGGAATCGGAGCAGATAATTCTTCCGAAGTACCACAGAATTATAAGATCAACTCGGAGCACCATGTTGCATATGCCCGGCTCTTTAGTCTGTATCTTGCCTTCGTCAATCGGGTGGGAGTCGAAGATGGAGTCAACTTCTGGGGTGGATCCGAGATCGTTTCTCCGAATGGCGATATCCTTCAGCGTGCTTCGTTTTTCGATAACGATCTGATTTATGTCGATATCGATCCGAACGCCGTCCTGCACGCCCGTGAGTATTCCCGGCACATGCTGGATGAAAATCTTCTTCTAACCCAGCAGTTACTTGGCGAGACGATTGTTCAAGCGCGAAATTGAGAATGATGCCCTCTCCTGTTAGTCGCACGCTCGCATTCTTCTGCGTCCTGATGATCAGTTTATTTTTTCGGTCCTCACTACTGGCTCAGGGCAGCAAGCCGGATTCCTCGAAAGTATCTACGACCCGAGATACCATTCCGACGAGGACGACGGAGAACGAAATTATCCGTGCAGGTGATCTGAGCGAAGTTCCGAATATTCTCAGCACAAGCCCCTCAACGTTCAGCTATTCGCGTAGCGGTCTTTCATTTGGATATTCATTTTTGAATACCAGAGGATTCGATCAGCGAAGGCAGGCGATCTTCATCGATGGAGTCCCCCAAAATGATCCGGAAGATCATAACGTTTATTGGACGATCATTCCCGATCTTGCTGCCAGTGCATCGGAGATTCAGATCCAACGAGGAGCGGGAGACCTGCCCGGTGGCTCGCTGGCGCTAGGAGGTTCGATCAACATCAAAACCAATCCTTCCCGCGAGCGAGCATTTAATATTTCTGCCGGATACGGAGATTACAACACATCCAAACTTGGTATAACGCTTAACTCCGGGCTTATCGATGACCGATACATTATTTATGCAAGGCTTTCGCAGATGAAGAGCGATGGATATCGAAACGGCTCTTCTCTCGATGAGAAGTCCTATCGGATATCGCTTGAGCGAATCGATTCTGCATTTACCTTAAGACTTAACTTTTATGGAGGCCCAGTTAGGGGCGGTCTGAACTATTATGGAATATTTCCCGGAGCAGATAACGACCGCCTGAATTTTACCGATCCATCACTTCGAAAAGTGAACTGGTCTGAGTCGTTCATGTATGAACGCCGCGCGCAGGAGCATGAAGAATTTTTCCAGCCGCATTATGAGGCGACAGGGATTTGGAACATCGATGCAAACACTCTGTTTTCTAATACGCTGTTTTATATTCAGGGCAACGGATTTAACGATTACGATGGTACAGCCCCTTTTCTAAGCAGGCTTTCCAATAGCGAATACTACCGAGTCACTCCAATCTATGGATTGCGATACAATTTTACCGGCATCACGGATTCCTCGCTCGGCAGTGAACTTGTACGCGGCTCTGTATCAACGAACCAATTCGGCTGGTTGCCAAAGCTGGAGTTTTGGAACACGAGAAGCACTTTCACACTCGGTGGCGAATTCCGCTTCGAACGCTCTGATCATTGGGGGCAGTTGCTCTCAGCGAATGAGATGCCTGTCGGGCTTCCCGGTGATTACCACTTCTATGATTACAAAGGTGGAAAGAATATCTTATCTGGCTACGCTTCCGAGAAATATGATTTTAGCGAGATGTTCACTGCAACAGCAAGCGTACAGCTTCTGAGTCAGGAGTACAAGTTCTTCGATGAGAAACCGTTCTATCTCGATTCTGCGGCAGCGGCGTTCCGGGGAATCACCCAAACAGGATGGACGAATTACACTTTCAATGTGCCTTTGTTCTTTGTCAATCCCAGGCTTGCAATGACAGTAGTTCTGAATGATTTCATATCTATTTCAGCTACCGCTGCAATTACGACGAGAGAACCCAGATTAAAGGATTATTATAATGCCGAGTTCTTCAGTCTACCGAACTTCGCAAGAAAAGCTGATGGTACATTTGATCTTACCAAACCGACGATCGATCCGGAACATCTGGTTGATATCGAACTCTGGACAACATTCGCCCGCTATCCGATTGATGACGATGTGATCTTTTCCGGAAAAGTTGGAGGATACTATATGCCGTTCAACGAAGAAATCCTTCAGACGGGATTCTTCGATAGGTGGGGATCGCCACAAATTGCGAATGCGGAGAAGGTCGATCATTACGGTCTCGAGCTTGAGACTTCGCTGGAGTTCGGTACTGCGGCTCGCCTGAATCTTAATCTGAGCGCAAGCCACAATGAGATCAAGGAGTTTACTCGTTATGCGGATTCGATCAGTGTTGTAGGCAAGGTACCAATTGGTTTTCCTTCTCTCATCGGAGGCGCCGGTCTTGTTCTGTATCCTGCGAAGGGACTTATATTCAGCCTGACCGCAAAATATGTGGGAAGTATGTATGGCGACCTCATCAATTCCGATTACTATCGTAACGATCCGTATGCAGTTGTTGATGCAATGCTTTCCTATCGTGAAAACAATATCCTCGGAATGCATTATGTTGAGCTTCGACTAAATGTCAGTAACATCCTGAATAAATTGTATACCAGCTATGTTGAGTACGGGTCCGGATTTTATGTCGCCGCTCCGAGGCACGGTTTTGGGACGCTCGAGATAGGACTTTAGCGAATGGAAGAAGAGAAAAAACATATTCTTGTGCTTCTCGACGGCGAAGAACCTTCCGAGGCTTTCGTCCGGCATTTCCTCATACAGTCAGCCTTTGTAATTGCAACTGACGGTGCCGCCAAATACGCACTCAAGCACAACATTCCGCTCGATGCCATTATTGGAGATATGGATTCGGTTTCTCCGGATGTCCGTAAACGATTCGCCTCAAAAGGGACACGGATAATAGAAGATCCCGATCAGCAGTCGAATGATTTCGAAAAGGCTCTTCGGTTTATTATTTCAAATCCGATCCGTGATGTTGTTGTCCTCGGAATCCATGGCAAGCGAACGGATCATCTTCTGACGAATTTCAGCGTGCTTCTTCGGTATGCCGATAGCTTTGACAAATTATCGGCCTATGATGCGACTCACGAGCACCATTATCTGACGGCAGATAGTCCCTGGCATGCATTCAATAGGCCGGTCGGAACTCCCGTCTCACTGACTCCTTTGCCTGAAGCACATGGAGTCACGACATCAGGTTTATATTACCCGTTGCGCAATGCACGGATGGTTTTTGGAGAGCGTGAAGGGTTGGACAATCTTATCAGCGCCGATACCGCAACCGTCGAATTGATCCGCGGTGCTCTGCTCGTCTCCGTTCCGTTCAGCACAGGCAGACTCCACGCTGGGCACTCGTAGAGAGATCGGGCCTTGGAAAAATCCAAAATTTTGCGCTTATGGGTAATTTTTTCGTATATTTACACTCGGAAAAAAGCATAAATGGCGTTTCGAACGCATTTTCCGGTGATTTTGAGTGAGTTTTTGCCTTGAACTGAGTAAGCCCCCTCGGACCTTCAGGCGGGTTTTCTCGCAACATACGAGTGAATCGGTATTTGTAAAGTTTGCTGAGAACTTAGATATATGAATTTTCATCGCATCCGGGCTATCCGGCGCGCTGCATATAGTGCTGTACTTCTCCTTTTCTGCTTGATCCAAAGCTCGGATATCCACGCACAATCAATTTCGGGAGTCATCAACCTTTACTCAGAAGTCCTCGAGATCGATACCTGCATGAACCAGATCCTTATCGCAGATGCAACGGGTTATAACGTTGGTGATCGTGTTCTACTAATTCAAATGAAGGGGGCTCAAATAGATCTGAGTAATTCGCCTTCATTCGGCACCGTTACGAATTACGGGTATTCCGGAAATTACGAATTCGGTGAGATCGCCGCAATACAAGGGCTATGGATCACATTAAAATATAAGATCGTCAGGCTCTATGATGCTCAGAACGGATCTGTTCAGCTTGTTCGTGTGCCGCAGTATGGAAGTGCTGTCGTTGCATCGAAAGTGACTGCAATTCCATGGAATGGATTTAGAGGAGGTATCGTCGTTCTTGAAGCATCGAATTCAGTTGCGCTTAATGCCGATATCGATGTAAGCGGAATGGGATTTATCGGAGGCGATTCTTCGGAAAACTCGGCTGCGCCAAATGACAGCGAATATTTCTGCACCAGAATTTCTCGCAACGGCGGCAGAAAAGGAGAGGGAATTGCAGCATATGACATACCTTACGAAGCAGGCCGAGGTCCGCTGGCAAATGGCGGCGGAGGTGGAGATAACCAGAACGGCGGCGGCGGCGGCGGCGCCAATGGAGGAAGAGGCGGAGGGGGCGGAGATCAAACATCGCTGATCAAACGCTTGCCTAATGGCGGGTTGGGAGGCAGAACAATTAATTACGCCTCGCAAACAAATCGAGTGTATTTCGGCGGTGGCGGAGGAGGCGGTCATGAAAATGACGGACTTGGCACCAAAGGCGGAAACGGAGGAGGCATAATAATTATCCGCAGCCCTAACCTCAATAGCTCCGGGGGCCGACTCGTTGCCGATGGCCTAAGCGCCCATGATGCCGGAGACGATGGTGCCGGAGGCGGCGGTGCCGGAGGTACGATCGTTCTCGATGTTACAAACATCGCCAACAATATCACTCTCTCGGCAAATGGCGGAAATGGCGGCAATACTGTTGCCGATACTCTCGTACCCTATTGTGTTGCACCAGGTGGTGGGGGATCCGGAGGTATGGTTGTCGTTAAAGGTCCTTCAGTCCCTCCGACTTTAGTAAATCCAGGGGCAGCAGGTATCATCAAATCGATCGTTGATACTCTTTCCTGCAAAGGAACAACATACGGAGCCAATGGGGGTAGCGTAGGCGGTGGATCGTGGAATAACGTGATCACTGACGAGAACACCTTATTTACATTCCCCAAACTATCGAGCCATTTAGCAACGATCTGTGAAGGAGATACGACACAATTCGATCTTCAAGGCTCCCATGGCATCAAATGGAGCCCGGCTGCAGGTTTGGATAACGACGCTATCGGCAATCCCAAGGCCTCGCCTTCAACGACAACTCATTACTCAGTATCGTATCTCGACAATCGTAATTGTGCATTCCTAGATACGATGCTTGTGATCGTCAATCCGAGACCAAAGCCTTCCATCACCGGTTCGCTTGTCGTCTGCAGCGGCCAAACATTTGCGTATACAATTACACCTATACCGGGAGCAACATACCAATGGGTCGTTAACGGCGGAAATATTCAGACAGGCCAGGGCACGGAGAATGTTACCATTCAATGGGGCGGCACAACGAGCGGAGAAGTCGAAGTTGATGTCACGGCCGGCGGTACTTCTTGCGTCGGCAAAGATTCAGTTGCCGTAACCATTACTCCTGCGCAAAGTGGCACCATTACCGGTGCCGGACCGCTTTGTGCCGGTGACACGCTTACGCTCACTGCCTCTCCCGGATTTGATAAGTACGAATGGTCGAACGGTGATAGCTTGCAGAGCATCCGAGTCGGCACGGCAGGGGACTATTGGGTGAAGACAACAACTGCTGGGGGATGTATCACATACTCCGATACAGTCACGGTTGTCGTACATCCGATTCCAATTATTACGATCAACGCATCTTCTCCGGTAATGGCAGATACTGGTGGAGTTGATACACTCACTCTTTCAGGAAGTTTTGCTTCCACGTTATGGAGTACAGGATCTACCTCGGACACCCTGATCATCTCCGATTCAGGAACATACAGTGTTACGATCACCGATACTAATGGCTGTAAGGGAACGGCAGAGATAACGATCATCCGGGACATCAGCCCGCCGGAGATCACACTTTCGCTTGATACTCTCGAAGGCGCTCCGTGCGACGACATCCTCATACCGATTAGGATCGACACGTCAAAGAATATGCCGCCAAGCGGCGCAACAGATTTTGTCACGGAGATCACCTTCGATGCAAGTCTCCTTGCTCCTGTCGATAAGTCCATTCCGTCGGTTATCAACGGACGATGGAGAACTCTGACTATTCACGGCACAAGGCCGGACAATCAAATCGATGGCATACTTTCCGGAATTGAATTCACTGTGGCGCTTGGCGATTCTGTCTCGACGATCATTAAGATCGAGACATTTGTCTTTACCAACGGGAAGAAAGTGAAGATCACGACCTATAACGGTCTGTTCAAGCTGACGAAACTCTGCCAGGAAGGTGGAACACGGCTCTTTGCACAATCCGATTCATTGCTGCTTGGGCAGAATATTCCGAATCCTGCTCAAACAATAACGACGATCAAGTATAGCTTGCTTGAGGAAGGCAGCTCCAAGCTATGGATCACCGATATTTTGGGCCGACATGTTGCAACATTGCTCGATGAGATCGTCAAGCCGGGGCAATACGTTGCGCGAGTTGATCTGACGGGATATCCGGCAGGCAACTACTTCTACATTTTGCAGACTCCTACGGCTGTTAAACGAAGGATGATGAGGATCGAACGGTAAGATGAGAAAACAAAAATTCCCCGGTTACCGGATGATCGGAAAACTCTGCTTAACTGTTGCTTTCGTCATATTTGGAACGGCGTTGGCGGCTGCACAGATCAATACCGGACAAAACACGCGGCCTTTGACAGATAGTGAATATGCCCAACTTCCCAGTTTCGGCGCATATTTCCATTACAACCTCAATCATCATACCGCCGATTTTGCTAAGCTGCCGGACATTCCGAACTGCTGCCAGGATTTTACCTCCGGCACGGGACATGGCATATCCTTTGGAGGCCTTTATGAAGTGCCGCTTCGACGGAGGCTTTCTCTTGATCTGCGATTCGGGTATGCATCCGAAAATGCCACGCTCACTTCTTCCGAGGCTCCTTGCGTCATCGTTGGCGGAAATATTACTCAAGGATTATTTCAACACATTCTTGAGACGAAGCTGGCGACAGTCGGTTTCGAACCGATGGTCTCCTATAATCTTTTCAGCCACCTGTTCTTGAACGCAGGATTTCAGGGAGGCTTGATTGTAACAAAGAGTTTTTCTCAGCGAGAGCAGCTTGTTCAACCTGTCGATGTCGGAGTGTTCGTCGATTCTAACGGAAATCCGCAAGGCAGAACGAGGAATAATTACTCAGGTACGATACCCAAGGCTTCAAGCTTCAATTTCGCGTTGATGGCCGGAGCAAAATACAAACTTCCGCTCAAGAGCGATCGGTCGCTTCAGCTTGTTCCGGAAGTATTTTATACTTACGGGCTTGTGCCGATCGTTTCAGGCTATAAGTGGAATCCTTCGTCGCTTCGTTTCGGTGCGTCGGTGACGTATACGCCGCTGCCGATCAAGGAGGTTCCGCCTCCTCCACCTCCGCCGCCTCCGCCGCCGCCGCCACCTCCGCCTCCGCCGGAGAACAAGACGCCGCTCCTATCGGCCTCATTGACTGTGGTGGGTGTGGATAAAGAGGGACATGAAGCGCCGCTGCAATTCAAGGTTGAGGAGTTCATCTCCACACAGCTTCGCCCATTGCTGAACTATATTTTCTTCGCCGAGAATTCAAGCGAATTCAGGCCGGAGTATACCTTGCTGACTCCGGAACAGGCATCGAAGTTCTATCCTGATAAACTCTTTAATTATGAGACGCTGCCGCTATACTACCAGATCATGAATATCATTGGCAGGCGCATGGTGGAGCATCCGAAATCGAAGATCACCATCGTCGGCTGCAACGCAAGTATTCGTGATGAGAAGGGAAATCTGGAGCTTTCGCAGAAGCGCGCCGAAACCGTTCGAGATTACTTCAAGAAAACCTGGCATCTGACCGACGACCGGTTGATCGTCAAAGCCCGCGAACTTCCGGAGAAGAACTCGAACATGACGACCGAAGACGGTATCTCCGAGAACAGACGCGTCGAGATCCAATGCCCGGACTGGGAAATATTAGAGCCTGTCCTTACCATCGATACGATTCGCGTTACCAATCCGCCGACCGTACGATTCAAACCCGTTGTCAATGCTCAGGCAGGTCTTGCCAGTTGGCATGTAGAGACCGGCAACCAGGGCAAGCGTTTGAAGGAGTTCAATGGAACAACGACGATCCCTCCGAAACTCGATTGGCATATCGAAAAGGAAAAACAGCGCACACTTGCATCCCTCCGTTCAATGGATTATAAGTTAGTAGCTACCGATGCCATCGGACAAACAGTAACGACTCCGATCGATTCTATTCCCGTAACACAGCTCACGCTGGCAAAGAAGAAGGAAGAGCACATGTCGGATACGATCTTCTCCAGATACAATCTCATTCTCTTCGATTTCAGCAAAGCGAACTTAAATCCGAATAACCAGAAGATCGCCGACTATGTACGCGCCAGGATCACACCTGACGATATTGCGACAATTAAGGGCTATGCAGATCGCATCGGTACTCCCGAATATAACTTGCATCTATCGGAAGGGCGAGCCAAATCGACTGCTGAGGCTGTCAATCTTACCCGAGCTACGATCAAAGGCATCGGAGGCACGGAATTGCTCTATGATAATGATATTCCGGAAGGACGGTTCTACTGTCGAACCGTTACGATCTTCGTCGCTACCCCCAAGCGACAGTAAGGGGATTATTGGCGGCCAGGATGATTTTTCACCACATCTTATTCGGCGATCGCGGATTCTATATGCCCTAAGGTTTCCTGTTTTTGCCTTATCAACGAAGAAAAAAAAACTTCCTTTAATGAGCTATGGTTGAATAAGTTATGGGGAAAAACGGGTATGGCGGCAAAGAAAGTTTGCCAAAACATTAGGTTTTGCGATATTATTGTATTATATTTGAAATGAGAAATATGGGTTTGCCCCCCTCACAACATTGAAAACTTGCTGTAGTATGCCTTGTCGCTCTTTCGGTGCAATTAGCCTTATCGTTTGATTCGTATCGAACATTGCCTTGAAAAGAGGGACACTTTTTTACACCGAATCGGGTTATGGCGTGCCCCCGTGAAAAGAGAACCCTGCGAGAGTGCAGATTCTCAGGTCTCGTGAGAACATTAGTACTCTCTCGAGGTAACTCGATGCTCAAGACAATTTCTTGGCCTTTCTACAAGGTACTTCAACCTTTGCAGATGGTTCGACTGTAACAAATTCAGGTTTATGAAGTTATTAACAAGCCAAAGTGGTGCGATTTGGAGCTTTGAGGAGTGCCGTGTCAAGAAGTGGTAAAATTATGATAATTATTCATTAAATAGCTTTGCGCTTAGATCATCATCATATTCTTTACCTCCTGACAGGACTTTTCTTCATGATGCTGGCTTCGGCAGGATTCTCGCAGATCCCGAGGCAGATCAGTTATCAGGGTTTACTTGTCTCTCCGAATGGAATCCCCATTTCCAATGGAGAACATGTCTTGAAGATCAGTCTCTATGATGCAGCGAATGCTCCGGTTGATTTTTATAATGAATCGATCAAAACAGAAACAAGTAATGGGCTTTTTACCGTCATTATCGGCGGGCAGAATCCGCTACCTATGGCAATAGATTTTAGCAAGCAATATTGGTTAGGAGTTAGTGTCGATGGGGGTGCCGAAATGGTGCCCCGCACGGCGCTTACTTCCGTGCCCTATGCTTTGCATGCTGAAGTAGCAGACCGGGCAAATTACATTTCCAGTGATGCAAAGGGCGTCGTTACATCGATCAATGAAGTTGACGGACCGATCAGGATCGTGGGCGATAGCAATACGAAAGTCGTGCAAAACGGAAAAGTCATTACTATCTCCTCATTGCCTGACGGAGTACAGACGATTCAGAATCTTGATGGTACGATCTCGATCCAGAATCCGAACGGGCCGATCGTTACCATCGGTGTTGCCGATAGCGGAATCAATACCCGCCAGCTTGCTCGCAATGCCGTGACGACAGAAAAAATTTCCAATGGTGCCGTGACAGGCGAGAAAATAAACCAGATGGGAGCGTTCACCAATCAAGTCCTTAAATGGGACGGAACAAAGTGGTCACCCGGAAAAGACGACACAACGGCAATTAAAGCTGGTACCGGAGTCTTGATCACGACGGATGCGAACGGAAATAATGTCATTTCTTCGACACTTGTCGGACTCCCTCCGGGCACATTCGGTGCAACGCTCCGCTATGACGGAACAAACTGGATCTCAAACACTTTTCTTTACAACGATGGCGCGAGGATCGGAATCGGTACGATCACTCCAAGCGCTATGCTCGATCTTGCCGGCAACATCATGCTGAGCAATTCCGGAAATACTTCGAGCGAACTCCGCATGCAGGAGCCCTCCATGGGCGGAGTCCAGAATAACATCACATCTTTTAAGGCAGCCCCTCAGGATGTCGATATCAACTACACTCTTCCGGCAGTTCTGCTTCCCAACGATGCGATAATGACGGTCAATAGTACCGGCGTTATGTCGTGGCAGAACATCTTACCTGCAAGTGTGACCGTTCCATTCAATCAGATCACTTCCGGCGTGAACGTCGGCCAGAATCTTCAAGTAGGCGATACCTCGATCCTGCATCCCGTCGGAACCGGTATTATCGTTGCCAATCAACTAACGGGTTCGACTCAAGGCGGAAGCTCCTATGCCGGCAGAGTTGCCGTTCCGATGGGAACGACGTCTCTGACCGTCAATCTTTCTCCTTCTGTAGGATGCACTGCGAATTCGAGCGTTACTGTCTCGCAATTCGATTCGCAGGGATTCGATATCATCATCGTTCCGGTGATCACCGATATTACGAAGGATGCCTTTACCGTGCAATTCTCGGCTTCATATCCGACGAATACCGGATTCTTAACGTATCTGATCGTTAACCCATAATTTTTCAGGATGTACTGAATATTTAATTTCTGTATTTACTTAACCTAACCATACAAACAATGAGACATAATAAACTCCAGACGATGTTCGCATGGCTTGCCGTGCTAAGCATCGCGCTTATCGGAGATGCATTCGCTCAGAACGTACCCTCGCTTGTTACGCAACAGACGAGATTATCGACTGGCGGACTCTCTCCGGCATACGTGCAGTTACGAGCCAAACAAGGCGTCGGAACGAGCGTAAACTTCTACGCCTGGGATCAGGCACCTGCTCCAACAGCCGGCGTAAATTACTCGCTCTGGCTGGATGAGAACAACAACATTGAAAGGTCGAACTCTTTCGGCCTGGCTCAGAAAGGCTATCTGCTAACGGTCAATCCGACCGGTAACGGACTGATCTGGACGGCTCCTTCGTCGCTTGTCGGCGCTAACATGGGCTTAACCATCGATAGCACGACAACGCCGGGTGTAAGCTTTGTTCAGCTTGGCGCTCCGACTGCTGTTCTTGCGACTGCTGCGCCGCAGATCTCTTCGGATCGCTTCATCGATCTCGGATCGCATGCCTTGAACTTCCAGGGTGCCGGCAACTTCACCGTTGGTGATGGAACAGCATCGAATCTGGACATTACCCTGGATCAGGGACAAGGTGCAACCGGTGCTATTCACATGAAGCATGTCGCAACAGATCCTTCTCCGCTGAGCAGCGATCGTTTCCTGATGCTTGATGGTGCCGATAAGACCTTCACGCGTACGCTTTCATCGCTTGTTGCGGCCAATAACGGTTTGAGTATTGACTCGACCACGGTTCCGGGACAATCGATCGTACAGCTTGGTGGCAATCCGCTTCTCAAGAACAGCTCTATCGATCAGGCGACATTCAGTTTGTCTCTGACCAATGGAACATTGAATCTTGGTGCGAATACCAACCACTACGATATCAATATCGATCTTGGAGATACAACTCACAATATCAATATGAAGAACATTGCGTCCGATCTCACGGCCGGCAATATTCTTACCTTGGATAACACGGGCAACGTCCGTACACGTCCGTTCGGATCACTTGTCAGTGCCGATAACGGTTTGATCGCAACGGGATCGCTGATCTCGATGGGCTCGCCTACTGCCGGCTCCGGCGCTCCGCTTCTTACGAACCGCTACATCTCTATGGCAAGCTTTGGCTTGAACTATGAAGGTTCGGGAAGCTTCAATATCGGAACAAGTTCGGCTGCAACGTTGAACATCACGTTCGATCCCGGAACAGCAGGTTTCATCACGATGAACGATGTTGCTCCGCTTCCGAGCGCGAAAGTCGATTCGACGAACCGTTTCGTCGTTCTCGATGCAGGTACGAACAACACCTACACACGTACGCTTTCATCGTTGGTGAATGCAGACGAGGGTGTGACGATCAATAACGTCCTTACTCCCGGAACCAGCACCGTCGAACTCGGTTCTGCAACCGATGGTAACTCGACGTTGACCGGATCGCGTTTCGTAACGTTCAGCGGTGCTACGCCTTCATTCAGCTTTGATGGTGTTGGTACAATGAATCTCGGTACGACAGGAAATTTGGCAGTTAGTGTCAATACCGGTACTGCAGATATGACCGTTCAGGGTGCGAACCTTGATGCGACCGCTATCAATAACTTCGCTTGGATCGACTCCAATACGCATGTCGTTCATCGTACGACGACTGCAGCGATGGTCAGACAGAATACGGTCAATGACTATGTCGGTATCGATCCTACGACGGGTAACATCGTTCGTTCGATCAGCCCGACGGCCGGAATTTATCGCGGTCAGATCGTTGGAACGGGTACATATACGTACACGTCACCGGCCATTCCGAACCTCCTTGCAGGTGCTTCTATTACCTGTACGGTTGAGAATCACACCGGCGTTCTTGGTGCTATCGTCGTTCAGGTTACCGGTGTTACCACTGGTACGAACGGTACATTCACCGTAGAGACTTCGGACGATGTCCAGAGCGGCTCGTTCATCAATTATGTCGTTATGAATCCGTAACGAATTAGTCACGATCGGGAACGGCACATGCAGCGAAGTCTGCCCGCCGTTCCCTTCGTGTTCGTTTATGGAATCGAGATCTATGAATACAAAGGAGCTATCAGTTTGCTTGAAAGGTTATGATCGTTATTCATAACGGAGTATCAACAAATGGTTTATAAGCATGAGAACCGGATCTTTTCGAAGAGCGCGTTTCGCCGGCATCATCACTCTGGTGATGGTGCCGTTCATGCTTCATGCACAGCCATCAGAGCAGGCTCCGCAGCGAACATTCACAGCTCCGCCGCCGCAGACTCCGGGGAAAGAATCTGCTCCGAAAACGGAAACGCATTCCGAGAGCGATGAGCTCTCTTCCGATGGTATCGCTCCTCATATCGATATCGTCAAAGTAACGGCAGGAAATCCCGAGCACTTGACTCCGGGCTTTTATGCCTCTTATAAGCCGAAAGCGTATGACACGGTTTATATTTATGAGGGAGAGACCGAGCAGTTTGAGATCGTTAAGCTGCGCGCACTCAAAGAGGTGATCCAGGGAGATTCAACCTCGGTTGCCGAAGAAGTGAGCTTTAGAATGGGCCACTTCGATGAATCAGGGCAAAGTGTTTCAAGTGAGAAACACGTGAAGACGAATTCCATCATTGTCAGGTCGGGATTTATTCCGGCTCAGGGATTCGGCTCGAAACGGTACCGGTTTGCCGTAAAACCCGGAGATTTTAAGTTGACAAAAAATTCGATGATCTCTGCTTCGGTGCAATTGCTCCATCATGCAGAACTTGGCACGATACTATGCAGTATCTCGCACATCGATTACGACAAAGGCATTTTTTATGTCGAAACGTCGAATGAAGTCCCCAAAGGGGAAAATATTAACTGGATCATCGTTAATACGGACTAATTCGGTGTTCGACTGCTTGCGAGGTGTTTGCTTTTACAATAGATCGGAAAATTGCGTTTTGTGGATAATCTGCGGATTGTCACAGAAACCCGGAACGTTGATTTTGTACGATAAACATTACTCCTAAATGATACTGAAAAGATTTTCGGTATTCTATATGTTGCTTTTTCTTGGCCTGGCGGCATCGATCGCCCGTGGCCAGGCAAGCATGCAGCGTGGAGTCAGAATATCCAACTCGAACGGCAATATTGTTTCCATCCAAACCGGAACGGGAACGGCAACCTACACTCTTTCTCTTCCGCTGACAGTCAATCCAGCGCTAACCACAGCTTCTGTCCTTTACGGAATCGGAACCGGCAATCTCAATTGGACCGATGTTACCGGTGTTGCAGCAGGCTCCATTCTTACTCTGCAAAACTCCGGCGGAAATCTTGTGCCGGTCTGGGTCGCACCTTCCGGCGCCGGTGATTGGCTTCTGGTCGGAAATTCTATCACTTCGGGATGGGATGGCACGACAGGTAGTTTCCTCGGAACAATCAATACTCAGCCTCTCGTCCTTGCAACAACGAATACGGCAACTGCGCAGCCGATAGAATTTTTTACCAATAACACAGAGCGGATGCGCTTGAGCGCCGGTGGGTATCTCGGAATCGGGCAGACTAATCCTTCGCAACTCCTTGAAGTCCGCAACGGTAATTTCCTGCTTTCGAACTCCGGTTCGGCCGATCAATTGCAGTTCCAGGGGACAAGTTCAGGAATCACTACCTTTCAGGCCGGAGCGCAGGGAACGACGAATATCAACTACACACTTCCTACGTCCGCAGCTGCAGCGAATAATTACGTCCTCGTTTCAACAACGGGCGGAGTCATGAGTTGGGCAGATGCGAACACTCTTGTAAGTGGAAATTACTGGTCGCTGACAGGTAATGCAACGGCTTCGGCATGGAACGGA
>JAUZOQ010000063.1 GCA_030706385.1 Bacteroidota bacterium | reverse complement strand
GAGCCGAACGAGACATTCGTCGATGAATCGGCTGGTCCGGATCAGGAGTATACTGAGGATTGCCAGGTTTGCTGCAGGCCGAATGTCCTGCGAATTCACATCAATGAGGATACGAAGGAGGTAATTGTGAGTGCCGAATTCGAGGAGTGATCTTCAGAATTCTTCTTCCACTTCAGCGTGTAGCTTCCGAAGCACAGTTTTTACGACGTCATATTCGAAGCCTCTCGAACCAAGGAAAGCCGAGAGTTTCAGTTTCCTTTTTTTATCGTCAAGCTCTCTTCTCTGCAACTGCTCCCACTTTTTCATTGCAGCTTTTAACGCACGATCTTCCTCAGTTCCATCCTCATCTGCTTCGCCGAGAACTGTCGCAACAATTGCTTTTGAAATGCCTTTTCTTCGAAGCTCCAGCCCAAGCTGACGCGAAGAGACGGGTTTTACGAGGCGCTTATCGTGGACAAAAGCTCTGGCAAAGGCTTCATCGTCGATAAGGCCGGATCGAAGTACTTCCGGTATGATCTCATCAATGATCTCATCGGCGAATTGCTCTTTTCGTAGTTTCTCCCGGACTTCCTTTTCCGATCTGCGTCGCGTGTTCAGGAATTTCGCCGTCACACGTTTAGCAGAAATCCGTTCGTCGAACTCTCTTAATCGTTCGAGAAGTGCTGCATCGAGTTCATCGCCTTTTCGGAATCTGAATTTTTCGATCGTAGCAACATTAACACCAAATGCAAATTCTCCGGCGATAAAAACAGAAGCGCGAAGTTTGTCGCGCTTCTGATAGGTGATAGCCGTGATGATCGATGCATCGGGTTTCAGCCGATAAGCAGATATGGAAGCTTCTTTTGTCTTCCTCATCTTTAATTTTACATTTTACATTTTTAATTTTACATTCTTTCTATTTCTTCTTCCCGGGCTTCGTCATATCTGCTGCAGTGACGTTATTCGTTGATGCCGTTTCATTAGAAGCTAATGTAATTCCGAGTTTCTCTCTGACGGCAGTTTCAACCTGAGCATAGGAATCGGGATATTCCTTCAAGTAAGCCTTGACAGAGTCTCTGCCTTGCCCGATGCGTTCGCCGCCTAAGCTGAACCAGGAGCCGCTCTTCTGAATGATGTCGTTCTCGATAGCAACATCGATCATATCGCCCATCTTAGAAATGCCTTCATTATAAAGAACGTCGAATTCTACCTCTTTGAATGGCGGAGCCATTTTGTTCTTGACAACTTTTACGCGGACACGATTACCGATGATATCCGTGCCATCCTTGATCACATCGCGACGACGAATATCCAAACGAAGTGAAGCGTAGAACTTGAGAGCATTACCGCCTGTCGTCGTCTCAGGATTGCCATACATGACGCCGATCTTCGAACGGAGCTGATTGGTAAAGATAACCGTCGTATTCGATTTGCCGATAACGGCAGTGATCTTACGCATAGCCTGCGACATGAGCCTTGCCTGAGCACCCATCTGCGCATCGCCCATCTCGCCTTCGATCTCGGCTCGCGGAGTCAGTGCAGCAACGGAATCGACAATGATGACATCGACTGCAGCGCTGCGGACAAGCTGCTCCAAAATATCGAGAGCCTGTTCGCCGTATTCCGGCTGCGAAAGGATTAGCTCATTGAGCTTCACTCCGAGGCGCTCTGCATATTTCACATCGAGAGCATGCTCGGCATCGATGAAGGCAACGTTGCCGCCGCGCTTCTGGGCTTCGGCAATGATGTGGAGACAGACTGTTGTCTTGCCGCTCGATTCCGGTCCGTAGATCTCGACAATACGTCCGCGCGGAACGCCGCCGATACCGATCGCTGCATCGAGCGAAAGGGAGCCGGTCGGAATCGCTTCGACCTTCACGTGTGGCGTATCGCCAAGCCTCATTACGGCACCCTTGCCATGCTGTTTTTCGATGGCATCCATAGCGATCTGCAATGCCTTGTTCCGTGCCCCTTGTAATGCCGATACTGTTCCGTTCGTCGTTGCTGTTTCCATGTTTTGTCCCTAAGAAAAATAAAACTTGTTATTGTCCGTAATGCCCTGTAAGTCCTTATATATCAATATAATCACTGTGCACATACCCACTTTCTTCTTCCCCTTCAAGGCCTATTCCAATGACCTCAAACTATGGGGAGGTGCCTATAAGTGTACCTACCAATATAAGTACTTTTTTTAGGCTTCGCAAAAAAACCGGTTTTAGACTGGCAGGGTGTTCGAAAGGTCTCCTCTATTTAACCAAAATTTCGTAAGTTTGTTGCATTAACTTTAGGAGAAATACCGATGAACAAGAGCCGGATATTCCCAAACGCCGCCCTCCTCTGTATCGCTTTGGTCTGCTTGTCATCTCAGGGATTCTCCCAGCGCTTTGAAGCGCCGGATGGCGCTACGATAGTCGGAAGAAGAATTTTCTTTGAAGGCAAAGTTATGTGGCGCAATACCTGGACAAGGAAATGCGCGTATGCATCGTATTACGGTCCGGATCTGAATCATCCGGAGAAGAAAGAATGGCATGTCACTGATGCACAGTACTGCGCGCCCGGAGACTTGACGATCGTCGATAATCTGAATGTTGAAAAAGGAAGCACATCATACAATATTTACGTCTTGAGCGACGGCAGTGTTCGAGGCCCAGGCAATAATATCTATGGTACGATCGATCTCAGCACGAACGAATCGCCGGCAAAATTATTCGGCGATGCACTGTATTTCGTTACGAGTCAGAATATTTTTATTTCCCGGGATACGGCAAAAACGTGGGTCATCGATACGACGGGGCTTGGGGGCACCGTGCAAGATGCGGCCATCGATTCAAATCAATTTGTGTATGCAATAACCTATAAAGGGCTTTTCCGGCAGCATCCCGATTCGAATATTTGGCATGAGATGACGACACTGCCTTCCGGCGTAGTGCCGAATAAGATCTTCATCGATCGGCTGAATAGAATGTACCTTGCCGCGCATCTCAATGGTACTCCAACTCTCTATCGCAGCCTCGATGCCGCTAACTGGCTGCAGCATACAAGCGGAATGGGCAATGCTATTATCTTCGGCTTTGGCGACGATTCGTACGGAAATATTTATGCAATCACTGCCACAAATGCAATAACCGGTGGTGGCAATCACATCTTTCGTTCGAATGGAGGCAGTTGGGTTTCAATCGATATTCCACTTATTGCCGGAAATAATGATAGCCTCTATGTGAAAAATATTTTCACGGGCATCGGCGGCGATAGCGTGCTCATCGCAACATCGGCATACGGAGTTTTTTCGAGCACCGATCAGGGTTCGACATGGTCGGAATCGAATGCCGGTATTCCGGCCGATCAAGTCTTCGGTCTTGTTCGTCTGCCTTCCAATCGTTTCGTCGCCTCGACGAGTCTCGGAATATTCGGCAAGAACTTGGGCGATACCCTCTGGCAAAAAACATTTCCGCAATCCGGCTATCTTGGAAGCCAGCCATTATTTCGGGATAGCAATGGATCGCTATATACCTTAGGACCGCTCGTCGCCGCAGCAAGCATCAATACAAACTATCCGCGTCTCGTGATGAAGAGCACAGATGGCGGTTCTTCGTGGGTGCCCGATACACTTGGCATAAGTTCGGTTGGCGGAAATTCGGCATTCACATTCTTTGTCGATGAAACCGGCACGCAGCATCTTGCTTCCTATGGACCTGGCGGAGCACCGAGCACGATCTTCGTGAAACTTCCCGGTGGGCATTGGGAAGGGGATTCGGCAGGATATGTGCCAAATCACAATATTCCCCAGGCCTTCGGCAGCGATGGCAAAGGATCGCTTTGGCTGAGCCTTTCTGCGCAAGGTGTTCCGAATTTATGGCGACGGGCCACGAGCGGTGGTGCATGGGCACCCGATACGCTCGGATTGCAATCGGCAATAGTCAATAGTTTTGCTGCAGCAAAGAACGGCGCATTCTATGCTGGTACATACGACGGAGTCTATCGTCGCTCTGCAGGCATTTGGTCGAAGCTTCCGCCGCCGGCCGTGCTGAGCACCACGACTTCGGCATTTTCCATCTCCATCGATTCAAACGGCGTACTCATTGCCGGCTTCCAGCACTTCGATGCGAATTACAATTCGATCGGCGATGGAGTTTTTGCCACAACAAACGATGGAGCAACGTGGACGAATCTCGGATCTGTCGATACCGTAACATTCCGCCAGTTCGTCTCCTATGGAGATACGACGTACGGTCTATCCTATGCTGATGGAGTTTTTATTTTCATAACCGGTTCGGCTGATGTGCCCTCTGCAGTCGTTCCTGAATCGGCTTCTCTTGTTATCTACCCGAATCCGGCATCTGGCAAAGTAACGATCGAAATAGCGAACGCGCAAAATTCGAATGTTGAAATTCTCGATCTCTTGGGCAAGCTTCAAACTTCTTTTACGGGAGCTTCGGCGATGCAGTGGGATGGCCGCACGGGCGCGGGCTCGGAGGTTGCAAGCGGAGTCTACATCGTTCGCGTCTCGGGACTGAACGCTGCGGGGCATTCCTTCCGCGCTTCGAAGCAGGTCGTTGTGCAGAGGTAGGGATTTGATGGATATTAGCAGAGTACAAAATCCGAATAGGATCGGCTTTAATACACGTAGACTGGTCAAGTTATTGGTGGAATCCTACGGTACAGGGTTGGGTTCAATCTGAAGTCTGGTTTCTATTCCTTAGGGAGGTCAGCATGAATCCGATAAATGGTCTAAAATCGCTTTTCCTTATTCTCCTCCTTTCTTCGATTGCTTTCGGACAATCGGACGGCATTAAATGGATTCGCTATGGAGGCGGCGGAGTTTTCTCTTTTTCCCCTGATGGTAGAAAATTGGTTACCGGAGGCGGTCTCGGCAATCTAATAGTTTGGGATCTGGATAAGAGGAAGCCTCAAACAATATTCAATATGCCTAACAAGGGCTCACTCTCTAACATCAGATGCTCATTTTCGTCGGGAGGGGACTCTCTTCTCGTTTCAAACGGAGAGATGGACATAGTATTTTACTATTGGGACATTGTGAAGTCGGAAATTGTGGGGAGGACTCAGGTGACGATACCCTATCCGTATTATGGAAACGTTACTTGTTCAGGAAAGCAATTCGCCATTACTTCTAATAATAATTCAGTCGGCACGATCTACATAGGCAATAGTGACATCGGTATCACAGATTCTCTAGTCGGGCATGAATCTGGCGTGCTAGGAGCGCTCTTTTTTCACTCTGGCGATAGACTCGCTTCGTGGAGCAATGACGGTACCATCCGAATCTGGGACGTTACCTCTCAAAAGGAACTCGTCAGAATTCACCACAATCAGACCGAAATAGCGGGAGTCGCAATTTCAGACTCCGCGAACTGTATTTGTGCTTTCTGTTCCGATTCAACTCTGCGAGCGTACGATCTATCGGATGGCTCTTTAAAGTACATTTTTCCGAGCAAATTTTCCTTCTATACTCGAGTGATTCTGAATCCCTCGGCCTCATCCACTCATGGAGCGCTCTATACCTGGGACACAGATCCTCTATGGGATTCTATGATAACAATTATTGATCTGAAGGATGGTTCGATCATAAAGAAAATTCAGGGAATCAACTGTCGGGTTGGGGACGCAACCTTTTCACCATCGGATAGCCAAATGTCGGTATTTCTCGTGAATGGTGCTCTTATGCTATATGATGGGAATACCTGGAAGATAACCGACTCCTTGAGCGGCGAATCTCAATCTGTGTCTTCATTACTATATTCAAGAAAAAGTAATGAAATACTATGCGGTGGTGATTCACATGACATACTTTATTTGAACAGTGAGGATGGTCGTTTAAGTCATGCCATGCGAAATATTGCATGGGGGATATCCAATACAATATTATCATTATCTCCGAATGAAAAATACTTAGCCATGTCAGGATCGTCGCCGTGCCGACTTTTGGATTTGGAAAGCAATCGGACGATCCTTCTTGAGGATAATTATGATCATTGGGAATACTCTGCCGATGATCTTGATAATTTGCAATTTTTATCGGATAGTTTATTATTTTATACCTACAAGTCGGCAGGTCTTTATCCCGGCGATTGCCACTCATATGCCGCCACAGCAGAAATATCGAATGATTCTATAATTCATGTCCGACGTACTTGGCCTGTATATTTCAGTTTTGATGGATCGGTTGGTCTTCCGCGAACCCGTCAGGTCGTCGTCGAATTTGGTGGTTGTGATGAACCCATCACACTTTTTAGTTCACTAATATCTCCCACGCTTGATGGTAATAGTGCATTCCCAGGTATTTCGTTCAGAGGCAGGGCTGGTCGTTGTGATGCGGACGGTACAAGGTTACTCACAGTAGGCAATGATTCGATCTATTTATGGAACATTGCAGATGGATCGCTCCTAAAAAGCTATGCTGGTCATTATGGTGCTTGCAAACCAATCGGTTTCTCGCAGAATGGAATGTATTTTTTTACATTCGGTGTCTCCGATTCTAGCGTTCGAGTCTGGGAAACCGCTTCGGGAAACAATACCAAGACGTATCGACCGTATCTACTGAATCCAAGCACTGCAATTCTAACTCCAAACGGAGATAATATCATCGTTGGTTATGATGACGGCACCATAGTAGATTTAGACATTGGCCCAGATTTGTCCATTGGGAGCAAGCCGCCAAACCCAACTGCTGAAGTTTCACTGTCATGTGTACCAAACCCGATCTCAGCCAGTTCCATAATTACCTTTAGGATATATAGGCCCTCCTCGGTAAGGATCACGCTAAGTAGCGTCCTTGGAATAGAACTGTGCACTTTGTATGACGGATTCTCCGACGGAAATGAAGAGAAATTGCCAATTTCTTCAAAAGTGGATATAGGTGGTTATTCCAAAGGCATCTATCTGATGACAATAAGGTCCGCGAGCGAAAGACGAACTTTGAAAGTACTCAAAATGGATTGAGTAGCGCTCACCCGGCCAAAATCCGTTTTCGGCAATTGCAATGCCGACCTTTCTTATCCGAGATGTAGTCTTGGATAATAATATTACTCGGTCTTTCCAGGGGCTTTTTCCTGCAAATTTTCTGTTTAAGTCGCGCAATTATTTTTGAATTAACTTGAACGCATGCAATTGACTTTTACTCATCACGGCTATCAGATCCTGCGTGACCCGCATTTGAATAAGGGAAACGCATTTACCTCCGATGAGAGGATCGATTTCGGTTTGCGCGGCCTGCTGCCGAATGTTGTCGAAACGATCGATACGCAGATCCAGCGAGTCGAAGAACAGGTCGATCAGTTCGATAAGCCGATCAACAAATATATTTATCTGACTCAACTTCAGGATAATAACCAAACGCTGTTCTTCCGAACAGTAATGAAGGATCCGGCAAAATATTTTCCGATCGTCTATACTCCCACTGTTGGCGAGGCATGCGAAAAATTCGGACATATCCTGCGCCGTCCTCGCGGTCTTTATATCTCTATTGCAGATCGCGGCCAGATCCGTGATCTTATCCGCAACTGGCCGGAAGCCGATGTGCGCTTTGCCGTCGTCAGTGATGGCGAACGGATCCTCGGCCTCGGCGATCTCGGTGTCTGCGGTATGGGAATTCCGATCGGAAAGTTGACACTCTATACTGCCTGTGCAGGTATCCATCCGAATCAGACGCTTCCGATCATGCTCGATGTAGGAACGAACAACGAAGTGTTCTTAAAGGACCCGCTCTATCTCGGACTAAAGACTCCGCGTGTTCGTGGCAAAGAGTATGATGATTTTCTCGAAGAATTCGTGTATGCGATGACGGAAGCATTTCCAAAAGTCTGCATTCAATGGGAAGATTTTGCAGGCCCGAATGCCGTCAGCATCCTTGCAAAATATCGTGACAGGATCTGTACATTCAACGATGACATCCAAGGGACGGCCGGCGTTGCAGTGGCAGGACTGCTTGCTGCATGCAAATACAATGGACGCCCGATGACGGAGCAGCGCTTCCTCTTCTTCGGAGCCGGATCCGCGGCAACGGGAATTTCCGGACTGCTGACGATCATGCTGCAAGAACATGGATTGAGTTACGAAGAGGCGAAGAAGCATTGCTGGCTCTTCAACTCCGGCGGCTTAGTTGTCGCTTCGCGCAAGAATCTGGACGATTATAAGATGGTCTATGCTCACGAACATCCGGAGATAACGGATTTCGTCGAAGCTATCGAAACGCTGAAACCAACGGCGATCATCGGAGCCAGTACTATCGGCGGAGCGTTCACGAAAGAAGTGATCGAAGCCGTTGCGAGGATCAACGAGCGGCCGATCATTTTCCCGCTTTCGAATCCGAATTCGCATTCCGAATGTACGGCAGAAGATGCATTTACATTAACGAACGGCCGCGTTCTTTTTGCTAGCGGAAGTCCATTTAATCCTGTAACGGTTGGCGGCAGCACCTACTTTCCGAGTCAGGGAAATAATGTTTATATCTTTCCGGCAGTTGGACTGGCGATCCTTGCCACGGAGCCCGAACATGTTTCCGATCAGATGTTCCTCTGGGCTGCGCGGGCTCTGGCCTCGCAGGTCACGGAAGAGATGGTCACCAGAGGAATCATTTATCCTCCTATCTCCGAGATCCGTGCCGTAGCGACGGAGATCGCCATCGATGTTGCTACGCGTATCTTCGATGGCGGACTTGCAACAGTCGATCGCCCGGCCGATATTGCAAAATTCGTGAAAAGCAAAATGTACTATCCGGAATACTGATCTACCGGATTACTACGGGGTTGCCGCATGAGATTGGAAAGGTGGAATATCTTTGTTGAGAGATAAACTTTACGACGCATTTTCCATGCTCACAATTAGAATTCTTTCCGCCGCCCTCATCTTTCTGTTGGTTTCTTCCTTCACCGCTCCGGATACTGAAGAGATTTACCGTAACTACGTAGCCGCTATCAACAAGCATGGTACTTTTTCGTATTATCTTGTTGTGAAGATCAAGAATCTCAATACTTTGGAAAAACGAGAGATCTGCACGAAAGGAAATTTTCTGATCGGAGCACTGCAGCGAGAAGGGAATATCCCCTTTGGAAGTATCAAGAAAACGGCAATTGAGAATAAAGAACGATATTTCGAATTTCGTGAAGAGAGTGCATTAAATAACTTAGGAGTTGGCGATTATTCCATGAAGGACCTCGCACAACTTGAACAACAGATCAATTTCGATTCCTTGGCCAGAAGCATCAGAAAATCGAAAACCTGGGAGTTGGCGATTGAAAGTGATACGACGATGGAAATGTATGCACATGCCTTGTTCAACCGGGGAATTCTCACCGGAGAGAGCAGTTGCTTCGGCGGAACACTTACGTATGTGCCAAATAAATAATCCCTGCCGTCGACGAAGAATATGTTGATCTGGTTCTGACTTTTTTGACTTGCATAAGGCCTCCTGAAATCCCAAACATTATCTTACTATTAAATACAGGGGCTGCGGCTTTCGGATGCGTATATTTGAATTACAGCATCCGCTTGATCTGAACATTGTCTACTATTTCCGAAATAAAGAGGTACAATTATGCCAAAATCATCTGTTAAGACTGAAGTGAAATCTTCCGGCTCCGGAGTTCTTCGTTTTGCTCATCCATTCTATACGACTGTTCCGCCTGCCCAGCGGCGCGCCATTCCAGGCGTAGGGAAGCGCATGACGGATTTCGTTGTGCAAAAACTGGAGCCGATCCCACTACCGCAGCGCGAGCCGACGATGTCTCTGGCGGACATCATCGGGAAGAAAGGAGTCGATGAGATCGTTGCCGCAAAATCGATCTCCTTTCATGCTACCGGCGATACCGGCGAACCGGTCGGCGATACGCAACAACTTGTGGCCGATGCCATGACACTCGATTATGATACGAAGCATCCGGCAAAATCTCCGGCATTCTTCCTTCATTTAGGAGACGTGAATTATTACAATAATACCGACAAAGGGTATCATGAGCAGTTCTACGTTCCATATAAGACATATCCTGGAAAGATCATTGCCATTCCGGGCAATCATGACGGCGAGCTTTTTAAATTCGATGGCACAAGTGTTGGTCAGAAAAAAACCTTAGAAGCATTCCTAAAGAATTTCTGCCGGAAGAAACCGGGAGTGCCCTCGGGAGCCGGAACGATCTATCGCGAAATGGTAAGCCAGCCCGGAGTCTATTGGTATCTGGATGCTCCGTTTGTTGATATCATCGGATTGTATTCGAACATGGCGGAAAATCCCGGATATATTTCAGGCGCTTCGATCGGTAATAAACAAAAGGAATGGTTAACTAGAACTCTGACAACAATTGCGAAGAACAGAAAGAAGGGGCCGCGAAAGGCACTTGTTGTCGCTGTCCATCATCCGCCAATAAGCACGAGTGGCCATGACTCAAGCACCGCTATGCTTGCCGATATCGATGACTCCTGCAATAAAGCGGGCGTGATCTACGATGCCATGCTCGCTGCTCATGCTCATAACTATCAGAGCTATACCAGAAGCAAAACATTTGCCGGAAAGAAAATGCAGATCCCGTTCTTTGTCGCCGGCGGTGGCGGACGCGTTGCACAAAGCGTCAAACCTGCCGGAGGAACCGTTGGCGATGCTACATTCGACAAATCTCTCCGTGGTTATGGCTACTTGACGGTGAATGCCACAAAGGATAAGCTGACGATCCGTTTTACGCAAGTCGATACCAAGAACAATGGCAAGAAAAAGACTTTCGATACGGTTACCGTCGATCTGAAAACGAATAAGACGAAACGATCATGATGTGGCCGTGAGGAAAATTCATCTCTTGCTTTCGTTAATGATCGTATGCGGATACGGATATGCAGTTGCTGCACCGATCGATTCAGTTAGTAAGATAAGAACTCTCGTCAGGCAGATCGATTCCGAGCGCCACTACATAACACGGACTCTCGAAAATGATGAGTTCATGGGTGGTACCGATAATGGAAGTTCGTTGACCGGCTACTACAAGGATGGCAGGCTCGTGAAGATCGCCGAATGGGTGGGCTTATCCCACTGTATTCTTACAACGGAGTTTTATCTTGATGGCGGGAAGCCCATCTTCGTGTATTTGCAGGAGAGATCATTTCCTTACCTGGTGCCGGGCGACTCATTCGATTACGACCATCCGGAAATAGTCTTGGAAGCAAGGTATTATTTCCGTAAAGGGAAGCTTATCCGAAAGAATTCAAAGGGAGCCGGAGCATGCTCTGCCGGTGAGTTTGATGTGGCGGATCTGCTTAAGAGCTTTCAACGTGATTCCCAGTTACTAAAAAAAAGAAAGTAAAACGATCATGAAATTGATTCTTCTTCTACTGTTGATCTTCTGCGGTTCTGCTTTCGCACAGGGCCAGGTCGAAATGAAGCGCGAAGATATCTCTGTACCTGCCGATCTGTTCAACGCACTGAAACGGGCGGAAATGATATTCGATATGCCGGAGGGTTATAAGGCTGTAAAAGTTATTCCAAATCCGGATATGGATTATGTTTATGCTGTCCGATCGCCGGATAAGAAATTAGAAGTGCGCTATGTCATTTGGCCGCTGGATTCGCAAATAGCTGAATATAATCGTCCAAGGAAGGAAGGGGAAACGCACGTCGACCCGAACACAATTACGAAAAGCCTGACATTGATGCACATGGCAAATATTTCCATAACACCACTCGACGAGCTTCAAGAGATACTTGCCTTCGATAGCGAGGCAGTCAAACATGAATTCAATGCCGATTGGGGAGCCACTGCATCGCTCTTCTTACGAAAATCCTTTGGAGGGAAATATGAGTTCTGTTCCGTCGTTGCCTTGCATAAGGATAAAGTCGCCGATGCCTGGATCTTTTTCCTGGCCAAGAACAAAGACGAGCTTCTGGCTCACATGGATGCAGCATTCCATTCGCTGAGATTTAGATAATCACTTTTTTGCGACTGGTATCATTGGCATTTGTGAGAGCGGCAGCTGTGTCCTCGCTGCCTCACCCCTCTAAAGAGGGATTGAAATTGAGCAATTATTTGTAGTAAAATTATCCCTTTCAGGCCAAACTCCTCTAGATCCTGAATCTCATCACGTTCGCTATTTATGATCTGGACTCAATTCGCCTGGCTTCTAATACTTTCTCTCCCAATCGCCTGTATTTCCTGGACGGTAACTCATGAAGAGGTGTTCCATGAACTCCATGAATATTTCGTAAAGAGAGTGGAGCATGGAAGAAATATTTTCACTCGCAAGTTTTTCTATATGCTTACCTGTGAATATTGCTTCAGCCATTATGTGACGATCCTATTTCTCTGGATATCGGGATTCACGATGCTCTATGACGGTTGGCGCGGATATGTGATCGCCGGATTCTCGCTTGTGTGGATCGCTAACGTTTACATGAGTCTCTATTCCCGCATTCGGATCGGCATCAAAACCGAAACGCTGGAAAGCAAACTTGAGGAGAAAGAATTGAACGAGCACAGCAAAGGCAAATGAACAGCATCTCAAATCCATTACTTCCTTTCCTGCTGCCGCTGTTTCTTTTCGCTTTGTTTTGGGTGCTGTTCTATTACGGATTTCCAGGCCTGTGGCGCGGAATGAAGTTCGGAGCTCAGAAGCTCTCGGTGCTGATCGTTCGAAGCGGATTGAAGAAATGGTCAGATGCAAACCCACGAGTAAAAGGATTAGCGCTCTATCTGCCGATGGTCATGATCCTTGTGGTTGGCGGTTTGGCAGCGTTCGGAGCGGGAAAATTCTTCGGCGATCTTGGCCAGAGCTTCAGGCTTACGGATTCGAAGATCTATCATATCGATCAGGCCGTGAACCTGTGGTTTCGTAGCGAGCGATTTCCGGGACTCAGCATTCTCTTTCGTACGATGACCGATATTGGCGGTGGTGCGGGCATGACGACGATCGCCGTTGTCATTACCGTGCTTCTAGTCCGGAAGGAGCGGGCTTCGGCAATGTATATGGCTATAACATCGGCAGGAGGTTTTTCTGTGAATATCGGATTGAAACTTCTGTATGCACGCGCCAGGCCCGATGTTGCTACCGCTATCGCCGTGGCGCAGGGAAATTCTTTTCCGAGCGGCCATGCCATGGGCTCATTTATCATTCTCGGTGCCGTCGCTTATCTACTGCTGCGGCAAAGATTCACATGGAAATGGAAATCCATTCTGCTTGCGATGATCGGTATGTTGATCGTGCTCGTCGGATTGTCGCGTGTGTATCTCGGCGTGCATTGGAGTTCGGATATCATTGCCGGCTGGTGTGCCGGAGTCGTCTGGTTGGCTTCAACAACTATTGCTTTTGAAGTGCTCTTACGTATTCGGCAGATCAGGCGGGGGCAGAGGCTATCCGGCGCCGGCAAGGATATTCCCGACCAGCCGATTGCACCGGCAGTGCGGCTATCACCAGGAATTCATCGCAGAAAGCGGAAGCTCAAAAAGATGTAAGGGATACCGAATGAAAGTATAATGAACTCATATTCTTATTCTTGTAACTTTGTTTCGTTACTACGTCCAGTTCGGACGGAATCTTAATGGGCATCACCGTAGTTCGATTCACCACAACAACATTGACTGAAAAACTTTGAAGATTATTCTCATTTTCGTATCATCGCTTGACGGCAAAGTGACTAAGTGGGGCGACTCTCATGTCCAGAAATGGTCTTCGAAGGAAGACCAGGCCTATTTCAAGAAGATCTGGGATGCTAACACTCTCGTGATCATGGGAAGCGGCACCTACGATGCCGAACCCTTCAAACCTCCGATGCACAATCATTTGCTTATCGTTACTTCCCGTCCTGAGAACTATGCCGATAAGGTTATTCCGGGACAACTTGATTTTACCAGCGAAACTCCGGCAGAGTTAACTGCACGCCTCGAAGCGGAAGGGAATAAGCAAGTGCTTCTCGTTGGCGGCCCGCATCTGGCAACGGCTTTTCTGAAAGAGAACTTAGTCGATGAATTGTGGCTGACACTTGAACCGAAGATCTTCGGAACCGGCAGCAATTTCGCAGTTGATGAAGAACTCGATATCAAACTGAAGCTCCTGGAGTCTGAGAAAGTCAATGAGCAGGGCACGCTGATCACAAAATATGCTGTTCTTCATGATTGAGTGAGTACGAGATATGTCGGATCATATAATCAAGACACAATAATGCACAACAGGATACAAGCACTTCTCTTTCTTTTTCTGGTGGTCGTCGGAGCCGGTTCAGTATGTGCTCAGGAGTTAAGCAGAGAAGAGATGTTGCCGATCTTCAAGTCGTTAGGCGAAGAAGATTGGGATAATGCCTTTGCCCAAGCCAACAAGTTATTGAAGAAGTTTCCTTCCGATACGATCGGAGGTGTGCCGCTTCTGAATTACATTTCAATTTTTTCCGCAGCGGGAAGAGTGACGAAAGGGAACATGACCTATGCGGAACTCGAAAAGCATGTGAAAAAATTTGTCGGACACAGGCTTACGATGTCGGCTCATCCTACAACGACGGATACGGTGAAGGTTGCTTTCAGCACGACGGTTCTAAAAAAACGGGGTGATCATGTCATTGGAGAAAACACCTCGGCAAATAGAGCGGCGACAAATATTTTCGCTTTTGAATATTTCGATTTTGACGAAGATTTCCCCATCGAGGATTGGAACGGACTGACCTCACGCTGCGGAGGAATTCTTGAAAAAGTGGAATTCAACCCGAATAAGTCAATGATCTGGGTCATGCGCCTACACGTAAAGAATGCATGGATCCATGAATTCCAGCCTGCACGGTAATTTTCGACCTCTGTGCCGGTCATGGATTGAACCCTCAGAACGTTTGCTGGATTTGAATCATGAAGAATGAGATCACGATAAAAAATTCCGTTCGGGTTGCCAAACCCAGGGAATTCGTTTGGGACTATACTCAGGATTATTCCCACCGCACCGAATGGGATAGCAGCGTCCTCGAAGCACATGTTGTGCAAAATGAGCCGAACAGGATCGTTACACTTCGAACAAAAGGACGGACATCGATGATGTTCGTGTATAAACTCGATGATAAACCGAACAGAACAACTCTTGTCGCCCGCGAGATCGAATCGCCTCTGATCGAATCTGCCGGTGGTTCATGGCAATATGTGGATGATGATGGAGGTACGCTCTGGACACAATCCGCTTCGATCCGATTCAAGAAAAATTTCTTCCTTCCGATACTCCTTCCATTATACCGGATGATGTTTCAAGCCCAGACCCAAGGGGCAATGAAGAAAGCCAAGGCGATAATGGAGCGGTGAATTGGTTTCGGTATTTTCTTAACATAGGTCAATGTTTTAGCCATGGTCGTTCGGCTATTTTTGTATCGTAACTAACGATTCATTCAAACATTCTTTTTATTACCACTATGGCAAGACTTATCGTAAAACACAAGGTAGCTGATTTCAGCGCATGGAAAACAGTATTCGATTCAATGCATGGCGTACGCCTGGTTCACGGCTGGACGGGCCACGAGATCTATCGGGATCCGCAAGATCCGAATCTCGTGATGATCGTCAATAAAGTGAAGACTATCGAAGGCGCGAAGTCCTACGGCTCATCGCCGGAGCTTCACGAAGCGATGAAAAAGGCCGGCGTAACGAGCGTTCCGGAGATCACTCTCATGAACGATGAGGAAGTGCTGAGCTACTAAGGCAGAGAGAGCATAATTATTTGAGCGTCATTGCCGGAAGTCTGAATTTCTTTCGGCGATGACGTTGTTTTTTACGAGTAGGCGGCAGTGTTTCTATTCGACGTCATTCAATTGTAATGCCAATGAACTACTCGATCCGCATCCTGTGCGCAACCGGATTGCTTGTTATTTCTTCCCGTAGTTATTCGCAGGATTGCGGCAGCCTGAATATTCAACTCCGATCGGAGATTCCCTCGTCATGCACGGAAATGACGATGACGATGAGGCAGGATAACATTGGCAGGCCATATCTCTATGTGGCTCAAAAAGAAGGCGGATTGAAGATCTACGATATATCGGCTCCAAGCTCACCGCAACTAGTCCAAGGCATTCCGATCACTGCCCTCGATTCGCTTCATGTAATGAATGTGTCGCAGAACGGAAATTATTTGTATCTGGCGCTTGGTAACAGTTTCAGCAAAAGCCAGAATCCGGGCATGGCAATCATCGATATCACTGATCCTGTTCATCCTCTGGTTACCGATGTTTACAAATACCCTGTACCATCAGGAGGCGCCGGCATTGTCAAAGCTGATGGCAATTACGCTTATCTTGGCGCCATGACGAATGGACTTGTGATCCTTGATATCTCCGATAAACATAAGATCAAATTTGTGTCGAAGTTTCTTCCCGATCGAAATTTCCCGACTGCGAAACCTGATACGGCAAAATATAACGCCAGAGGGATGGAAGTACGAGATGGCTTTGTGTATCTATGTTTTGATGCCGGCGGATTTCGCATCATCGATATTAGCAATAAGCTCGAGCCTCATGAAGCAGGACGTTACTCGAACCCCGAAATGAACGGCCGGCCCCGGGCCTATAATAATGTCGTTCTCAAAGATTCACTCGCATTTGTTGCAGTCGATTATTTCGGAATGGAGATACTGAATATTTCCGATCCTGCGAACATACGGCTTCTGAGCTGGTGGAATCCTTGGAATTGCACCGGCGGATTGAACAATTGGTTCACCAGTGATGGTCATGCGAATGAGATCGACATAAACCCACAATGCAACAAGATCTTTCTATCCACAGGCAAGAGTGATATGTATGTTGTCGATGTCTCTAATCCATTATCTCCTGATTCCTGCGAAGCCTATGGCGGTGTTGCTAACAACATTGGCACGTGGGGCATCAGTACATTTCGGGATAATATCTACCTTTCCTACATTTGTACCTTGGGAATTCCGTTTGCTTCGAATTGGACTGGAGTCAAGATTCTAACATACTCTCCCTGCGCCGCAGATATCCCTGTTGAAAAACCGGAGGCCGTTGCACTTTTTCCGAATCCATGCAGTCAACGTATAACAGTGGTTGACAAAAATATTTCTTCTGCGATCGGATCCGCTCATTTTGAGATCGAGAATCTGCTTGGAATGAGATTCCAGGCGCCAATCCTGGCAGCCGGTCCGACTAGCGTTGCCTTCGATATTTCCACCCTTCCGGAAGGAAATTACCGGCTTCGATTGAATAACGGCAATGGAGCATGGTCAGCAAAATTCATCAAATCATCTATAAAATAAGTGCCAAAAAGCGGAAAGGAATAATTTTCGATTAATTCTGAAATTACCTGTATAATCTGTCCCGGAATAGAGTATATTTGCACGTCGAAGTTCGGAACTTAGAGTGTTTCCCCCATAAAGAACTTCCCATTTGACTGACATTATCCGTACGAGGTCTCTCATTTACGTGGTGCCTGCGAGCCTGAACTCCCCAACCTAGTCTCGTTTCCACGACCTGCAAATGAATGAGAAGATATCGTTCTTTGCACTTATTAAAACCTAAAAACAACTACACTTATGGCTGGAACATGGCATGGGTTGACTCATCAACCTTTATTCAACACAAGCACGATGATCTTACTGACCGATGGCAGGATCATGGTGCAAGAAGAAGCGACGAAACATTGGCATGCGTTAACTCCCGTTAACGGCAGCTATCTTAACGGAACCTGGTCGAACCTCGCCGATATGAGCATCTGGAGAAGATACTACGCTTCCGGAGTTCTCAAGGATGGACGCGTCATCGTTTGCGGCGGCGAACAAAGCGGCGGAGGAGGAGATACGACGATCTGCGAGATCTACGATCCGGTTGCCGATTCTTGGGCGATCATTCCTTCTCCTCCCGGATGGCCGACAGTAGGCGATGCAGTCTGCTGCGTGCTTCCCGATGGAAGGGTAATGATCGGAGCATTGTATCCTTCGACAGCATGCGCTATCTATAATCCTTCGACCAATACGTGGTCAGCCGCTGCAAGCAAGGCTACTTCTTCGAATGAGGAGACGTGGATATTGCAGCCGGATCAGACGATCCTGACAACGCAGTGCTGGGCGCCGTACCAATCGGAAAAATATATTATTTCTTCCAACACCTGGCAGAATGAAGGTGCGTTGCCTGTCACGCTCGTCGATCCCGTCATGCATGAGATCGGTCCGGGAATGCTTCTCTATAATGGGAAGACGATATTCTTCGGAGCGCAGAATAGCGGCGGGCACGGAAAGACTGCGATCTATACACCGCCGGCACTGCCGACTGGAGTCGGAACATGGGTTGCTGGCCCGGACATTCCGCAGGTAGCGGGGAAGACCATCGTTTCCAACGATTGCCCGGCAACGCTTCTTCCGAATGGCAAAGTACTATTCGCCGGAGCACAATACGAGAACAACGATTGGGGATCTCCGATCGAATTCTTCGAATACGATCCATCTGCAAATACGATTACGCAGGCTCCAACTCCGGCTAATAATGGAATGAAACTCTACTGGAGCCGGATGATGCTCCTGCCAACGGGTGAAGTTCTCTTCTCTCCGAGCACGAACAACGTTCAGCTCTATGAACCGGACGGAATGCCGCTGGAAGCATGGCGGCCGACGATCTCCTCGATCACTCCGCATGGCACGGTATTCTTCACGGATTACTACACTTTGCAGGGCACGCAATTGAACGGGCTTTCGCAGGCGAATATCTATGGAGATGACTGCTATCCTGCGACTAATTATCCTATTGTAAAACTGCACAATGCAGGTACAGGCCATACCTATTTTGCGCGGACTTCCCATTTCAGTTCGATGGGAATCGCCACTGGAGGAGCGCTGCAATCATGCCGCTTCACCGTTCAAGGAATACCCGATGGCAACTACGATGTCTGTGTGATCGCCAATGGAATCGCATCGCATGTGATGAGTCTGAATATCACGCGTTTCCGTAAACCCGAGATCATCGATTCCGGAGTCAAACGGGAATTTGAGTATTTCGGAAAGCTCGTCTTCGAAGGTGATCCGTGGGACCGCAAGGACTGGGTAGTTGATCCGCAGATCGTCGAGATGCAACAGCAGATCAAGTCGCTGAGCAATGCTGTGAGCAGGCTTTCTTCATTGATCGAATCGAGAGAACTGCCGCATGTGGGCAAGGAGATCGCCGGAGCTGTAGGAATTGCTGCCGGCGGTACGCTCGAAAACGGCAGAGAGAAGAAGTCCAGGAAATCATCCATCGAAGTATGATCCTTGTCGCAGCAAGTATTGCTGATGAAGACGCTGCATCTTTTGTACGCACATACAAAGATGCAGCGGTTTCGCTTTTCACCTGCTTCGATATTGCATCGAATAAAAGTTCGCTGCGATATCCCCAGTTCAACGATTCTTATATTACCGTAGGTGGAAAGCAAATCTCACTGCACGAAATACGGGGAGTGGTCAATGTACTACCGGCGATTTTTCCCGGCGAATTATTCTTCTATCCGGAAGAAGAGAGGGAATATCAAGCGGCAGAGTTTCATGCTCTTCTGACATTCTTTCTTTCTGCACTTCAGTGTCCGGTCATTAACAAACCATCATCCTTGAGCCTGAGCGGTCCCTTCATCAATCCAATGAGTTGGTACCATGTTGCTCATGA
This sequence comes from Bacteroidota bacterium, assembly GCA_030706385.1. Classification (GTDB taxonomy): domain Bacteria; phylum Bacteroidota; class Ignavibacteria; order Palsa-1295; family Palsa-1295; genus PALSA-1296. Next base: position 2,101 of record JAUZOQ010000063.1, on the reverse strand, counting down.
GATAGGCATTCCATTATCAAGAATGCAGATCGATAGTGATGATCCACCGGCTTCGGCATTTGACGAACGGGGGAGTGTATTTGAATCGACTTGCATCGGCGGATCGATCCTATCACCCTCAGGAACAGTAGCCGACGACTACACGCAAAAACTTGCTGCGGAAGTTCATTGCCATTTCCTGAAGGTTTTCTATACTCAAGAGCAGCCGAACCAGTTCTCATTCATTCGGGCGCAAACGACTCCTGACCTGAAAGAGGAAAGTGTATGCGCTGCCCTGATGGACTTTTTTGATTAAGTGTCACTCCCAATCTATGATCTTGCTCTGGGGATTACTGGAAGATGGAACGATGCGATCGGTGCACGACCGGCTCGTAGCAATGAATGCCGATGTCTACTTTGTCAATCATGCCGAGATCGATCGATCTGCGATCGAATTTATTTCCTCACCACAACCTTCCTATTGTCTTTCGTATCGCGGCAATCAAACCGATTTCTCCGAATTTAGAAGTGCTTACTTGCGTCCATACAACTTCAGAGATTACCCTCAGTTTGGTGATGAAGAGGAATCGAGCGACCGCGCTCGAAGTGCCGATCTCTTTCATCACCTGATCCATAGCTGGGCCGAACACACCGATGCTCGCATCATCAATAAGCCCTCTGCCGAGGCAACCAACCATTCGAAATTATTCCAGAGTATTCATATTTCTGAATCCGGATTTCTCATTCCCGAATCATTGATCTCCAACGATGCGGAAGAAATTCTCGCCTTCAGCAAAGCGCATACTTCAATAATATATAAATCGATGAGCAGCATCAGAAGTATTGTCAAGGAATTCTCGCCGGGAGATCTGGTCGGTCATGAAGAGATGGGTCCTGTTTTCTTTCAGCGTCGTATCATTGGAAAGAATATTCGTGTCCATGTTGTCGGCGAAGAAGTCTTTGCATGCGAGATCGAATCCGAAGGAATTGATTACCGCTACGCCAAGTCGAGAATGACTCCGATCGAACTGCCCGAAGATATTGCCTCCGCTTCGACTGGTCTTGCGAAACGGCTCGGACTTCTTGTTGCCGGAATCGATCTCATCGTCACTCCTGAAGGCCAGTGGTATTGCCTTGAAGCCAATCCCAGTCCCGGATTTTCGTATTACGATATTTTCCCAGAGCGAAGCATTGCGCAGGCTGTTGCCGAAGCGTTGTATATTTGAATGTACTTTTTCGCTAGAATTGTCTCGAACGATTACAGAGAATTAGATGAGATCAATAGTTATTTCCGCTCTATTACTTTCCGTCGTTATCGGTTGTTCCGATTCGGATCCGAATGCGACCAAACTTGCCAAGCTTCAGGCAGAGATCGACTCGTTGAATAAGAAGATCGTACAATTGCAGCCCGGGCTCGGAGAAGTCATGTCGGCGATCCAAATGCATCATGCGAAATTATGGTTCTCCGCTACGAACGAGAACTGGAAGCTTGCTGCCTTCGAGATCGGCGAGATCAAAGAGCAATTGGAAGCGGCAGAACATCTTGCCTCAACTCGGCCGGAGATCGCTTCACTTCCGATGATCTATCCGCCCGTGGATAGCATTACGCATACTATTGACGCCCATGACCTGGCCGGATTTCGCGGCGCATTCGAATACCTAACCTACACCTGTAATAAATGCCACGAGACGAATAAATTCGAATTCAATGTGATCGCGATTCCGACGGCACTTCCTGTGGTCAATCAAATCTTCAAGCTCAGCAAGTAATGATGACTGTACTTCTATCGCTCTTCCTTCTGCTTTCTCCGAAGCCGGCGGCTCCGAAGATTTCGCTATTGACTACCGGCCCTACGAAGGATACGACGATCACCTTTCTTTGGCGCGAGCCGCGGTATTTGGAAGATCTCCAAGATACCTTCAGTACCATCATCATTAACGAGGAATACTGCAAAGTGATGAGCGATGCCGAGCGGGCCGCCATTGGCTTTGCCGCGTACAACATCGGAAGTGAATGTGAATGGGACGGAGAGGCGACGGAGGGCCGCACCAATCTCAAATGTGTCGTTCCCTCAGCTCTTGGCCTCGGCTATCAATGTTCGGATACGCAAATTACTTTTCT
>JAUZOQ010000062.1 GCA_030706385.1 Bacteroidota bacterium | reverse complement strand
TGATCGGAATCGAAAAAATAGCCGCAAGAAACTGGTTGGCTGAGCGTTATGAGGTTATTCCAGCCTGCACGCAAATAACCGGCTCCGCAGTGAAGCAGGAGAATAATTACGAGGGAGCGATATCGTAATGACAGAGACAAGTTTTTGGTTCGTATGTGTTCCTACCGTGAGATAACCAACCGACCGGTCAAATAACTTCCACCATCAGGATGTAATCGTAGCGTGTAAACTCCGCTCATAAGATCGGAGATATCGAGAAAAATGCTTCCCACACCTTTGTTAAGGAATCCGCCCGAAATCCGCGATCGAATGTACCTTCCACTCATATCGAGAATATCAACCGTTAGCGCACCTGCCTCGGGCAGATAAACCGTCACTTCTGCACTTGCCGATGTATTTGGATTCGGTTTAATACTCATGAGCCTTGGAATATCTCCACTCTTCATATATTCCTGTAATGAGGGCTTGCCGCATTCCGAGATAATGCTGAACACGTTCGCGGTGGTCGAACACACGGTAAGCGATCGAGGCGAGGAATCGGCATTGATATCAAGTGAACTCAGCGTTACCTGCGTCGTATCGATCGTTGTCAAATAGACTCGTGCACGAATATAAATGAGCGGAGTAGAAAATGTAATTCCGTTTTTCAGCGGATTCTTATACTTAATGGAAAAATTAACGGTATGACTGTCGCTAAAATAGAGAGTATCAAATGTGATCGAATTGGAGAGAGTCCCTTTCGTGACAAATTCAGTGGGTGTCAAAAGGTCGGAATTTAATGTCAGGCTTCCGGAGATCTGCCCGATCGAAAAAGGAGCCGCCGTGCTATCGAGGTAAATAGGAATGAGTGTCGAATCTCCTGCTTTCTTGCTTTCAATAGCTCCGATTCTGGGAGTTAGGCTGAAGGCACCATCGCCTCCATCGGTTGTCTTCCAGACTCCTCCGTTATCGTCGAAGGCGTAAACCGTTTCACCGCTGCATCCGGTGACGGCGAATCGAGTATCACGAATGTTCGATGGCCCGCCAACATTCACCCACGTTTGTCCGAAATCATCCGATCGAAACATTCCCGCATTAGTTGTTATCGAATAGGTTTGTACATACACAGTATTCCCCACTCCTGCGATATGGCCGGTAAAATCCGGATTCCCTGCAAAGGTAAATCCTCGAATCCAGGTTTTTCCACCATCATTTGAGATGAAGACCGATTGATTCGTATTTCTTTTATCGCCTTCGGGCAAGGAGATGAATTTTTGTGTTCCTTTCAACCCATAGACTCCCCATGCCTCCTGCAATCCACCGCTTTGCTTCCAGGTTATTCCTGCATCGGATGAATACCAGGAAACTCTCTGGCCGCCAAAACCGGGATCCGGCCCCATTGTGACAACTCCGAACGTACCATCACTGAAATCTATACCACTACTCCAATTCAAGCCACCGCTAAAAACTTGACTGAAGGTGGCCCCTCCGTCAGTCGAAATTCCACCCGGCTGAAATCCATTTTCCCAAATAGTTTTGATCAGTGCTTTGCCTGTCTTGTACACGCAGGTAGCAGGGCTGTTATTGCCTTTCGTAAAATCTGTCCAGGTTCTTCCTCCGTCTGTCGTCTGCCACAGAGAATAATCTTGTGAATAAAGCGACGCATACCCCAACTGCCTATCCACCATGAAGATACTTGTTATCCAACCAGAGCTGGAAGGAGTCGCGGCTTGAGTCCAGCTAGTGCCTCCGTCGCTTGTCCACCAAATCTTCATAGTGGCCGGAGTAGAATAGTTACCGGTACCGATCACACCGTTATCCGGATCAAGAAAATATCCGCAGGATATGGGGTCGGAAAAGGTATGGATTATATTCCACGAGCCGACGGAAGATCTAGTCCCAACCAGCAGTAAAAGAATTACGACGGGAATATTTCGTAATGAGGATGACACTTTAATAGATGTATGATTACTTAATGAGAACCGCACGACCTGTTAAATAACTTCCATTATCGAGATGCAATCGGAGATCGTAAATTCCTGCCGGCAGCGCACTGGTGTTAATACTAACCCGATCTGCCCCAATCCCGAAGTGACCGAGAAAAACGCCTTCGGTAAGCGCCTTCCCGTTCTCATCTACAATATCAAGCCTCAGATCTGTTTCATATGGTAAATACACATTCAGGGCCAACGTTGAAGTTGTTGAAGGATTCGGTTGTATTGAAAAGAGGCGTGGCATTGAGCCATCGAAGATGTACGATCGCAGAACGCTATCTCCGCATTCGGGTTCGACAACAAAATTGGTTACCGGCACCGAACAGAGCGGAAGTGGCGCAGCATTGGAAATAGAAAATGTATCCATTCGCACCGGACATGACATAGAGCGTGACAGTGTCACGCCCATTCTCAGGTAGATCAATGGCTTCCGCAGATCGGAGTCTTGCGTGATCGGATCGGTAAAATCAACGGTGCAGAGGATGCCCTTGGGCTCAGGATTGCCAAGCGTCACTTTGCCTTTTGAACTAAGCGTCCCTCGCGTTTGATAACTCGCTTGTGCCGGCGTTAAGATATCACCGTCATAAGATAGATGAACAGAATAATGCTTGATCGCAAAATAATCTTCCGTTGTTCTAAGGAAAATCGGAATGACAAGCGTATCTCCTGGTTTGGTACTAAGCAGATCCGGAAGGTAGGGTTCCGGTGCAGTCGAATGCTTGGCAACGATGATGATCGTCGTATCAATATTCTTTGTGCCTGAGTGTCCTTGGATTCGGAGGAGAACGTGACGCGTCACATTCGAATCCGTTCGAAACGTGATCGGAATACCAACGACAGTTGAAGTCGGCGAAATATCCAGTCCGCTCTGTGACGTATCGATTGAAAATTCATTATAGGGATCCGGTGCAACAGTGAGATTATCAATGATGATGGGACTGCATCCGAGGTTGAATAGCTCTGCATACCACTGCACCGGTTGGCAGTAGCGAGTCTCAATGTAGAGTGAGTCCTTTCCTAACGAAAGCGCTGAACCTGCAGAAGAAGCCGGAATACTGCCATCGCCTCCATCGTTCGTTTTCCAGACGCCACCTTGATTATCAAATGCATAGACCGTTTCCCCGCGGCATCCGGTAACTGCGAAACGTGTATCACGCGAATTCCACGGCCCACCAACATTCACCCAGGTAGAGCCAAGATCGTCGGATCGGAAAAGACCGTTCTTCGCCAAGTTATCGGTTTGGACATAGAGTGTGTTCCCGACTCCGGCAATATGTCCGGTGAATGATATAAATCCTGTGAAGACGAACTTGGGAAGCCAATCGCGGCCGCCATTCTGAGACCAATACACCGTCCTTCCGCGCATGTTTCCGTCATCTTCAGAGAGGGCAAGGAATGTCTTTGTACCCTTGACTCCGACTACTGACCATGATTCCGGCAAACTTCCGCCTGGTTGCCAATCGATACCGCCATTAGTCGTGAACCACGATACCCCTCCGGGCGGACCCATCGTGACCACTCCGTTATAGTCATCGGCAAAATCTATTCCGTTACTGCCATTATCGCCGCCGGAAAAGATCTGGTTATAGGTTAAGCCATCGTCAACGGACCGGCCGCCAAAATTTCCCATCCAGTTTGTTTTTACGAATGAGGCCTTCGTCGCATAGAAACACGTCGTAAGATCAAAATTTCCCTGAGTAAAATCCTGCCATGACTTTCCACCATCGGTCGTTTTCCATACAGAGTAGTCTTCGGAGTATATTCCGGCATATCCCTCGAGCCGACTCGTCATGCAGATATTTGTGACTCTTCCGGTTCCTCCCGGCGGTATGGATGCGGGAGTCCAGTTCTTTCCACCATCGCTTGTCCAAAAGATCGCAAGTGGATCGACGCTAACGAAATTATTCTGCTTGTTATCGAACAGACCGAGACCGATAATGCCATTATCCGGATCAAAAAAGTATCCGCAACCAACCGGCGAAGAGAACTGCCCGACCTTATTCCAAGCACAGAGCGCCTCATCCGCAGCGAAGAAGAGAATGAGGATGGAAAAAGTGTATGGAATCAAGCGGCTCATTACCAGTAATGACACTATCTATAATGAAATGTTTCAAAGAACCCAAAGTTACAGAAATAACGTATAGGTATGTAACAACGCGGCGATTTTCGGGTTTATTAAGCACGGGATGCGTCGTTGAACAAGATTTGCCGAAACGGTACAAGAATGACTAAACGGAATCTCATCTAAAGGTATCTATAATTATTGTCGTATTTTTGCATTTGATGGTTGGGCGTAAGTTTTTCATTTTATTAGTTTTACTGCTTTCCGGAGCAGCGCCTCTTTACGGCCAGAAACTCAAGGAGATAGAAAAACGCCGCGAAGCCTCCAGGCGCCAGACCGGTTCAGGGCTTAGGTCACTCAAAGGCGATATTCTCTTCGAAATAAAGAATGTCGATATCACGCATTTTCCGGAAATGAGCGTGATCTTCAATGCCGTCAATAACCGCAACGTCTTCGTGAAGACTCTGAAGAAGGAAGATATCATCGTTCTCGAGAATGGCATCCAGCGTCCGGTTATTTCTTTGAATCTGATCAGCTCGACCAATCGCGTGCCGATCGATATTGTTTTTGTGATCGATCAGACTGCATCGATGCGCGATATTATCGGACCGATCAAAGACAACATCAAGCATTTTGCAGAACAGATCCGCGCCCGCGGATTCGATTATCGCTTCGGTTTGGTTACATTTTCCGATACGGTCGAAAAGGTCAGCTCAGAGCTAACTGATGATGTTGAAAAATTCAAGACATGGGTCGCTGCTATCGAAACTGCCGGCGGCGGCGATATCAAAGAGAATGCTCTTGAGGGAATCAAGGTTGTGGCGACAATGCCGCTGCGCCCTATCGCCATTCGTCTTGCCGTCGTTATATCCGATGCAGAATATCACCAAAAAGGCGAGCACGGAGATGGCACGACGGAATTTACCTCGAAATCGATGGGTGATTACCTCTACGAGCGTGAAGTTCGCCTGATCACCGTCTCCCTTCCGGAGAATAAAGGCTACTGGGAAATGGCACAGCTTACCGAAGGAGCAAGTTTCGATCTCGGGCAATCCTTTGATTCCGTTCTGACCGGAATCGCAAGTGATATCACTAGCCTCTATGCGTTACGCTACATTTCGCAATCGACTCTGGTACCGGATTCGGTACGTATCGATATACTTCGTTCCGAGGACCGCTCTCCTATTGCCGGCAGAAAACTGATCGCTCTTGAAGAAGGCAAACGTTTCGTATTTGAAGATCTTCTGTTTCAGCCGAATCAGGCTGCGCTTGCATCGGAATTCGTGCCGGAGCTTGAGCGCGTCGTCCGCTTACTCCATGTCAGGCCGGCGATGACACTTCGTATCGAAGGACATGCCGATCTTACCGGGACGCATGAGAAGAACATGGAGTTATCAGTTCAGCGTGCAGAAGCAGTCCGGCGATATCTTATCCAATCGGGCATCGAAGCAGGCCGCCTGCAAACCATCGGCTACGGCGATACGCGCCCCATTGCCGATAACTCCACCGAAGAAGGCAGAAGGCTCAATAGGCGAATTGAATTCGTCATTTTGACGAAGTGATCTGCTGTTAAGCACGGACAAAATCCAATTCTCAAAGTTTTCTATGCAGAAGTCCGATTCTTTGAATAGATCGCTTACTCCCGAGCTCGTGCTCGATGCATATCGCCAGGGTTACTTCCCTATGGCTAGTGGCAAGCACGGGCCGATCCAATTTTATTATTACGAACCGCGCGGCATCATTCCTCTCGATGAGCGCTTCACCGTGCGCCGATCGCTTAAGCAGATCATTAAGAAGAAAACTTTCGAGATCCGTTTTGATACGGCATTTGAGGAAGTGATCCGCTCATGTGCCCGGCATAATGAGCTCACCGATGAAGGGATCTGGCTTTCGGAGGAGATGATCGAAATCTATTGCGAGCTTCATCGGCGAGGTATTGCCCATTCTGTAGAGGCATGGCAAAACGGAGTAGTGCAGGGCGGCTTATACGGCCTCATACTGGGCAGCGCCTTCTGCGGCGAATCCATGTTCAGCCGGGCTCCGTTCGCCTCGCAGGTAGCCCTTGTAGCCCTCGTAGAGCGTCTTCGCAGTCATGGCTTCACCCTGCTCGATTCCCAGATGGAATCGGAGCACCTGCGGCAGTTCGGGCTCTATGCCGTTTCTCAGGAACAGTATATGGCGATATTGAAGGAAGCGATGGGAAGAGAAAACAGGACAACTTTCTAGCTGATGCTTCACCAGAAGCGCAGTCTTAAGAGCAACCTTACCTGCTCACGACCATCTTCTTGAAGACCGGTTTCGCATCGCCGGCACGGAATTCATAAAAGAAGGTACCATTCGAGCCGAGTTGGGAGGCACTCACTTTTGCAGTGTATCTTCCCTGTTTGAAGAGAACATTATCGAGCGGACGCGCCACTTCTTTACCCGTAATATCTAAGATACGAATTGTAACAGGAGTATTATCAAAGCCAATATCGAAAGGTATTTGTGTATAGCTCTGGCCAATCGTCGTACCGAAAGGATTAGGCATGTTCTGATCGACCATGTTCGCCGTTGCCGGCCCATATAGAATATGAGTATCGCCGCAAGCGGAGTCGACTATGAGCACGCCATCGATCATCTGCGGAGCAAGTTCTGTGCGTAACGGGAAGCTGAATTGTTTATGAACGAGCGGACTTGTCGCACCCGGAGCATCGTTATCATGAGGCTTGAACTGCATGCGCAGCACAGGGCCCGTCTTCGTAAGCGGGGCCGTTGTTCCTTTGAGTTCATAGGTATAGGTACCCGGTAGGTCGGTCGGATCGGTGATCAAACTCCATCCTCCGAGTTGCACAAGAGCATCGCCGCGAATACAACCCGTGCGATCGATATCAAAAAGTGTTGCATCATAGGTGATCACACCTTTAAGATCGAGAATATGCAATGAATCGGGAAGCTCCGTTTTCAAACGCAAGCAAGGATAGACGATATCCCCGATCCTGGCACGACATTGATCCATTCGAAGATCGACTTGGATCGGTGCAATATCTTGCTCGATGAGATCCACGGTAAATGTTGAGCCATCATCCAGAGTGAAGACGATCTGTGCCGTACGTTGAGCAGGCTGATAAGGTGTTGCAGCGAGGAAATCCACCGTGAACGGACTGGTGCTATCCTCGGCAATCGAAAATTGCGGAGGGGTGTTACGCAATGTGAAATCCGCTTTGTTCGGTCCGATTATCTCAATCTTCGTAACATCGAGCGGCCAATTACCCGTATTCGAAATGGTGAAGGAGCGCGACGCAGTGTAGCCGGGAAAGAGCGTACCGAAATCCAATACTTTCGATGATAACACCGTTACGGGAGCAGCACCAATTCCATAGATAAAGACCGTATCGTTTTCAACGTCCTTGCCCGAAGAAATAAACATGGCATTGTATTGGCCCACTGCCTGCGGCTTGAATCCAAGATCGACCGGATAGAGCGTTCTCGGCATTACAGCGATCGGTCCGGAATTCGGATTCGCAGTAAAGGTCCCAGCAGGCGCTGCACTGATCAAATTCAGATTTTGCGCACTGAGCGTATCGTGAGAAGTGCTAACGATGTGAACCGTATAGATCGCGGGCGGTGTACCCAGGCGTACTTTTCCAAAGTTTACCGTATCGTCATCAAGAACAAGCCTCGGAGATTCGTCATAGCCGATAAGTCTTACTGTGCCTTGGGTGCCATCATCAAATGTAAAAACAAGTCTTGCGCTGTGAAATACGATCGTTTTATTCGGTGTAAACGTCACATCGTATGTGGAGTACTGCCGCTCTCCGATGCTGTCGGTCGTGATCGATACTTGCCCGCCCTTTTGATATGTGAACTCATCAGTATTGGCGCCGCGAAGCTCGATGTTCGTGACCTTCATCCACCAGTCTCCGGTATCGATAAGTGAGAATGATTTTTGTTTAGGCGTTCCGAGAGCAACAATTCCGAAATCGACGATACTATCGGAAAATTCCGGCATCGGCGCAGCACCTTGGCCGCGAAGCTGGATCGAATCGGTTTTGATATCACCACCGAATGCATGAAGATAACCGGTATCGAGTCCCCGTACTTGAGGAAAGAAATCCACGAGCACGCTATCGATCGATTGAGCGCGGATAGGACGCAGAGTATCGACAAGTGTGAATACATTATTAGGAGATGTAACGGTTTCAGCACCGGCAGCCAACAAAATGTTAGACCCGTTGCGGAATACTCCGGGAAGAACCGTATGCGTCTTGATCCGATGTTTTCCGAAATCGATCGAGCTTTGCCCGAACTGAAGATGCTGCGCTTCTTCAATACCCTGAAGAGGAATACAATCGCTCGTGCTATCGTCGTAATAAACGCATAGTGTTGCAGAGTGCACAGTACCTGTTAATGCATTCGTGATGAAACGCACAGAAATATCAACCGATGAATCCGGCTCGATCGTGAACGGCACGAAAGGACTTTGCGAAGGGGATATGATCGTGAAATCCGCTGCATCGCGTCCGGAGATTTCCATTCGAATGACACGAAGAGAATAATCGCCGGAGTCTTTAAGGGTTGTGCTCAACGTCTTCGCTACGTTCGAAGGAACAATGCCGTAATTAACCGGCGTCGGATTGAAGATCGCCTTTCCGACAGCTCCAATACCTGTTAGTTCAACGGAGTCCAGCTTGCCATTGGCAGAAATAAATGCCCACGCCGTTGCAGGCCCTGCAACAAGCGGAGCAAATTTGCAGATAAGCGGCACGGTCTTGCCGGCATCGATCTGGCCGATCTTGCCGATCTCCTTGTAGAAAAATCCCGGAAGTACATCTTCTTCCTGCAGCCGTACAGTAATATTGCTCTTATTCCAAAGTGTAGAAACTGTATCGATCTTTGATGCTCCGACTTTCACTCTTCCGAAATCATGCACGAGTTTCGAAAGCAGAATTTTCGGCTCGATCTCAATTCCGGTAAGCTTTATCGTATCGATCGTGAAATCGTCATAGACTAATTCGAAGTATCCGAAAATATGCAAACTATCGAATGCACCGACTCGCGGATGAAACGAAATCGTAAAGACCCTGCTCGAATCGGGCTCAAGAATAAATTCCGTATCCGAAGGGGTAAATGAGAACACTGGTCCGAACGGACCGGAAATTCTCGCCAGTATTACCGACGCCGTCCAATTTCCCTTGTTCGTTAAGGTAACGATCTGCTGAGATGAATTACCATTGTAAACGATTCCAAAATCGAGCGTTCCGTTCTTCGCTACCGGGCTCAGAACCGGTACGGGCTGCGCTCCCTCTCCGGTGAATTGCACGGAATCCGGCGGCACATTATTGCCGCGCAGGAGCAGCGTTGCCTGATATTTCACCTGGGCCTGCGGACTAAATCGTGTCCGGACCTGCCCGATACTACCGGCAGTAATATCCATCGGCAGTACCGTTTGCGGAGCAAATGAGAAAGCATTCGGCGGCGGAGCCGGCTGGTATTGTATGTATTTCGAATTCGTCGTAACCGTCAGAGTCGTATTTCCCTGCGCGTTCGAGATCTGTGTGTATCCAGTGGCCGGATATCCTATGCGCACTTTTCCGAAATCAACCTGCTTCGGACCTACTCCGAAGGCCGGAGCGATACCGAATCCGGTTAGATAGATGATCTTAATACGGCTGGCAGCATCGGCATTTCGGGAATAGATATGCAGTTCAGCGCTGATCGCACCACGAATGCTTGGCGAAAAATTGATCTTCAGCTCGTTCGTTTGTTCGCTCTGAAGCGTAAAGCTTTTATCTCGTTCGGAAAGAAAGGTATAATCGCCGAACCCGGATAGATCGATGATCTTAATGCTGTCGATCTCGAGCGGGTCGAGGCCATAGCTGGCAAGAGAGTCAAGCATGGTCTTCGACGTGCCGATGAAGACGTTACCAAAGTTTACATTAAATGTCTGGACGGAAATTCCGGCCGTCCATCTGGCCATCTTAATGTTGAGCGAGCCGTTCGCAAGAGGATAATCGGCGTCGCGATCGGCAAGTATCCTGAATTGAAACTTGTTGCCCTGGCTCGGTACACGGGAAGTGTAAATGTGACCGGGCTGGAAAGAACTCTCCAGCGGAGCAAAATTGGATTCGTTCAAGCCAGGAATGGTGGTTACCGTAAACGCATACTTATGGATCTTCCCGGAATAGACAGGCGGGTTCAGCACCTGTGGGATCAAACTCGTGCCGTTGATTAGATAGGTATATGCCGCATCCATTCCAAAAGTTGTGGTTCCGTCGTTTTCGGTGAAGGTGCCCGAAGGCGAAACCCACATGTCGACTCCTGTCGTGAGCTGGATCTTGCTGGTAACGAAGGTCTTCTGGTTGGCTTGAACGGTTACCGTATCTCTCGGAGTTGGAATGCGCCATTGTGCTTGCGTGCTAGCAGCAAGGCTCAGCAACATTGCCACGGCAAGCGCCTGCCAATAGAAACCCGACGCAAGAAAAATTCTGCCAGATCTCTGTGTAATTGTTCCGATGTTTATGAAATGCCGGGCGTTTCGCAAGAAATAGAGAATTAATTGAGCGTAAATGAGAACAAGCGAGAAAACGAGGTCGTTCTACGAACGATCTCCCGTAAGTTTTGACAGTGGGGGCGCAGATTATGCATCCTTAATAACACTGCAGAAACCATTTTGTTACACTTTTGGGAATTGGGCAAAGAACTCAGCACGAAAGTTCAGCCAAAGCAATCTCTAAGGATGTGATACCCTTAGGAATAGGCAGGAATTCGAGGACGGGAAGCTGTTTGAAAAACACTATCGAATGATGGTTTCGGCTTGTCGATGAGGTAAGTAGCCATCTCCGCCTCCTGGAATCTTGTATGTGCCGAAATCGACATACCGAGCTTTTCCATCACACGCTTCGAAGCACGATTCTCTTCGCAGCTTCTGGCAATGATTCGATCGAAGCTCCACTCATCGAAAGCAGAGCGTAGTATTGCAATGAGAGCTTCTGTTGCATATCCTTTGCCCCAGGCATCGGGCAACAGGATGCATTCGAGTTCGGGTAGTCCGCCATTTTGGCCAACCGACAAGCCGCATCGGCCGATAAGGCGTTTCTCTTTGCGTTCGAAGACTGCGAAAGATCCATATCCGTAATTCACGAATTCCTCAATAGATCTTTTCATAGCAAGGGTTGATTCCTCCAGGGATAGAGGACGGAACGGCGGTACATATTTCATTGCATTTGCATTACTGTAAATGCTGTAGATCTCGCCAAGATCGCTCTCGACGAAGGGGCGCATCAGGAGTCGCGGTGTCACCAAGTGTTTCATAGGGGGCTCAGAACTTTTCTCACAGGCTTTGCCTGCACACAATCTCCAAAATTCAAACCTCATGTTTGAACCCCCTATCCAAGCGGCAGTACTGGACGTTTTTCCGACCTATGGCTTTAACGCAACCGATATCGCCGCCTGAACCTATTGTCAATTGTGTAGAGTGTGCGGGGGCATGTATCGCTCTACGCCACTAAAAACTTAGCTACTAACCGATTGTTACACCAAGGGCTCAATCATTTTGTGGATGATAGGTATCCCGGGCAAGATTACCCATAATCTATTCATTCTATTGAGTTTAGCCATGCTTACATGATGAGGATATGCTCGCATTCATTCGATTTTCCAACGCAGTATACGGACTTATTGTATATATACTATATATTAAGAATGTATATATATATGACTTCTGCTATCTCTTTTTAGATTAATAAAATACACGAAGACGTTTTTTTCTCGAAATGCAGCTAATGGATACTAACCTTTCGGGTTGGTTGGGCGAATATCGAGTTCTGAGAGATCGGCATTCTGCCGAAGTTGCACTGCCAGGTTCACGCATTCGGCAACATCCTCTGCCTTCAACGCCTTTTTTGATTTCAAGGATTGCGACGGCAATGCATTTGAACTCACAAAGAAATCCGTATCGACACTTCCGGGACAGATTGTAACAAAACGAATATCGTCAGAGCGTACTTCAAGAAATAAACATTGCATCAATCCGCGCACGGCGAATTTCGAAGCACAGTATGCCGTGCCTCCGGAAAAACCATTCTTGGCGGCAAGCGAACTGATCGTTATGACCGTTCCGCTTTTTTGCTTGCGCATTGCCGGCAGCACAGCACGTGTAAAGAGAAAGACTCCTCGCAAGTTCACAGCGAGCACGGATTCAAATTCTTCTTTCGTGATCTCCAGCACCGGCTTGAATATTCCAAACCCTGCATTATTAACAAGCACATCAACCGGTCCAAATTTATCTTCAAAAGCGGAGACAAATTCGTTTACTTCGTTTTCATGTGCAACATCGCATGGAGCACAGTAGTAGTCGTGGATCGAGGAGATTTCCTTGAGTTCACCTTCTGCTCTACGCAGTTCATTCTTGTTGCGCGCACAAATGCCGATGCAATGTTTAGTGCCCTGTTTTGCGAATGTCTTTGCGATTGCAAGCCCTATCCCTTTGGAAGCACCTGTAATAATGATGTTCATAAGTTTGCTCCAATGGAAAAATAAAATATCGGAGTATTGAGCAACAATGGTTTCTCTTTGTCTTTTGCGAAGCGGAAATTTTCTCCTATGGCAAAACGTGCAAGTCCGATCGGAGTTTTGAATCCGATCTGTGCGCCGACTCCGTGAACGAAATCTTCGAACTTGATCGATTCCGGCTCGACCCACATCGCGCCGAGATCGTACCTGAACGATACATATGTAGGGAAGAACAGTGCATCGGGAATGGCAACCTGGTACGTAAGGCTTCCCTGCGCCATTTGCTTCCCTCGCAGCCCGTATGCATTAAGGCCGTAGAAGTTCTCGATTCCTCCCAGATCGAATTGCTCCAGGCGAGGAAGGGTTCGATCTCCGATGCCGATGGCGATCTTGGGGATGAACGTATGGAGTCTTGACACAGGAAGAGTGGGCTCGAATAACGCATAGATCTTTGTGTAGCGCTCGCTTCCGCCCAAAAAGCCTGTTCCAACTTCATAGTTTCCTTGCAGTAATGTACCCGTATGCGGATAGGAAGCATCGTCACGCGAATCGATCGTAAGTTCGCCCTTGAGTGCAGTCAGAAGTGCACTCGGATCGACGATTTTGCGGCTGAGCGTGGAGTAACTTCTCTGGCGTTCGATGCGAATCTCTCCGGTTAGGAGTGCGAGTCTTCCGACTTCGCCGCCGAGGCGAAGCCTTCCGCCGATATCCCGGATTTCGCGAACAACATCTTCGACGTGTGCTGAGATTTTCCCGGTCGGTATATTCGGAGTAAGTGAATAAACAGAAATATCTTTGAAGCCGGAATATAGCCCCAGATCGAACGTGGTAAAAGAAAGAAAAAGTTGAGGAGTGGAGATCTGCGCAATAGCGTATCTCGAAAGACCACCTATCCCCCCTGTTAAAGAAAACTCCGTACCGAATCCAAATAAGTTTTCATTAGCATATTGCATGGAGAACTGTGCTCCGAATTCATTATCGGCAAGTGCAGCCAAGCGCAATACATTCGTCGCACGCTCTTCGACGGTGACCTGAAGTGATGTCGCCGTAGGCGAAACCGAAGGATCGATGATTTGCGGAAGTGTTGTATCGCTTCGCTCGTAGAACTGCGTTCCTTTCCAATCGGGAGAGTGGATAAGTTCAAGGCTTGCAAATGAAAAATATCCTGTTGCCGTAAGATTCCGAAGTCCGCGTTCCCCTGCCTCTGCACGAAAGATATCTCCCGGCGCTAGCGTTAGTTCTCGAAGGACTAAATTCTGCTGGACAGAATTCAATCCTTTGACTTGGATCTTTGCTATTCTGCCTTCATCGAGAAATAGGTCTGCCCTCTGAAGCCGTTGATTGAGACGAACGCTATCGATGCGTGCCAGGGAATACCCATGACGGCGCAAGTAAGCAAGAAGAGGAACTTCAATATTTTTCTTGTACGAAGAGTTTGTCAGTGCCTTTCCCAGTGCGCCACTGAATGAGGCACGCAGAGAATCACTTGGCAGATTCGAATTACCATATACATGGATCGTCGATAATTCGGGAAGGAGATTCGTATCCGGAGCCGATTGTATTTGTTGAGCAGGCGTCAATGAATGTGAGAGCAACTCCAATAATCGGGGCAGCGCTTTCCGCGCAGCAGTTTTGCCTGCTTCGATGTAGAGATCGACCTTCTGGAAATCGTCGGGAGTTCCGTGCTCAAGTTCGGGAGTCATCACGAGGTCGGCCCGTTGCATTTGCGCAAGGTTCTCCTTGCGCATCATCAGCGTGATAACTTGATCGGCCACATCCCAGGGAGATTCGATCTCCGAACGGTTGCGAAGTTCTGCCGTCGTATTCGAAGCGATGACGATTTCCGAGCCGGCAGAATCTTTTGCTACATCGATCGGCACATTCGAAAGTAATCCACCGTCGACAAGCAGGGCCGAATCATGAACGAGCGGGTAGAAGCGTAACGGAACCGTAGCGCTTGCACGGATGGCAGAGGTCAGGTCGCCATGCGTCATGATCCTTCTGGTGCCGGTGACGATATCGGTGGCAAGAACAACTAACGGAAGACGAAGATTGTGCAGAAAGTCATCTTCGGATCCATACGATGAATTGATAACCAGCGAATTCAAGAGCATCGTCAAACGCTGTCCGCTCGAGATCGCTTGAGGAAGAACGGGCTTGAAAAAACCGTTGAAACGGAGCGAAAGTAAAGAGACCTTCTCATCTTTCTTGGCGAACGATCTCTCCGGTCGGTGCGAATCATCGCTGAGATTGAAGACGTCGATCCAATTTGTATTTTCGGCGAGCTTCGCAAGTTCTTTCGGTGTATACCCGGCTGCATAAAGACCTCCGATGATCGCTCCCATGCTTGTGCCGACGAGAAGATCGATAGGGATATGCGCTGAATCTAGAACTTCGAGAACTCCGATATGAGCGAAACCTCTGGCGCCACCGCCTGAGAGCACCAGGGAGAGATGCGGCTTCTTACCAAGCGCGGACTGCAAGCTTTCGCTACTTTGAGCGAACAACATTGCCCTTGGCTGCATCAAAAGGATACAGAGGATGACGACAACGGGGATCTTCCAGGAAAAATACATTGTGACAAATCAAAACAACGCTCTGTTTCATCAAATTACAAGAATCTCATTTAATCCGTTTACCTCACAATGGTATCAGCATTCGAAACTGCCCGAACGATAAACACGAAGTATAACTGCTTCCTCGAAGTATTCGAGGATGGCCGGTATTCCCCACTTCCGGGAAAGCTCAACGGTATGACCGTTGCGATCAAAGATGTCCTGGCGCTCAAAGATGCACGACTAACATGCGGTTCAAAATTCCTGGAGAATTTTACCTCACTCTACTCCGCTACGTGCGTCGAAAGACTCCGGCTTGCCGGGGCCGTTTTCATTGGTAAGACCAATATGGACGAATTCGCCATGGGCTCATCAAATGAGAATTCAGCCTATGGAGCAGTTCTCAATCCTTATGATGTAACTCGCGTACCCGGCGGCTCGAGCGGAGGCAGCGCCGTTGCTGCAGCAACGGGAGCCGCACGCCTGGCGCTGGGCACCGATACAGGCGGTTCAATTCGCCAGCCGGCAGCATTTACGGGCACGGTCGGATTAAAGCCTACGTACGGAAGAATATCACGGTACGGTCTGACGGCCTTCGCCAGTTCGTTCGATACGGTCGGCACGTTCAGCCGGACTCTGGAAGATGCAGCGATCGCTCTTGAAGTCATGGCAGGCTCCGATCCTCATGACGCGACAACTGCGACTGCCGCAGTGGAAGAATATTCTTTGGGTTTGAAGAAGGATATTGCAACTCTGCGTATTGGAATTCCGAAAGAGTATTTTGGCGAAGGAATCGAACCCGATATCCGCGAAGCAGTTGAAGCTGCACGGAAAAAATTTGAAAATGCAGGATGTACTATTGTGCCTGTATCCTTGCCTCATTCGAAGTATGGCATAGCAGTATATTACATCCTGACCACTGCAGAAGCTTCAAGTAATCTTGCACGTTTCGATGGTATTCGCTACGGGAAAAGATCGAAGGATAGCGAAACACTTTTAGAAACTTACGTTCGCTCGCGCTCAGAAGGATTCGGTCCTGAAGTCAAACGCCGTATCATGTTGGGTACCTATGTTCTTTCGTCGGGGTACTACGATGCATACTACAAGCGTGCACAGAAGGTTCGAAGGCTTATCAAAGAAGACTTTACAAAGGCATTCGCAGAATGCGATGCGTTACTGACTCCGACCACTCCGACGACGGCCTTCAAACTTGGCGATAAAGTTACCGATCCACTTGCCATGTATCTCAACGATATTTTCACCGTGAATGCCAATATTGCCGGAGTACCGGCAATCAGCATTCCGATCGGTCTTGACCGCAATGGACTGCCTATTGGCGCTCAACTCATAACAAATGACTTTGAAGAGACAAACCTCTTCGCGCTGGCAAAAGAGGTCATAACTGAATTGAGAATTGAGAATTGAGAATTGTGGACTTGTAGCAGTCCACAATTCCCACAAGAGCAATTCGAAAGGTTATTCTATAACGATCTTCTGAGAAACCGATCTTCCGTTCGCCGTCAGCATCACAAAATAGGTACCTGCAGCAATATTTTCTTTCGCGAATGCGATCTGGTGCTTTCCTGCATCATAATACGATTTGGCCAGGATACGAAGCTCTCTTCCGAGAAGATCATGAAGAGTGATGGTGGCAATGCCGGGGTCATTGAGAGAAAATGCCAGTGTCGCATTTGCCGCACTCAAAGGATTCGGATAGATAGGATCAAGCGAAAGTGAAGCAGGGGCCTGAGGATTCACTGAACTTAGATTTGATATGTCGAGGAAGAACATCCCACGACCGTAAGTGCCGGCAAGTAACCTGTCCGAATTTGTGCCACGCACCCGAAGCTGCGTCACAAGTACGTACGGGAAGCCATTCATAAGCGGATTCCACGTCACTCCACCATCTGCCGAGAAAAGTACGCCCTTCTCCGTTCCCATAAATAATTTGCCGTCCTTTGGATTAAAGGCAATCGACCAGCAAGGTACATTAGGAAGATTCGTTGCAGGGGAAGTGTAGGTTACTCCACCATCTGTACTCTTGAAAAAGTGCTTACCGCTTGTTGCACATGCATAGACTTCCGTTGTATTGTTCGGATTTGTCGCAATTCCACTTATCGTGCTTGATAAAGATGCAGGCGTTGTTTGCTTCGCCCATGTCCCGCCCTGATCGACAGTTCGATATATATTTGCTCCCGAGCCTGCCCACATGAACGAAGGATCCTGCTGCGAAACATTTATCGCATAGCTTCCGCCTATTCCGACATTACTCTTTCCAGGGAAGCCGTCTTGTCCTCCGGAAGAACTCACCCAAACGTGACTATTGCCACCAAGAGCGACGATGGTGCCATCGGATGAACAATCATAAACCGTATAAAAGGGTGAACCTTCACCACTACAGGATCCGTCGGCGACGTTATACAATCCCGGATTATTCTGGCAAGTGATGAGGTTCTGACTCCAATGCTGCCCGCTATCCAATGACTGCTTGAAGTCCGTATAAACATAGGTTGTGTAGGCAATATTTCCCTGTTCCTGTGATACCCATGCATGGCCGCCATCACCGCCTGCTGTTGCATGGAATTCGGGCCCAGGAACATCACCCCGTATCGTATCCCGATTCGTACTGTTATCCTGACAACCGCCGGTAACATAACTAAATTCATGATTCGCATCGACTCCCACGAACTGTAATGTGGCCAGACCTTGGTTTATTGCCGTGTTCCATATCGAGAACTGATTGACGCCCGACTTCGCGATCCCACCATCGGTGCAAGCATACAAAGTATTACCGCTAAAGACAAGAAAATGAATATCTGCATGAACGAAGGAAGTCGATGTCACCGGATCAGTCCAGACCGATGCTCGGCTAAAGTCTTTTCCGCTATTATTTGATGAATAGATGTCCAAACCACCTACGAATATCCTATTTGGATTCGTCGGGTGAACGGCGAGTGAATTACACCATTCTTGCTGCGAACCAAGGAAATTAGGACTTCCGGCATTGTTTCTTGTCCATGTCACGCCGAAGTCGGTGGAAACCCAAAGACCTAATGCTTGACGGTTTGAACTATTGCCTATGCTTGCATAGATGATATTTGGAGAACTCGGTGCAACAGCAACGGTTATCCGTCCGACAGAAGCAGTCGGAAGTCCCGTTGATGATTTAGTCCAAGTCTCACCGTTATCAACAGAACGATAGATATTTCCAAAACCCGAAATATACAGATTGTTCGTGTTCTGAGGATCTATGGCAATTGATAACGGAGCGAACTTAGTAGTGATTTTTTTCCATGTGGCGCCTGAGTCGACACTCTTGAGTATCCAACTATTTCCGGTTGCAATATAGATTACATCGGTATTAACGGGATCGATGACGATCTGAGAGCAAACAGATCCTGCAAGTGTAGTCGAGGCCGACGTATACCAATTCAACCCGCCATCATTACTCTTGAATAGACCGGATCCGGGCGGCTCCATGTAATTATCTCCCTGAGATTCTCCTGTTCCAGCATAGACGACGTTCGGACGTTTCGGATCGACTGCGATCGAACCGAAGTTTACTGTTGGCAAACGATCGGAGAGATTCACCCACTGGACAGGCTGAGCAGTGATATCCATCGTCTTCCAGACTCCACCGCTGGCAGCTGCAACATAGACGATGTTAGGATTAGTCGGATCGAAGGCAATACCGCGAACTCGGCCGCTTGCATGTCCATCCTGGCTTCCGCCGATCGGTACCCATGCAGGATTGCTCTGAGACTTGAACGAGGCCTGATTCTGCATGTGGCGCATAGCGTCATACGACTCTATCTCAATCTCATGCATTGTCTTGCCCGCATTCGTGCCGCTGAACCGAGCCGCATTATAGTAGTCATGAGAAGCTTTTTCAAGTCTGTATTCATCGTATTGAATACCTGTATCTGCTGGAGATTGCATTGACTTAGCAGCCCGATAACCGAGATTAGATTGATCATCGCCTGTTTCTTGAGCAAAGAGGCTTCCTGCGCAGCAAATGATGGCGAGATATAGAGAAATGCCGGTAATTATGCGATACATGATGAGAATGTCTGAAAATTATGAAAATATCCGAATTATCCTTTATAAATACACAAAATCGGCAAATAAGTTCTAAAAAAGGTAAGTAGAGATGTGCTCAGGCAGGTATACAAGGGGCGCTTCGGATGAGAGAAGTGGAGAAGCTTACTTGTAAAACGATTTAACCTACCAAAGTTACAACCGGATCAGGATTTATTTTACCCTATTTCTTATTGAGGCGAGCTTTTTCGTTTTTTCTGATGTCGACTTCTTCGAGAAAGTCCTTTATACTTCGAACCAGACCTTCGCGATAGAGTCCTTGATCACGCAATAGCTCGGCCGGAGCTCCATGCTCGACATAGGAATCGGCAAATCCGAGGAATTTAAGCCTTGGAGAAAGGCCCTTCGACGAATAGAACTCTGAAACAGCGCTTCCGAAGCCACCCATGATGGCGTTTTCTTCCAGCGTTACGATATTGGTAAATCTGGCGGCAAGACCTTCAAGCAAGGCAGCATCCAGCGGCTTGATAAATCTGGCATTTACAACGGCAACAGAAATGCCCTCGTGTTCGAGATCCTCGGCAGCTTTGATCGCCTCATAGAGAATCGGTCCTACTCCGACTATGGCGAGATCTTTTCCATCGCGCATGATCTCACCTTGACCGATCGGCAGGCTGTTGAAACCGCTTGCAGCCAAGGGAACACCGACTCCATTTCCTCGAGGGTAACGAAGAGCGATCGGGCCTTTCTTATATTCGGTCGCCGTAAAGAGCATATCCCGAAGTTCTTGTTCATCCTTCGGTGCCATCACCGTCATGTTGGGTATGAGGCGAAGGTAAGAAAGATCGAACATGCCGTGATGCGTATGGCCATCGGCTCCGACAAGTCCGGCACGATCGATCGCAAAAATCACATTCAGATTCTGAATGCTGACATCATGAATGATCTGATCATAGGCGCGTTGCAGGAACGTGGAGTAGATCGCACAGACCGGAGTAAATCCTTGGGTTGCCATGCCTGCGGCAAAAGTCACAGCATGCTGCTCGGCAATTCCGACATCGAAAAATCTTTCCGGCATTTCTTTTTGCAGCAGGTTCAAGCCCGTTCCATCGGGCATGGCCGCAGTGATACCGACAACTTTCGGATTTTCTTTAGCGATCTCCAAAAGTGCCATTCCGAAAACCTTCGTATAATCCGGCGGAAGCGGCGTGCTCACAGGCTTTGCAAGGGCCGTGCCCGTATGTTTATCAAACGCTCCTCCAGCGGCATGGTATCGCTGAACATGGGATTCGGCCGGAGCATAGCCTTTGCCTTTTTCAGAAATAACATGAAGCAGCACAGGGCCCTGTTGGTCCTTAACGAATCGCAACATTTCCACAAGCTTCACGACGTTGTGCCCGTTGATGGGGCCAAAGTACTTGAATCCCAATCCTTCGAATAGCATACCGGGAGTGAACGTGGCCTTGAGGCCATCGATAAGCTTGCTGCCGGCAAGACGGATCCGATCGCCGGAGTGATCCCAAATGGTATCCTTTATTTTTCGAATCGCAGGATTGGTAATGACGTCATTAAAATAATTGTGAACGGACCAAACGTTCGGAGCAATGGACATTTGATTGTCGTTAAGAACGACAAGAATATTCTTTTTCAGAAGGCCGCAATTATTCAGCGCCTCATAGGCCATACCGCCAGTCATCGATCCATCGCCGATGATGGCAACAACTTTATAGTCATCCCCTGCGAAATCGCGAGCCGTTGCGATGCCAAGTCCGGCACTGATGGAAGTCGAAGCATGTCCGGCGCCGAAGACATCGTACTCACTTTCATCGATACGCAGGAATGGGGCCAGGCCGTTCTTCTTGCGAATCGTCTCCAGCCGCTCTTTTCGTCCCGTCAGGATCTTATGCGGATAAGCCTGGTGGCCGACATCCCAAATGAGCTTATCTTTAGGAGTATCAAAAACATAATGCAAAGCGACAGTGAGTTCGACTACTCCGAGACCTGCACCAAAATGTCCGCCGATCTTCGAGATCGTATCGATCAAGTATTCACGTACGTCGTCGCTGACAGCGCGCAGATCGGATTCCGGAAGCTTCCGAAGATCTTCAGGGAATGAGATATTCTTTAAGAATGGGTATTGATCAAAATCGGCCATTATTCTTCCTTTCCCGGTACGCAGTATCGTTATTTTTACTCCTCATCGAACTCGGATGTTTCAAAACTGACGAGTTCTTCATGAACTTTCGAAAGAGTGCGGACCTTCAGTTCCGCCTGCTTTAAGGTATCGGAAAGCTTCGCAGCAAGGACCGTACCTTCTTCGTACAGTTTGAGCATTTCTTCAAGGGGAATATTGCCTTCTTCGAGCCGGCCGACTATTTTTCCGAGCCGCTCGAATTCCGATTCAAAGGATGAGAGATCTGTCTTTTCTTTTGCCATCAGACGAGTAAAACATTGAGAGAAACTAAGCCGTTCGCCGCAGGCTGATCTTCCCATCGCTGAAGATCACCTGAACGGCCTCTTTTTCAGGGACTTCTGCTACTTTTGCGATGAGCTTGCCTTCTCCATCCTGAACGATAGCGTAGCCACGCTCCAACACTGCATACGGATTCAAGGCACGAAGGGTGGAATGAAATCTCTCATTTCTCGAGTGAGCAAGCTCAAGAAAATGCTCAACTTTCGATGTCATCCTGTTCGAGTATTGACCGAGGTTTGTCTGCCGCTCGGAGAGTGCCTGGCCGAGTACTCGTTTGAGTCCATACGCACTAGCATGGCTTGCAAGTTCACTGCGAAGTTCTGAAAGCTTGCGCTGCATAAAGTAGCCGATCGCAGAAGCTGAGGATGTTATTGCCGAAAGCAGCTCGTTCATATCCGGAGTTGCGAGTTCGGCTGCCGCTGTTGGAGTCGGAGCTCGAAGATCACTCACAAAATCAGCAATGGTAACATCGACTTCGTGACCTACCGAACTGATGATCGGTATCTTCGAAGATCTATGGGCATTCAATGAGGAAGCGGTTGCCAGGGCCATCTATGCTTCGAAGATACCGATCATCAGTTCGGT
>JAUZOQ010000061.1 GCA_030706385.1 Bacteroidota bacterium | reverse complement strand
GCAACCCCCGATCGGTCGGCCGGTCGTCATGGACATGAATATCTCTGACAAGAATATTCGTATCGGTGAGTACGCTCCAGATCGGAGGATCGATATCGGTTTCTGCACAATCGAGCACGAGATCATGATCGCATTCGACTGCATTATTCGATGGTTCGCGAAACGCAAAAGAGCCCAGGCTGCTCGAGCCGGTGAAGATCAAAGTGTCGTGAACATCGCCTCTGCAGAAATAGGCAGGATCGGCTTTGACAAACCACTCGAATACGGGAATGCTCACCGCACCAGGATTGATAAATGTGCCGCTGCCGGAAGTTGGCTGCACCTGAGACTTTCCGACAACTTTATGATTAACGCTGTCGTAGATGTTCAGCGTGCCCCCCACCGTCAGCGTCAGTTTCGTATCGGCGGCGCCTGCAAACTGATTGGGATTGAAGGCATAGAACTGAACATCGAACGGATTTGGAGTATAATATCCCGATATGCCGGCTTTCGTCCAAGAAAGATGATGCGGATAGAATAATATTCCGAATAGATCTCCGTTACAGGTTTCGAATTCACCGGTTCCGTACGACGTCCTTCCCACTTCTGCCGTTTGGCCCGAAAGCACTGTTTGCGGCTGCCACTCAAAAAGCGTAGCGCAATCCGGCCCGGTTGATCCGCTTCCGCGCGTACCCCAGACGTCGTTGATCATTTTTGTCCAATCGCCGATCGTCATTTTTACCGGAGGGATAAGCCCCATCGGAGCATAATCTGTATATCCCTGCGCACTCAGGCCGGGATAATATGACGGACCATTGGGAAGTGTGTATAAGAATGCACAATAGAACCACGGAATTGTCAGCAGCGAAGTCGGATAGGTCCGCCAGTTATCATTATAATCCCATCTGGTCAGGATCCACGGGCCATCGACGGAATTCGGATGGTTCGGCGTTGACAGCTCGGTCGGATCGGTGATCTGCTCGTCGAGCAAGTACTGGCAGGCCACGGAAACCGGAACGGACCTGTGATTAAGAAATTTCCATTTGAAAACGATCTGTCCGCTCTTGGTAAAGGCGAACGGATAAATATCCTGGATGACATCTACTCCGTTCAGATTTGCCCAAATGGTGCGGATCGTATCGGCGATCTTCGTAGTCGCTCCATTCCATAGCTGCGTCGGAAGCGGCGTTGTTGTGAATTGGCCCTTTTGGTTATTGGTGTAGAATTTTCCATCGACCTGGCAGGTGAAATAGCTATGGCTATCGTAGGATAGTTGTTTGCCGATTACTGCAGGTGTAACATAGACCGTAACTAATCCGCTGATCGGATCGACAAGCGCAGTGACATACTTATTGCTTGTCGTGACGATATTCTGTGAACGCGAAGATCCGACCGCTATAAATATGAGAACCAGAGCCAATGCAAATTGCTTGCATGCCTGTGAGGTACCTGAGGAATGTGGGACGCACATAGTTTTCCTCCTTTTCTTCGAAAAGCCCGAGATCAATTCCAGCCAAGGCAACCTGAAGGATGCCCTGCATGAATCGATCGTTCATCCTATCCGGCTTCAGAGGTCGGAAGCCGGATATCGGACTTTTATTTTTCTACTGAAACTCTGCGCGAGACGACGGTTCCGCCTGTCTCCAACCGGGCAACATAGGTGCCGCCGCTTATCGACGAAGCATCGAAGGTTACCGTATACGCGCCTTGCTTCTGGCTTTGATCGACGATGCGCGTGATCACCTTGCCAAGAGCGTCGTAGATATAGAACTTCACCGGGCCTTCTTCGGCAACAGTGTAATTGAAGGTCGTTATGTGCGAGAAAGGATTCGGATGATTCGGATCGAGCGAGACCGAAGTCGGATGAATATTATCGGTCTGCAATTTCGGAGCGCATGCACCGCTGATGACGATCGTCGAACCTCCCAAAATACCGTACGGAGCAGGCATGAGCGCAGAAGAAATATATGTGCCCGAGCTTGTGCCGGTATAGAGCGTATCGCGTCCGTTGTTGAACCTGATCGAATCGATCGAAATATCGACGTGATAGGTGGACTGGCTCGGCTGTGCATGGAAATAGAGCAAGACAAGCGAGTCACTCTTATTCGGATCGGTTACTCGCAGATCGGCAGTGAGTGGACCGCCGTTCGACTTACCGACAACGATAACCGGATTACTGCCTGGAGGAGTTGATGTCACCGTCCAATTAGAAGCCTCCGTTCCGCGCGTGCTTACGCTATCGAAGATAATCGATTTAAGATCGCCGCTCATCGTGAAACTGAATGTGAAATCGGTAATTCCTTTCTGCACGACAGGAATGGAATCGTTCTTGACAAAATGAACAGGGATGTAGAACACCGATCCCTGATCAGGTTGAATACCTTTGCGCATTGCAAAATCCTGTACCCAAATATTGAACGGTACCGTCGCCGTATGAGCAAGCTGGGCGTTCAACGGACTTATCGATCCCGCCCAATCGAGCGATGAGACCAGGCTCGTCGTCGATTCGCCGATCGAATTGCGCTTAAGTGTGAAATACTTAATCGGATCTTTCGTCAACCGATAGATCGAATCGATCAGGTTCTGACTCGGGCCCGATGCAATATTGAATAATCCACGGTCGTTGATCGTGCTATCGGTGACAACTCCGTGAATGATCGACGTATCTTTCTTATCATACCAGAGTGTGATGACCGGCGGGAAAATATCCTGCGTATATGGATAGCAATACGTTGCATAGCAGATATTGCCATTCATGTCTTTTGCGTAGATCGTGACACATGCCGGTATGGAGTCAACAGCCATGGTATCGCGTACGGAAATCGGGAAAGCTGCGATCGTATCGGCGCCTTTGCCGGAGATCGGTGGCGGCACAATCATGCCATGATTGCCTTCGAACCAGACCGAATCAACACCTGTATCCCAGATGTACCTGATCGAATCCTTCGGAGGATCATCAAAATGGATGTCGTTAACATTCACCATAACTGCAACAGGATTCTTATTTACTGGCGGATCAATGATGATGTTCGGACATAACGAATCGCGGCTGATTCCCTGATGGCCGCAATGCGCACCAGCAGGAGTCCGGTTTCCGGCCAGATCTAAAGCCTCGATACAGAAATCACTGACTTTCGTCGAATCGGAAGTAACCGTGAATGGGTACACAGCGAGGCCGCGCAGCGGATCGGTCACATATGGTTTGCCGTTCCCATTAATGCTGATATTTAACGGTGTCGACGTGATGATGTAGATCGAGTCAATGCGTCTGTCCCATGCCGTGTCGTCCTTAACTTCGACAAACCATATTCCAGCCTTCGCAGCTTTCGTTATGGATATTCTCGGAGCAAGGGTATCTTTGATCGTGCAATAGTGGATACATGTATCGGTATAATGCGGTATCGGTTTCGCACAATCGGTAGCCCGGATACAGATATTACCATCTTTCATCGAATCCTGCACGCTAACCGAGAATCGTACCAGAGGAGAGCTGGAAGAGAACGGACTAACGTTCAAATCCATATTTGAATCGGAGCCCGGAACGATGGCAAGCACGCATATGCCAGAATCATTCTTCCTGTTATCGGTCACGAGGAACGAGTCGATACGATTGTTATCGCCGAATCCGTTATCACAAGTGAATGTCGAATCGTACGTCCCCCATTTCTTCACCAAAGAGAATACCGGAGCAAGCGAATCCGGATGAGGAATGACGACGCATGAGCTAAGGCATGCCGTATGGAAGCTCTGATGACCAAGACAATCGGTAAACGTGAAATCAAAACAGCCAGATGCAGTAGAATCAAGTTTGGTGATCGTAATGATGTGATTGAGCTTATCCGTATAGCAGGGCTTGATGGCAGGTACAGGAGCAGATACAACAAATTTGCTTGCATCGGTACCGCTGGCAGCAACCCAGGTAACAGTGGATAAACCCCGATCCGTCGCACGCCAATCATGGACATTTATGCTTGTCGAATGACATCCGCTTTGCAGTGTATCGGAGAATTCCGGTGCATCGAGATCTGTCTCTGCACAATCGATAATGATCTGCTGATCGCATTCGGGATCACCATTGGAGTTCAAGAATCCCGGTGGACAGATTCCGCAGGTAGCGGTGAACTTCAGCGTATCTGTATCTGCACCCGTGCAGAACAACGCCGGGCTTGTGCATGCCCACCAATCAAAATATCCAACGTCTCCTGGAGCAAGGAATACACCAGGGCCGGAAGTAGGCTGAGTTTGTGATTTTCCGAAATTTGATTTGCAGAGACTATCGCTGATCGTCATGTCATCACCGACAGTGAGGGTAATCTTCGTATTAGCCGAGGCATTAATTTTGTCTGGGTTGACGACAAACTTTTCAATGTGGATCGGATTCGGAGTATAGTATCCCGGCGGAGGAGTATTCGATTTCGTCCATACTAAATGATGTGGATAGAATACGATCGAGAAGAGACTTCCGACGCACTTCTCATACTCACCTGTTCCGTAGGAAGTTCTCGCTACTTCAACCGTTTTCCCCGCAGGAACACCGACCGGGGGAAATTCCATCAGCACAGCATTATCGACTTGGGGCGGTGCGCCATATGATGTTCCCATCGGCCATGCGGGATTCGAGCCAAAGATCGTGCTAGCCATGACATACCAATCGCCTTCAGTCATACGGGAAGGCTTGGTTAGGTTTAAGGGCGCGCCATAATCGAGGTATCCCATACCGCTTAGACCTGGATCCAAAGAAGGAGTATGTGGCAGATCGTAGAGGAATCCGATATAGAACCAGGGCATCGATTGCCCTAAGTTCGCATTCGGATACTGCTGCCAAATTCTTTTGTAGCTCCATTTCGTAAGGATGATCGGTCCGTCATTCGAGTTCGGTGCAGCTGCATGCGGATCGGTGATCTGTAAGTCCAGCAAATACTGGCAGGCAATACTTACCGGAGTGCCATTGTGGTTCGTAAATTTCCATTTGTAAACGATCTGTCCGCTCTTTGTAAAAGCAACGGGGTAAATGTCCTGAATAATATCAACGTTATTCTTATTCAGCCATGTTGTTCGAATGGTGTCGCCAATTTTTGTCGTACTGCCATTGATAAGTTTTTGTGTATTGGGTGGCGGACTCGGAATGACTTCGTTGTTCGTGAAATAGGTACCGGAGATAAAGCACGTGAAATAACTCTTATTTTGAAACGATAATTGAGGATCATAGACAGGCCTTCCGGGAGGAATCAGAACGGTTACAAGTCCCGACGATGCATCGACCGTAGCCCAAATATAAGCATTATTTGTCGACGTCGTTCCTTGCGCCCGAAGATCCGTAGACGAGAAGAAGATCGATAACACGAACAATAATGCGGAAGCTGACACCGCTGAGATCTGAAAGTTCTTTTTGAGGGAACGTGAGCCGTTCATAATAGTACCTCTCGGGCAGATTGTATACAAAAGTGACGAAATGACACAAAACTCTTACTAATAACAAACCCCTGAATCTCCAACATTGTGCCTCAAAAGCAAGAACGATTCAGAGCGTGAAAGTTACACAACTAAAGTCCGCATTAGCCGGCCGCAAAAGCCTATTTTAAGGCATTCTGCGAAGGAAAACAGCCCTAATGTCTTGAGTACGATCAGCGCTCGAAAATCCCGCGATCACTCGAGCTTATACTTTAGCCCGACTGAGAAGAATAGTGATGTGATCTTCCAATCCTGGGCACCATTGGCACCTACGCTGTTGTCACGGACTTTAGTAAAAGGAAAATCGTAGGTGATCATAGGAGCAAGCACAGCATTATCCCCAACGGGTATATC
Source organism: Bacteroidota bacterium (assembly GCA_030706385.1). Lineage (GTDB taxonomy): Bacteria > Bacteroidota > Ignavibacteria > Palsa-1295 > Palsa-1295 > PALSA-1296. Next base: position 16,553 of record JAUZOQ010000061.1, on the reverse strand, counting down.
CCAACCGCCGGTGATCAATGCAGAAATTCTTGTGGTTGCGGCGTTTGCGATCTTGCCGGATTCCAAAGTCTCCGATCGCGTGCCGTTCTGGAAACGAACGTTATCAATCGTGAAATGGCCAGTATCCGGAGGGATCCCGGTAAGCACGATCGAGCTGGTGGTGATCTCACGTGTATGCGTGAAATTACTCGAGATCAGAATATCGATACCGGGGCCAACCTGAACGAAGGGTCCGTTCCTGAAAAATTCATAGCGAACGAACGGAGCAAAAACGAGGAACGTCTCTTTGATACTTCCATTACGTTGAAAATAGAACGATCCGCTGCCGACTTCGGCTGTAGCATTATTGGTAACGGTCGCCGTATCATTAACGGTTGTCGAAGACGAATAGCCTTTGAAATCAACTTTTACACCTAAGCCGAACGTCCATTCATAACTGACAGGAAGTTCGAACAGCAACCCGCCCAAAAATGCAGTTCCGGAAGCAGCAGGAAATTCACATTTGCAGATAGCCTGGAAAGTACCATTTTGCTGATGCGAACCCAGACCCAATTCGACACCGATCATCGGAGGCGGAGCGCCCGGACCGAAAAGATCGCCACGGCTCAGGATCTGCCCGTGAAGCGGAGCAGCCAGTAACAATAAAAGAGCGAATCCAACAATAAGATTATTTTTTTTCATATCTCTCTAATTCTCTATCTTATGCTATTACTGTTTGCCCATGATTCGAACTTCCACACGACGGTTAAGCGCATCGGCTTCCGGAGTGCTCTCCTTGGAGATCGGAGCGGATTTTCCTTTTCCGGTGACGATGGCTACCTGATCGCGCGCCACACCTTGAGACAAAAGATAATCGACAACCGTATTGGCGCGACGCTGGGAAAGCTTTAAGTTATATTCATCCGATCCATGTTCATCGGTATGGCCTGAGACTTCAATGCGAACGTTGGGATTTTCCTTCACCTGTTGAATGAAGTGCTCCATCTTCGGTGGTTCTTTCTCTTTGAGATCGAACTTGTTATAATCGAAGTTCACCATCACCGGAGGTATGCCGGAAGGAGTCAGGCGAACTTCTTTCTTAACAATGATCAGGGCTTCGCGCTTAAGCGGAATTTCAATAGGCGCCTCATACTCTTCATAGTCTTTCAGTTCGGCTCTGAGCTTGTATTTACCGAATACTTTTGCGTCAAAGCTGAAGGAGCCTGTATTACCGTCAGTTTGCACGTCCACTCTTCCGCCTGCATCATCGATAAGAATAACTTTGGCAGCAAGAGCTTTATTCGTGAATACGTTGGTCACATGTCCTTCGATCTTCACCTTCGCAGGCACAAGTTTGAGGTCCTGAGAAAATCCTATCGAATCGAAAACCGATGGAGCCTGGGCCTCGACCGATCCGTTCACATAACCATCGGCACCCCCGCTGACACGAATAAGCTTGCCTATCGGTGCCATGGCAGCATAGCTTCTTGGGCTTCCTGTATTATTGATCTTCTCCGAAGCTACATCGAGAGAAACATCGGGCTCGGTACGAACAGGCTGCCCGGATTCGGCGTCAAGCACCTGGCCGTGAAAGGCAATAAACTTCGGCTTCGGAGCGACAGGATTCGGAACGATGCGATAGAGATCAAAATTTCCGACTCCGCCCGGCCGATCGCTTGCAAGGTAGACAGCATCTTCCGTCGCAGGAATTGAGAAGAACATTTCGTTATACTTCGTATTAACGGAAGGCCCGAGATTCTTGGGCTCCGTCCATTCGTTCTCACCTTTTCGATAGGTGACATAGATATCGAATCCCCCAAGTCCTCCGGGAAGATCGTCATCGGCGAAATACAACGTTTGATTATCGGAAGCGATATGCGGCGACACTTCATTACCGCTCGTATTGAAGCTCAGGTTGACAGGCTCGCCCCATGTGCCGGAAGAAGTCTTGACGCACATATAAATATCTGCACTTCCGTGACCGTGTTTGCGATCGCTTGAAAAGAAGAGGAGCTGGCCGTCACGCGAGATCGAAGGCTGGCCGTCCCACCACTCGGAATTAATATCTTTGCCGAGCGGATGCATATTCTTCAATTGCCCGTCTTCAATATCGGCCTGATAGATATCGCAGGTCTTGAAAATACCATCCTCTAAGTTACAACCCTGCAGAACGCACGTTCTTCCATCGGCAGCAACCGATAGCGCACTGACATTTCCTTTTTCCGGCATCTCCAAAAAGAGTTCGGGATCGCCCCATTCGGTAAGCGACTTTCGCTTTGACCGCAAGATAACTTGCTTGCCACCGCTACGATAGCTCGTGAAATACAATGTGCCTTCATCACCGGAAATGATCGGAGTAGCCTCATCGGCGGGAGAATTGAGATTCTTGAGATCCTCTGCATGGGTATCGGCAAAACCGCGGGCAATTGCATGCGATGCACCGGCCTGCCCTTGTGCAAAGGCAAAAGCAGTGAATACCGAAATAAAAACAAAGGTTAAGAGAGAGATGAAACGTATCCGTCGTGTCGTCATTATAGATACCGACTGTAGCATGAAATGTAAAAAATACACAACAATAGAACGCGCACGGGAAAGCATTCAATGCAAAGTTACTGAAATATTTCCCGCCGTTACGATAATCAGCAATTAAAAACGTTTCCGGCGAAAAAGCGTTCGCCGGTTCGGAAGCGGCTCTTCGCCACCTGCCCAGGGCATCCTCCGCCGCGAAAATGCTTCCAGTAAATCCTATTAATGCAATATCAGAACCGGTGTATCGAACCGCCTCGTAGAAGTTGACACGCTAAGAATATACCAGCCGTTCGGAATTTGATGAATGTCAAGATCGATTCCTTGATCGCTTCGAATACTCTGAAGCGAATACACTCCGCCAAGTGTGCCGATCAGCTTGATCTCACCGACCTGCTCATTTACCCCAAAGCCCATAATGCCAAGTTTAGAGGATGCCGGATTCGGAACGCATCGCAAATCGGTATAAGCGATCAGCTGCTCCACACCGCTTGGAACCGTCGTCGCGTATCTATAGATGAAGACGGAGTCCAGTGCACTCATTTTCGTCATCACCCATCCGTGAGTGGCATCGACGAACTGCATATTCGTGATCGTTGGCTGCGGGTTGGGGAAATTGCCTTTTCGTAGTGTATCGACTCCGATCCACTTTCCGCCGATCTCTTTGTATGAGATCACATTCTGCGTTCCGGCAGGATTGCGGTAATTTCCAACCATGACCACCCATGATGCAGATGCCGAAACCGGTGCAAGCTGCTCGATGGATGCGCCGCCAAGTCCGTTGCGGAGTAACGTATCCGTTGCTACCCACGTCGCTCCAAAATCCGACGAATAATAGAAATATTGCACCTGAAGATCCGGAGAAGGTAATGCCCATATACTGCTGGAGCCCGGATAGAGGTAGACGAATGAATGTTGAATGGAGGAATCTCCTTTGAATTTCAGATAATGTTCTGTCCAGTTCTTGCCACCGTCAGAAGTTGTGAGTACCGGGTATGGCTTCTTCGTGCCAGAAGTCGAGTATACGGAAAGCACTCCATGCATATCATCGCTCCAGGCAGATTGGATGCTCAGCGGACTTGGCGGCTTCAGCTTGCTAATGTATTTTTCCAGAGTCGTATCGCCGCGAATGTCGGTGAACGTCTTACCGCCGTCGTGAGTGACGCCACAGTAATCATTGTAGTTATCGTCAAGCCAGATGCGGAATCCATCATTATCCGTCCACATGCTAAGAGTTTTAATTGTCGGAAGAGGATCGGTGGATACTACAGACCAGGTAGAGCCCATATCCACACTCTTGATGATGCTTGGTACGATGACTCCATCGGAACGCCTTCCTTGAAAAGCAATAATGGTGTTATGCGAAGGTGCGAACAGATACGTCGGAGCCGGAATCACATCGGGCGGGAATGTGATCTGCGTCCAGGTCAGTGCGCCATCTTTCGTCACATAGCCGCTATCATGACCGATGTAGTAGCCGAGCAAGCTATCGACGAACAAGAGATGCCCGGTCTCGGATAGTCCCGGAAGCTTTGAAGCGGTAGTCCATCTTCCACCACTGGGCTGCGCATACACAGAGGTGCAGCAGCACAGTACAACAACAAAAACGAGTCTTCGCGAAAGAAGAAGCTGGATTTGGTTATGCATGCAGGGCTTACTTCTATATTAATGATGACAGAGGGTCACTTCAGTTTGTAACTTATTAGCGTCACTTCGAGGCCGCCAAACGAAGGTATCGCACCGATCGGACTTTTCGTAGGATCGGTAATATCGGAAATGATATATCCGAGGGACGGGGAGAAGGAAATATGCCGCGCCGTGCTCGTCGTGATAGCAGAAAAAAGTATTGTAGCATCATATGTTAGTGACTCCTTCATGTTGAATACCGGAATGCTCGCAGTACCTACCGTATAGACACCGCTATTGACATAGAACATCGAATCGAATACTTTCAGTGGTATCGGTAGCGGGATTCCCGGGAATGTGATCGTTGTATCGGCAACCTTCACTCCGAAAGTTGTATGCGTCTGCATCGGGTACGTACGCCAATCCGGAAGAGCAACACCGGCGAAACTGCTGCCATTGCCACCCACATACACGGAGAGATCACCGTTCGATTCAAAATTTAGATATGTGTGGCTGAGGACAAAGCCATAGGTTGTATCGACATTTGCTATGTCTGTGACATTCGTCCTGCCCAACGTATCCTTACCGGTGGCAACTACGGAGTCACGTGTGTAACGGGTTGTGGAATCAATGGCTTTACCGGTTGTATCGGTTTGCACATTCTTGAACGTATAGGTCGAACCGGGCTTTGCAGGAATTGTTTTCCCGGGTCCTAACGAATTCGGTCCCGGATCATACGAGCATCCGGTATAGATCAACGCACATAGGAATGTTACGACAGAGAATTGAATCGATTTTTGCATAGGAGTAGAATGATGCTATAATGACGTAAAGATAACGCCATGATCCTGGAAATGGTGCACCGCGAGTACTGCATGAACTATGCAGCGGAATATTATGCTTACTAACCTTCGAATGAATAAAATTTCTATCCCAAAAGAACACGGAGCCTACGTCGTCCTGCTGGCAGCATGGTTGTTGGGAATCGTCTATTCGACTTGTGTTGACGTGATTGGATTTGCGTTAGCCCTTATCCTACCCCTTTCGCTCTTCTTCCTTCAAGAACCGATTCGGCGGATCTTCCGACCCAGATCGAAGGGTAACGCGCAATTTGATCTCTTCAGTTTGTTCCTTGTAGTCGTAGCACTTTCGAGTGCAGCCCTTATTCTCATCCGCGCGCCTGAAACGGTATTCATCGGAATACCTGTGGTAATGGTAGCAGTGCTCTATTTTTATTTCATTCGAAAACGCAGCAATCCGATCATCCTTTCGCTCATCGGCTTCGTCGGGTTATCACTAATCACTCCCCTTACGATTGTTGCAGCGCGCTGCCCGATACGGATCGAGTTTCTGGTTTCAATCTGGTTGCTCGCAGCCTTCTTCTTTTGCGGCTCAGTGCTCTGTGTTAATATTAGGCTATCGGCAGGCCGCGGAGTTCGGCTTGCGTCGATCTATCATGTCGTGGCGCTGATTGTAATGATCCTGCTTGTGCAGTATGGTTACCTTCCGCTCTCCGCAATTGCAGTTATCGGCATTTCATTCTTCCGGCTTCTCCTGATTTCCATGAACAAGAAAACTTATGTGAGGCTGCCGATCAAGATCATCGGAATTCAAGAATCCGTGGTTACAGCGCTCGGAGTCCTCATTAGCATGTTCAAGTTTTAGCTAGAATTTATAGAATACCGTTATCCGTGAAACAAAGTCGTTATCGGATTGGAGCTTGCCTGAACTTCCATCGGCCTTACTTGAATATCCCGTGTACCAAAGATTCGGCATAATGTGAATATTCGGATACGGGGTCCAATCGAGACCACCAACAATAAAACTCTCCTTCGAACTAGAATAGCCTGCCGGATAACCTACGAGATTGCCATCGAAGTTATGATCGGGGTCGAAGAGATCGTAGCGAAGAAAGCCATTAAGTGTATTCTCCAGAAGTTGAGCCTCGATGAAAACGGATATGCCTTGCGGCTTGATATCTAGTGTCTCGGTTGAGCCGGAAGAATCCTGAACTTTGGCTGCTCGGATAACGGCATTCGCCTGCGTTTGGAGAAATCCTTCCACTCCGATTGTTAGAGGCTTCGTTTGGTAGGCAAGCATGAGTTTTAGTGTGCTGTTGTCTTTGGCTGGAACGTCCGAAGTTCTGTTCAGATCTGCATAGAACTGAACGATGATCCTCTTATCCAAAAACTTTGCCCATAGATCTCCCGAGAGTTTCTTGAATTTATCATTTTCCAATTTCTGTGCTGAACCATTGCCGTAGAGGATGTCATAACCGAAGTTCTTCTCGTCGAACGCTCCTTGAAGAGCAATACCGATATCGCTTGCACCGGCGATCTTATTTTTATCCAAGAGCGTTTTTTCGATCGATCGATACAGCCACACCTTTTCCGACGATGTGACGAAGGCCTGCGTCGGCTGAGCTCCGAAGACAACGTCCTGCCCTGGAAGGATATTCTTCCAGCGAATGTTGGCAAATTTTAGATAGAACGAACGTTCGCTCCCCGCATCGAGCGTTGCCGACGCTCCTCCGCCATCTTCATACGCGAGGAGAAATTCCGTTGTGAAATTTGGAGATAGATCGTAGTTATATCCGAGGTAAAACCGTCGGATCTGAAAGTTCGCAAATGCCTTCGGCACTCCGGAATACTGGCCGAGGCCGCGGTTAGCCGAATCGGCGTGGAGTTTATATGAATAATCTCCGAACAAAAGCAAATTCAATTTTCCCGAAGGCTTAAAGGAAGTATCGGTTTGCCCATAGCCGGCTGAGGTGTGAATAACCAGCAGCGCGAGGCAACAGCAGAAAGTAGTGATTGAGGTTTTCATGAAATGGAAGAGAATATTCTAAAAGACAACGCCGTTCATGATGACGAACGGCGTTGGATTAAATGATATGTTAGTGCTGCATCTTACCGCTCGATGCGCTGCGTACACTGACAAGGGTTGGACTTCCCTCCGATGGTCATATAGCGCTCGCACTTGTCGGTGAAGTACGCCTGCTTGACGAGAATACCGACTAGCAATGCGAGAGTCAGACCACCGATCCATCCGATCATTTTCAAATTGAGTTTTCGTAACATATTACCTCCGTACTATTCCGTTAGAATCTATCGCAGAAGAGAACTTGTTTCGGAAATCCTTCAGATGCAGTACCGGTCGCTTCTCCGGAGAAAGAGAAAGAACGTAGGCAACGAGGGCCCAGCGATCTTCATCGGAAGTGAAGTTATCTTTGTAGGACGGCATCGGCGTTCCGTTCAATCCTCCGTTAAATGTGCGGTAGATATCGCGTGGCTGAAAACCGTTCTTGAACTGCCACTTATAGGTAAGATCTGCTGCCTTTATCGGATTTTCCCATGTATCCTTCAACTCCGGAGCTGATGGGCCATTGCCAACGCCTGACTCGCCATGGCATTTTGCACACTGCGCCTGCATATACATTTCTTTTCCTCTTCCGACAAGTGAGCCAAGATTTCCGGGCATGGCTGTGATCGGCAGAAGCTCAGGTTCTTTTTTCGAATTCCAGGCATCCAAGAAACGCTCGGAGAATGTCGTAAGGTAGACAGCAACGTTATGAATATCTTCCTTCGAAAGAAATTCACCCCAGGCCGGCATCGTCCCGCCCGGAACACCTACACGAATGATATGTTCAAGATCGCCCATCGTCGGCAGCGCTCCACTGACGGTTGAGCGGAATTTATACTGCGCCTGGCGGAAATCTCTTGGCTTGACTTCAAATCCTGCAGCGAGAAATCCTTTGCCATCTCCGAAGACTCCGTGACATGGTGTGCATTGCTTGCGGTAGATATCCTGGCCTGCTAAAGCGGCAGAGCCTTCACGCATCTTCGGAACTTTCGGAAGCGGCGGATTCGGATCGTATTTCACTGCCTTAGCAACACCCGGCTTCGTCACCCACTTACTCGTGTCGTCCGTGAATGAGAATCCATGCAGCTGTGCCGAGAGCTTGTTCTTTGCCCATCCTGTCATGCAGGCAAATCCCGGTCCATAAAGATCATACATTTGGAAAAATTGGAAAGCCTTCGCATCCGTCAGCACTTCGCGCAATTCATGGTAATATCGCTCGTAAGTGTATTCGAATGCCACACCTTGTCCGCCGATAAGATAGATACGCTCGCGGACCGGATCGACCACTGCTTCCTGATGGAAGAGGTATCTATAGTATGGACTGTTCGGGCCGCCGCAATACTCGAGGAATTCTGCCCATCCTGCCGGAGATGCAGTATCGATCTCTGCGAGACGGTCCTTCACATTGATGCCGTAGGTGCCACCGTACTTTTCGAAGAACTCCGGAAATTGAGTATCCTTCCATTCGTGTTCACCGATCGTATGGCCGACTGTGAACCCGAAGCTTGCAAGAGTATGCGTCTCCCAGCGCGAGCCAGGGGCCCAGTGAAAGATCACTCCCCCTTTCGGTCCATCCCATTCGGTGCCACCGTATGCTTCGACCTGATGCTCTGCTAGTTTGTTATTGAAGCACCAGAACATGAAATCGAGCCAACGTTCATCGCCCGGTACAAGGGTTAAGGTTTCTGTATTCAGATCGTGATCGGGATTATAGCTGGTTCTGATGCCTTTGGTGCGCTTTGCCCATTCATCTTTATCCCAGGCAAAACCGGAGATCACATGATATTTATCTGAGGCTTTTTTCTGGCCGAAGAAGAATGCTCCGGCTCCGACAGCAAGTATTAAAAGAATACCGATGATATAGATTGGTTTCATTTTGATGTAGTATTTGACGTATGAGTAATAGTTGATCGTCGAATTCAAATATTTTGTCGCAATTGCAGACTTGCAATTGATTTGCGCTCACTCTTTCTCCATTCGGCTAGCCTTGGGGAAGAGTATGGAATTTTCCAGGAAGACATGTTTATGCAGGTCTTTTTCAAATCCTTCCAATTCCTTAAAGGTCACACGAATGGTCGTACAGCCATCCTCGGGCGGAGTATAATCATTGAGCAAGTCGCGTATCTGCTCTAATTCCTCTCCTGCTGTTTCATGCTCACTGAGCATGACGGAGATCGGCCCCATTAGGCTTCCGAATGGCAGCCCCGGGAGTTTCTCGCCACCGGCTCTTGCTTGCGCGATCATCTTGATCGCCGGGAAGAGCATTTTCTCTTCCTTGACCATGTGCTGGCTCAGATCCTCGGCAACTTTATGGAAGATCCGTTCGACTTCCAGGAATTCGGGATGCCTCTGGCCGTGCACATTGGAGATTTTATTCAAATGCATGAATAGTGTCGGAATCTTTTCGCGAACATAAGAATGATGGTTGTTAATGATATAATCGATGAGAAAAGGAAGCTCCCACTGGAAATAGCGTTGCGAAGACTCTTCATACGTTACTTCGGAAAGTTCGCGGGCGATCGTTTCGGGATCGAGATCGCGGGACTCACACGCAATTTTCAAACTCATGTTACCTTTGCAACAAAAATCAAGACCGTATTTTTCCAGAACGGACGCGCTATTGAAATTTTCCGTAACGATAGCACTCAATGGTTTCTCTACTGTAGTCATACTATATCCTTTTTAATTTATGTACTTATTCGTCGTTTCCTCGGAAGCAGGAAGATCTTTCCTTCGATGATCTCCAATACTCCCTTTTGTTCCATTACCTTGATCGTTCTGATCACTGTTTCGACACGCAATCCGGTCATATCGGCTAATTCCTGCCGTGTGAGCTTGATCAAATATTCTTTTTCCGCCGGGACTCCGTGATCCTTCTTTATGTATTTCAGAAGCGTTTCCAGGCGGTGTTCGGCTTCTTCGACCGCTGATTCCCTGAGCATCATTGATTTATAGATCAATCTGTCACTCAGTGCTTCGATCATGCCGATAGCGATTGCGGGATGATCACGAAGAAGCTCCATGAACCGGTCGTAAGCGACCTTCCAGATCTCGCTTTTCTCTATCGCCAGAGCAGATGCCGGATAGGTCAGTTTTGCAAAGAACGGTGGTTCGCCAAACGTCTCCCCATGTGAAAAATGTCCTTGGATAAATTCTCGCCCTTGTTCGTTGAACTGAGACATTTTTACCCTGCCGCTCTTTACGATGTAAAAATTCGTTGCCGGCTCGCCCTGGGCAAAAAGCATCTCTCCCTTATCCAAATCCACCAGCTTTGCACCATACCGACTTAAGAGTTCATCGCTGAATAAAGTGTTCATTATCCTTTGACTATTACAAAAATACCCGAAATGCCTCAGTAAAGCATATGACATAGGTCACAATACCTACTTTTCTTTTTCCGATACGCCAACACAATTTGCCCAATAAGGAATCAATACTCTGTGGCAATGTTTGCTTGGAAGAGCTATTCTCTCATTTTAACATGGAAAATCAATCAGATTTGCGTATTTTTATGGAAGCCGACCACAAAAGGCTGGATGGACTTCTGGATGCAGCATTTGCCGATTCCGAGCACATAGATATGGCAAGCTACGATCAATTCCGCCAAGGCTTGCTCAAACACATCGGATTGGAGGAAAAAATATTGCTCCCTCTGGCGCAAAAACTGCGCGGAGGCGAGCCATTGCCAATGGCTGCAAAACTTCGGCTCGATCACGGAGCCCTTGCTTCTCTGCTCGTTCCTGCCCCTACGAAGAGCATTGCCCGTGCCATCCGAACGATTCTCAGTTCGCATAATCCTCTTGAAGAAGGACCGAATGGTGTATATGAACAATGCAAGAATCTCGCAGGCGAAGAGGCAGCAAGAGTGCTTGAAGAATTAGTATCGGCAAAAGATGTTCCTGTCGCCACCCGACTCGATACACCCAAGGTTATGCAAGGAGTCCGAAGGGCACTTGCAAGGGCCGGATTCGACGAGACCATGCTTGACGACGAATAGAATTTACGATTATTAGGGCCTATTTTCGTGATTTGCCTTCTCCGGCCTTTTTCTTCATATATTTGAGCGAGGTTATTCAGCCCAGATCTTATGTCCAGCGAGCGCTCATTTTTCCAGCGGATGGAGGAATTTGGATTCCTTGGGCATATCTATGACCACCTTCCGAAAGAATTCACCGCCGTGTTCGAGATCGCGCGAATTCTCGAAACTGAAGATGGCACCTTACGAAGCAAGCTTGAACCTGCATTACGCCTGCCAACTTTAGAGCATACCAAGACCCGTCAGGAAATAGAGATGTTCGCGCCGGAAGTGATCACCGGAGAAGAATACGAGGCAGATTTCATCCGAAACCGTCGCGATGTTGCACGGATCTATTCCTGGCAATTCGCACTTCCGGATTCGATCTTCGATCAGCGGCTTGCTGAGCGTATGTTGTGGATGCCGGTTTCGAAAACACCGAAGATCCTTCCGGTGCAGGAGATCGGCGAAAGCTTCTCTTTCGATAGCCGCAAACAAAAGGTCTTCGTGCTTTTCGATACTTCGAGCTCGATGCGACATCACCACCGTATTCATCTTGCTCAGGCTATCCTCATGCATTTTCTCGACCGCAATAAAGCCGATATGGGCTTTATCAGCCTTCGAACTTTCGACGATCATGTAGGCGAAATGCATTCGGCAGTCGATGTGGAAAGCTATAATTCGCTTATCAGGCATATTCTGCGCATCACGGATCTAGGTAATGGGACGGTGCTCCAAAAAGCGTTGCTTACTGCGCTGGAGGAGATCGAGCATGTCGAGCATCTCTCAGGCGCTGAAATACTTGTCATTACCGATGGAGCAGTTGCGATCGACGAAGAACTTATCCGATCGAAGCTGGATGAGAATATCAAGATCCATACGATCAAGATCGGCCATGCGAATATTTTTGCCTCCGAAAAAATGATCGATGATATCATCCTTTCCGGCAAATACGGTAATACCAAACTCTTGCAAGATCTTTTCTATCAGGAACACGAGCTTTCCCGCGGATTGGAGCATTCGCAAGCGCACGATAAACACCATCAGTATGAGCAATCTCTGCGCTACGTGCGTTCGCAACTGCGCGAAAAGAAAGCCGAGTTTGCAAAGGAATTCAGCAAGCAATACGGACACGAACTCCAGAGGCTATCAAGCGTCTACGTGGAGATCGATGACTTCGACGATTTGCACATGTTCCGAGCTAGTTCAGAGGAAGTCGATGATCTTGAAATGCTTATCGCATCCCTCGAAGCTGATGCTGAAGAGTTCTTTACTCCGGAAATGACGAAGAAGATCGCCATCATGCATGATCACATCAATTTCCTTCTAAAGTATGAGAAGGATCCGGAACTGACCAAGCGGTTAGAAGCTCTCGACGACCGGCTGCAAAAACTGCTGGAGAGTGCGATGAATGTTGCTGAAGATGGACATCAGGATTCGTCCAATGCCGAATCGATGCCGCATTCGACCATTTCCCTTCCGATGACCGATGAAGATGTCCGCGATCTCCACTTCCTATTGGAATTCGATAGCCGTATCGGCAAGACACAGTGGAGATTGCTTTTCCTCTACTTAAAGAAATTCGTGATGAAGGGCATTAAAAAGATCATCAGAAGGTGATTCGCTGCAATTTAATTAGCTTTCTTCATCCAATAGGTGTTTGCTGGGGCCGGAGGTGGTACCGGTACAGGTCTTTGAGGTAGCCGCAAATTGGAAATGGGATGCAAGGAAATTGTTAGATAGGTTGTCTTTCCTGAGAGGACTTTCACGTGAATTCTTCTTTGTTCGTCATAGGCGCCAGTCGACCAGGCATGAACCTCGTAATCCGCACCAGGTTCCAAGCCATTGAGAATTGATGGTCTTCCATTTCGGTTGAAGGCTGCACTCGTCGACGCCCGCAGAACGGAGAGGTGAGGGTTTGGAGACCTATTCGTAGCTTCTACACTTCCGAATGTTATCGCCCTACCGTTGCTTGCATCAAGAACTTTAACGGATATCGAACCAGCCGGAGATTGCGCAGAAGCGGTTGAGATCAAGAACTGCAGAAGAGAAAAAACAAGGAAAGTCTTTTGCATAAACTCGGTGACGATTTCTACAAATATAGCTGAAGTCAACCGTAACGAAAGAGAAACAGCGCGCCTGCTCACAAATGAGCAGGCGCGATGGATCTATCCGAACTGAAATTCGATTACTTCTCAGCTTTGTCAAGTAACTGATACGCTTCGATGAGTTTGATGAACTCAGCACGGTAGCCTTCGGAATCTTCGCCCTTGGCCGAACGAGCAAGAGACAGAGCAATAGGCACTGTTGATCCGCCTTTGAACTTTGAATCACGAAGCAGCATACCGAACTCCGCTACTGAAGCCGCAAATCGAAGATTATTCGATGCTTCTTCGAACCGGGCTGCCGTTTGCTTAACAGGATGCTCAATGAGGATGCTGGTGCTATCTCCCGGTTTCTTATAGCGAAATTTCACCGTCATAATTTCATCGCTTGCATATTGTTTGGTTGGAATGGTGTTGGCTTGATACTTCAGCGAATCCACAGAATGAAGTTCATCGCCTCTTGCTCCGGGAGGAATGATCTCATAGAGTGCCGTGACCGTATGTCCGGAGCCAAGCTCACCGGCATCTTTCTTATCGTTATTGAAATCTTCCTTTGCAAGAATTCTGCTCTCGTATCCGATCAATCGATATCCTTTCACTTGTGCCGGATTGAATTCGATCTGGATCTTCACATCGTTTGCGATCGAATTGAGCGTTCCACCCATCTGCGTGACGAAGACTTTCTTGGCTTCGAGAATATTATCTACATAGTAGTAGTTGCCGTTCCCTTTATCAGCAAGCTCCTTCATGCGAGCATCTTTATAATTATCATCGCCGACTCCGATCGTCGTAAGATAGATCCCAGTCTCACGTTTCTTCTCGATGAAGCGAACGAGTTCTCCGGTGTTGGAAATACCGACATTAAAATCGCCATCGGTTGCAAGGATTACCCGATTATTTTTTTCTTTGTCAAAGTTTTCTTCAGCCACTTTGTAAGCGAGCTCAAGGCCTGCTCCTCCGGCTGTCGATCCGCCGGATTCAAGCCGTGCAAGAGCTTCAAGTATCAGATCCTTCTTCGCTCCGGATGTTGGCGGCAATACCAATCCCGGAGTTCCGGCATAGGTTACGAGAGCGACTTTATCCTGCGGACGCAACTCATTGACGAGCAAGGTGAACGCACGCTTAATGAGCGGCAAGCGTTCCTGCGGCATCATGGAACCTGAGACATCAATGAGGAATGTCAGATTTGCCGGCGGCGCTTCTTCTTTCGGAATTTCCTTCCCCTGCAAACCGATCATTGCGAGTTTATGCTCTTTATTCCATGGGCATTCCGTGAGTTCAGTCGTGATCGAGAACGGATGTCCGTCTTTCGGCTGCGGATACTGATACTTGAAATAATTGATCATCTCTTCGATACGAACGGCATCCTTCGGCGGAGCTTGACCTGTAGTTATGAAATGCCGGATATTGCTATACGATGCTCCGTCAACATCGATCGAGAAAGTCGAGAGCGGGTCGTGTCGCACATCCTTGTACTCATTCTCATCGATCTTTGAATATTCAGCAGTATTGAATTCGCCTCTGACCGGCGGCGGTGGAGCGTATGCCTCTACTTCATATGCTGCGAATGCAGAAACTTTGGATTTTCCAATCACGCCGTTCGAACTGGGAGCAAGCACATCCCCCGATCCGCCGGTATTTATCCGCTCGGAATTGGCCGTGCCCTTGCTTCCCTGTACGGAAAATCCTCCCTTTGCTGCATCACTCAGCGCTGCATCACTTAGCACCAAGCCGTTTGATATCATCAATCTACTTGTCGAATCTCCGACTCGAGCAGTAAGAGCAATTGCGACTTCAGTCGTCTTGCCTTCCGATACAAATACATTCTTGATCGTATCCGGCATATATCCGGAATACTTTCCGATAACAGTATAGATACCAGGGGTGGCAAGACTGAATGTTGCCTCGCCCTTGTCATTAGTTAACGAGCCTTGTCGTGTTTCGACGATACGCACGATGGCGTGCGTGATCCGCGCTCCGGTTGCTGCGTCGATGACCGTTGCGTGAATACTTCCTCGTTCTCCGAGTGATCGGGAAAATGCAAGTGTTACGCAGATGACGATTATTGAGGCGCCTATGGCTGCCAGGAATCCATGTGCGATCTTATTCATCTCTATTCTCCTTTGGTTGGATTGTGAAGGTGTCTATTTAAATAACCCACAAGCATAGTGAAAGTTGTGAATACTGTTTCAATCATGCCGATCGTTGCTTTTCGGTACGCCGCAGAGAAAAGATTTGTAACGGCAGGGCAAGAGATCTTGCCCTAATTAAGCGTGAATATTTTTTCACAGTTCGTGGGGCACTGCAAACTTGTCTTTAGTACCTCGTCCAAGATCGAGGATGCCCACCAACGCTGAACCCCATACGGAGAACAGGCGTTATCTTTCCATGAAAAAAGCGGCGCAGACGAAGGCATGCGCTCAGCGGAGTCTGAGCGATTCACTTCGCATTATCGGTCCCGTGTTCCTGGCAGTAATGCATCTTGCCGCAGCAGATCTTCTCGCGCAATGGACTCTCGTCGCTCCGAATGTCATTTTGCCAATCGCGCGTCCTTATATCGGCGGGGGCATACTTATCAGTCATAACGGAATTCTCTGGGCAGGCTATCGGGACGTCTGGATGTCGAGCGATCTCGGCAAATCGTGGAGCATGCGAACGCCATTCAATGGCTTCAATAATTCTTGCATCAAAGATATTTCTTTTTTCGATGACAATATTGGGCTGGTAACCACGCAGAATGGAGAGATCTATATCACTCAAGACCAGGGGCTTTCGTGGGTTCAGCATCGGCCGATGAATCCCTACCGTCCGTATCCAAGTATCGAAGGCGCATGTTTTGTCGGCACTCCGAATAACATCATCGCCTGCTCGTATGCAGGAGATCGCTATATGACGATCGATGGCGGAATGACGTGGACCATAACTCTTGCCGATAGTCTTGCCTATCAGGTCCATGCCGGAAAAGCCGGGACTGCATATCTGAGCGGAGGATTTGAACGCCCGCCTACTGTCGGAGCACACATCTATGAAACGAATGACTATGGCGTGACCTGGTTCGCTCATCCGGGGACTTTTAATCCCGATAGCTATTCCTTCACTCAAGATAGATGCGACACATCTACATTCTATGTAGTCAATGACGACTTAAGTGCACGGACGGATAAAAGCTCCAGGATATTTATCTCGTCCGACAATGGAACAACTTGGGTCCCCAATGACCAGCAGGCCCTTCCTTATCATTGCGGTTCGATCACTTCAGGATCCGGCACCCTCTACGTGCAAACCTTCACGGGAGTTCGGCGCTCCACCGATCAAGGGAAAACTTGGAAGGATATCGGCGGTCCACCGAATATCACGGATACGCGATTTGTCGCTGCCATTGATGATAATATTATTGCTGCTGTTGATAGCTTCGGCACTGTCTGGGTGACCTATAATAG
>JAUZOQ010000060.1 GCA_030706385.1 Bacteroidota bacterium | reverse complement strand
TATAAGTCCTATAAGTCCTATAGGGCCTATACGTCTTCTAGCCCCCTCAGCGAAACCCTACCACAGAGGTTTCTGTTTACTCCTGACTAAAATTTTATCTCTACTTTAGACGCCCAATATTTATGAATCAAGGTATTATTGCTCAAATTATCGGACCTGTACTTGATATTGATTTTTCCAGCGGAAAACTTCCTGCCATCCTGAACGCAATTAGGATCCCCAGAGTCAATCCTGACGGAGTAAAGGAAGATCTGATCTGCGAAGTACAGCAGCATTTGGGCGAAGATCGCGTTCGCGCCGTTGCAATGGATTCTACTGACGGTTTGACGCGTGGCGTCCCGGCTTTCGATACCGGCGCACCGATCTCTGTACCGATCGGACCGAATTCCTTGGGCAGATTGATCAACGTAACCGGCCAAACGATCGATGGCGGTGCTCAGATCGATTCGAAATATAGCTGGCCGATTCACCGCGACCCTCCGAAATTTGAAGATCTTTCTACAAAGGCTGAGATCCTTGAAACAGGCATTAAGGTTATCGACTTGCTTGAGCCATATTCTAAAGGTGGCAAGACAGGACTTTTCGGCGGCGCCGGAGTAGGAAAAACCGTCGTCATCATGGAGCTGATCCATAATATCGCTATGCATCATGGCGGTTACTCTGTTTTCGGCGGAGTGGGCGAACGCACAAGAGAAGGTAACGATTTGTATCTTGAAATGAAAGAAGGCGGAGTTCTCGACAAAACCGTTCTTGTATTCGGCCAAATGAACGAGCCGCCCGGAGCTCGTCAGCGCGTTGGCCTGACAGCTTTGACGTTCGCAGAATATTTCCGCGACGAAGAAGGCAAAGACGTTCTTCTGTTCATCGATAATATTTTCCGATTCACTCAGGCCGGTTCGGAAGTATCGGCATTACTTGGCCGTATGCCTTCTGCCGTAGGGTACCAGCCGACATTGGCCACGGAGATGGGACAGCTTCAAGAGCGCATTACCTCAACCAAGAAAGGCTCGATCACTTCGGTACAGGCGATCTACGTTCCTGCTGACGATCTTACCGATCCTGCTCCGGCAGCAGCGTTTGCTCACTTAGATGCTACGACCGTACTATCGCGTGCAATCTCCGAACTCGGTATCTATCCCGCTGTCGATCCGCTCGATTCGACAAGCCGCATTCTTTCGCCTGACGTTGTAGGCAATGATCACTACGATACGGCTCGCGGAGTGCAGAATATCCTGCAGCAATACAAAGACCTCCAGGATATCATCAACATCCTTGGAATGGACGAATTATCGGATGAAGATAAGACGATCGTTAAGCGCGCCCGCAAAGTTCAGAAGTTCTTATCCCAGCCGTTCTTCGTGGCCGAACAGTTTACCGGACTTAAAGGAAAATATGTAAAGCTTGAGGATTCGATCAGGAGCTTTAAGATGATCCTTTCCGGCGAATGCGATGATATTCCGGAACAGGCATTCCACATGGTCGGAGCGATCGAGGAAGTCTTCGAAAAGGCAAAGACGATCGAACTGGAGAGTCGCTAAGCTCTTAAATATGATGATAAAAGGCGGGCAGTTGCCCGCCTTTTTTATTATTATTTCGGATTTAGGCCACAAAAAAATATTCACAAATTATTCACAATCTACATTTCCCTATTGCATTTTCCCCGAAAATTTCGTATATTTGTACTCGCGAATACGTGATCTTCGCAGAAAAAGCTAAAACAGGGGAATTCCCGGTTTTAGCTTTTTCCATAAGGAATGGGCTCTCGTGGTGTGCACACTGATTTTCTTGATTTGCAATGGGTTACAGGTGCTTAGGATTATGTAAAGTGTAAAAATGGCTGAAATTCATCGCTGCGGCTGGTCGGTAAGCGACCCCATCTACATAGAGTATCATGATAAGGAATGGGGCGTTCCGCTTCATGATGATGTCAAGCTTTTCGAATTCCTGGTCCTCGAAGGAGCGCAGGCAGGACTTTCATGGCTTACGGTTTTGAAAAAACGTGAGGGATATCGAAAAGCATTTTCCGGATTCGATCCTGAAAAGGTTGCCCGATTCACGGAGAAGAAAATCGAACGGCTACTCCAGGATGCTTCCATTATCCGAAATAATCTGAAGGTTCGCTCTGCAGTTACCAATGCAAAAGCATATCTGAAAGTGCAGGAGGAGTTCGGAAGCTTCGATAAATATATCTGGCAATTCACCGATGGCAGAGTTATTCATAATACGTGGAAGTCACTTAAAGAAGTACCTGCACGGACAAAAGAATCGGATACGATGAGCAAAGATTTGATCGGCCGCGGATTCAAATTCGTCGGCTCAACGATCATGTACGCTCACATGCAGGCAACGGGAATCGTGAACGATCACATCGTAGAATGTTTCCGTCATAAAGAATTGAAGAAATCGTAACTGCGTACACTTGATGTCACAGATCTATCGCATAGGTGGTCTTGGAGCTTTGCAGGACGAATATGAAAAAGCGTCGGTTGAGCTTTTTGCGTTGCTCGAAAACATGACGGAGCAGCAATACATGCAAGAGCGGCCTCAGGAGAGAGAGTCGATCAATTCGATTCAAAAGATCATGACACACGTCGTTGGCTCCGCGTATAGTTACACAAATAAGATTCGAACTGCCATCGGAGTAGAAGCGACTGTAAGCTTTCCCGAGACAGACTTGCCTCTGGCAGACGTCATTCCCGCACTTCACCAAGCACTTGACTATACGGCAGCAAGTTTTGAAGGCAAGTGGACGATGTCGGAAGATGATCTCGATTCGATCACGATGCCAACGCCATGGAATGTCGTCTATAGTATCGATCAAATGATGGAGCATGCCATTGTTCATATCCTACGGCACAGGAGACAGATCGAGCGGATAATAAAGAATGAATAAAGGCAAAGACTGCCGAAGAAATTATCTTTTCAGCAACCGTGTTTTGACGCCGCTATGTCAAAAACCATTAAACTCAAGATCGTAACGCCGACGCAGACTGTCTTCGAAGGCGAAGTCGAAAATTTCACTGCGCCCGGAGCTGTAGGCACTTTCCAGGTTCTCTTTAACCACGCGCCCATCGTTGCCAAGCTTGCTCCTGGAATGTTCAAGTATGTGCTTGCTTCCGGTGCCGAAGAGCACTATTATGTATCCGGCGGATTTTTGGAGCTTCATCAAAATAGCGGAACAGTGCTTGCCGATACTGCTGAGCGTCCGAACCAGATCAATATTGCCGATGTAGAGCGCCAGATCGCCGATCTGCGCCAGCGCTATGCCGATCATGCACTGGGAATGACGAACGATCAGTATCATGCAGAACTCGATGCGGCGAATGCCAGGCTCTCTGTTGCCAGACAGGGCTGATCGTTGCAGTGCTTTTCTGAACCCTCCGGCAATGAGAAAGATAAATAATTCGTTGCACTGAAAGGTGAAAGATTATTATTCCATTCTCGGAATTCCTCGATACGCTTCCGAACAAACGATCAAAGAAGCCTATCGACGCTTAGCAAAGCGTTGGCATCCCGATGCTAATCAGGGCAATGAAGATGCTCAGCGCTTCATGCAGGACCTCAATCGTGCAAAGGAGATCCTCTTTGAAAAAGAGACGCGAGACGATTACCGGCGTCTTCTGGAAATGCAGGATGCCCTCTCGGCTGAAAATATCGAGCGACTCCGCAGAAAATGGAGTGAAAGACGATTTCAGCAGACTCCGGGGATGCCTGCTCCGAAAACATTCGCTAGAGGTCGGTTTATCCTGCTGATGTCACTGATCTCGATCGCTGTTGGAGTTGCGATCGTTCGTCTCTCGGAAGTCAGTTCTTCCAAACAAGCAAGTGGAGATCCGATTGATAATATTATCAGGCGCAATTCAACAACAGATCTTTTCCCGAATCCGGAATCCGATACCATTACAGTTCCGAACGTAGCACCTGATCGTCTGCTGCAGATGGCCACAGTCCTTGCGATGATGAATGAATATAAGAGTGCTTCGAAATATTGGGAGAAGTATCTTGAAAGCGATCCGCACAATGTGGAGGTGACAACAAGCATTATGTTGGCGCAACTGCGGCTCAATCGGGTCGCAAAAGCCATGCAGATAATTCGCGATCATATTACTGAAGACACGAGTCTTATTGTTATCTATTCCGAGCTTGGAGATTATTTTCGTGCCGAGCACCAACCTTTTGATGCCGATAATGCTTATGAAAAAGTCGTGCAGCTTGGGACAAAAGTACACGATCCGAGCGATCGGATTCGAAGCTATTTGCAACAGGCACAAAAAAGAATTGACAACCGCTAAACTAAAGACTCTGCAGATTGTTTTACTTTCCACTTACGATCGGGAAAGACCCAGTACTCATTATTAACTCTAACGAATGCGCCCGACACGTGCGCTGATCTCACGAGGGAATTTTCTTCATAATCTCCGTTCTGTTCGGAGCCGGATAGGTCCGAAGCCCCTTATTATGGCCGTCGTGAAAGCCAATGCCTATGGACACGGCTTGGAAATCATTGCTGAATCATCCATTGCTAGCGTAGAAGTCGGCTACTTCGGAGTAGCGACTGAAGAAGAGGGGATCGCGCTGCGAAAGTTAACTACTCTTCCGATACTCGTTCTTACAACAGCACTCGAAGATGAGATCGAAGCATTCATCGCCAATGATCTGGAGTTTACTTTGTGCGACGCTCATCAGTTAGACATGATCGCATCGATCTCCTCTACACTCGGGAAGAAGGCGATCGTGCATTTGAAAGTTGATACAGGGATGCGCCGAGTAGGAGTCGAACCCACTGATGCATTACAATTCGCTCAGTCGATCGCACAACATTCCGGATCGATCGAGTTCAAAGGAATATCGACTCACTTTGCCACAAGCGATGAACTTGATCTGTCGTTCTTTCATAAGCAAGCCGCAGTTTTTTCTGAAGTTGTTGGTGCCATTCGCAGATCTGGAATTGAAGTGCCCCTCAGCCACGCCGCAAATTCCGGTGCAATTCTTCAAGATCCGGCTCTCAGCGCTTTCGATATGGTTCGTCCGGGCATTATGCTCTATGGCTATCCGCCCTCTGCAGAGCTTGATGCGAAGTATGCCCAAGAGCTGAAACCTGTGCTCGAATTGGTCAGCTCAGTTGTTTTTACAAAACGGATCAAGGCCGGCGAAGGTGTCAGTTACAATCACCGATGGCATGCAGAGCGGGAAACAACAATATGTACTGTCCCTGCCGGCTACGGAGATGGGTATCCAAGAACTCTGACCAACAGAACATCTGCAGCAATCAACGGAAAACTGTATCCTGTTCGCGGAACGATCTGTATGGATCAGATCATGATCGAAATGGGTAATGATGATGTTCACATCGGCGATGAAGTGATCTTGATCTCCTCAAAAATTCCGTCGATCAACGCTTCTGCAATTGCACAGAAAATAGGGACGATACCCTATGAGATCTTAACAAATATCACTGCACGAGTACCAAGAATTGCGCATGACTAAGCTAAAAATTTGTCCCGTCATCATGGCCGGCGGAGTAGGAACGCGTTTTTGGCCCGAAAGCCGCGAAGCACGCCCAAAGCAGCTATTAGACGTAATGGGAACTGGCAGTACTTTGCTTGAGGGTACGCTGAGCCGTGTCGCAAAATTTGCTGAGGCAGAAGATACCCTGATCATCACGAATCGAAGCCATATCCAGCTTCTGCGTACGCATGCAGATCATATCCCTCTGCGCAATATCATTGCCGAACCTATCGGCAGGAATACGGCACCGTGCATTGCACTTGCGGCTAATATCTTGCATCAGCGATATGGCGATGAGGCAGTGATGGTTGTCTTGCCTGCAGACCACTTGATCCGTAATGAGGAAGAGTTCACCCGGATCATTGATCGAGGCGTCCGTCTGGCTCAGGCAACGGGCGGATTGGTTACTCTAGGGATTCATCCTACTCGAGCGGAAACAGGATACGGATACCTCCAACTTGATGAAGAGCATCTTCCTTCGCAACGAGAGCTTCCGGAATTCAGTGAATTTGAGCTGCGAGACATTTTCAGGGTAAAGCGATTTGCAGAAAAGCCCGATAAGGAGACGGCGCGACGATTCCTCGAATCCGGAGATTTTCTCTGGAATAGCGGCATGTTTATATGGTCGGTGAAGTCGATTCTCTCGGCAATGCATAAACATACCGAAGATATTCTGGAGCATCTCGGCAACCTTCCGCAACCCGAAAGTCCGGACTTCGATGCAAAGCTATCCGATGCATACAGCAAAATTCGCGGAGTATCGATCGATTACGGAGTGATGGAGCGGGCAAAGAACGTCTTTGCTCTACGGGCCGGAGCGCTTGGCTGGAGCGATGTTGGAAGCTGGGATGAGGTATGGAGACTTGCAGAGAAGGACTTACAGAATAATGTGATCGAAACTGGAAAGAATATTATCGCCCGAAATTCTAAAGGATGTCTCGTGCTCTCGAAATCTGATGAATTGATCGTCGTGAACGGCCTTACCGATCTCGTCGTCGTCCATTCGGGAGATGCCATCCTGATCACCAATAGAGAAAATGCTCAATCGGTCAAAGATGTTGTCGATTACCTCAAGAGAAATAATCGAGCCGAGTATTTATGAAAGAAAACCTTGTTGCCGGGCCGGATCGGAAGTCCGCAAGCATGGCAAATTGCGTATATCAGTATCTATATAATATAGTAGCCGGAGCAATAGTAGTGCTAGCCGTTGGCTCCTTGCTTATCGGCTGCGCATCACCTGCGCTTCGGGCTATGGCAACGCAGGAGGGTTTGGCCTCTTACTACGGCAAGGAATTTGATGGCAGGAAGACATCAAGCGGAGAGATCTTCCATAAAGATGATCTGACGGCAGCTCATCGGACTTATCCCTTCGGGACCATTCTCCGGGTGACTAATTTGAAGAATGGCGGCCAAGTGAATGTCAGGGTTAATGATAGGGGGCCGGTCAAGCCGGAACGCATTATTGACCTCTCCTACGGAGCGGCCAAAGCCATAGGACTGGATCGCATGGGGCTGGCCCGTGTAAGGCTGGAAGTCATCGACTGGGGAAAATAGTGTGATTTCGACCCAATTATTCTGAATTGGACAACGATTTTGACGATTTTCTTTGGCCCACGTGTAACAAAATTGATCGACTGTAGTTTATTAGGAGCACAGTTTTGGGAAATTTGGGGCAAAATTAGCGTATATTTGTATAAATATACTCGTTTCGGTGCCGAATTTGGACGAAAAAACGAGTTTTTCGCGTCGGCGCCCGTAGTTCAACTGGATAGAACGTTGGATTCCGGTTCCAAAGGTTGAGGGTTCAAGTCCTTCCGGGCGCACTCACAACTATTTTCCACTCACTGTAAGAGTATTTGTCTGCATGATTCGTTCACAAAAGAAACTTAAAGAGGCCGCTGCCCCCCAGGAAAAGCTTTCCCAATCGGAAGAGCTTCTTGTTGCCTATCATAAAAGCTCCGATTGGATAAAGAATAATTCTTCAAAGGCTATTGGAGTCGGAGTCGTTATCGTTGCGCTTATTGCCGGTGTTTTTTACTGGCGCTCGAAGCAAGCTGACAATAGCGAACACGCCGAGATCATGCTTTCTCGCGTCGTCGGCCTGTATCAGTCCGGCGAATGGCGCAAAGCCATTGATGGCGATGCAAAACAACGCTTGCAGAACGAACCGCTTCGCGGACTCAAAGAAATTGCTTCCGAGTACGGCTCAACCCGTGCCGGACAGATTGCAAAGCTCTATCTTGGCAATGCCTACTATTATCTCGGCAAGCTCGATAGCGCAATGCAGGCCTTTAATGACGCTTCTGAGGATGGCCCGCTTCTCAAAGCAGCCGTAGAATCGGGAAAGGCAACTATTTTTGAGGATAAGGGTAACAAAGAAGAGGCTGCGAAGTTATTCATACGTGCAGCTTCTATTGAGAAGATCAACCCTATGAATGCCGACTACTCGCTTGCCGCTGCAAGAAACTACGAGCAGGCCGGCAAAAAAGATGAAGCGATAAAGATCTATCGCAAGCTTTTGGAGGACTATCCGGGGACGCAATTCGATGACGCGGCAAAGCGCGAATTATTGAAAATGGGCGTCATCCTGTAATATTCTCCGTATATTTGCCGGACTTTTATTCGGCAAGAGAGAAAATCCGGCAGATGATGCCGGTTGCGCTATATGATTTTTTTTATTCTGCTCCGAGTTGTGCGAAAGCCGTCTCAAGCAGTGCGAGTAAAGGGAAGCAGACTTTTACAATCAGAGAAATAACGAAAGAGCTATCACTATTATGAAGCAGTTACCAACAATAGATACGAACCGGATGCCCGCAGAAGCGAGTGGCAAAAAAATTTTTTTATCATGCCGTAATTTACTCACTAACGGAGGCAATATGCAGCGTTTCTTGATCGCACTTTTTATCTCTCTCGTATTCGTGGGCGTTGCCCAGGAAACGAAAGCGCAGTACATCGTAGATGTTAGCGGATACCTGCTCTCAGGTAAGACGAGAACATTCGCCGCTCGTACTCCTGCTAATTCTCAAACCGATACGATCTATCGTATATCGGGAAATTACAGTATTTCCGGAAAGCTCATCATCCAGCCGGGTGCAGAAGTGCACTTCCTGCCTGGTGGACGTATCGTCGACTCCGTCGGCGGTAAGATCATCGCCAACGGCTTTGATCGGAGCATTCCGAACGTATTGCCTAACCGGATCCAATTCCGAGGAATCAATGTGAACAGCAAATCCTACGAGTGGGGACATATCGTCGTCCTGCCCGGAGCAGATTCTGTTTTCTTTGCAAACGTTCGTTTTGCTTATTTCAGAAAGAAAGAGTCGATCGATAACCAGCTCGTTTATGGTAACGTCGATGTGCCCGGTGATTTCAGGCTGACCAATTCGTTAGCGATCATGCAGGCCTCCAATGGTACGGGCGGCGTTATGACGACCTTCTCTAATAAAACGTGGATCTATGACGCGATCGTCGATAGCTGCCAGGCTATCTATCGTGGAGGCGCTTTTGCATTCTTGCAGGCTCCTGCCGCTTCCTACTTCCCGAATGACGACGGACGCCTTGCTTTGGCAAACCATCAGGTACGTAGGCTCATCATTCGCGATACACGCGTTTACAACGAGACCGTTAATCCGAAAGCTTTGAACTCCAGCCAGCTATGGCCCGATACCGGCGCTTACGGCGGTGCTATCTATATCTCTGCTCGTAACAATGCTACTTCGGCAAACTTCCGTAGTGGTTTCCTCGGATATGCCGATAGCGTAGCCTTCCCGATGGGCATTCTATCGAACATTCCCAAAGAGCTTGATACAATGCACTTCGAGCGTTGTACGGTAAATAATCCTCATGGCGATACATTGATCTCCGGTAATCTCCACATCAATGAACAGGCTTACGGCGGTGCCATTTATGTTGGTAATTACAGTGGTTTGACGACTGCACTTATCGGCTGTAACAGCGATAGCGCAATTGCAAAATCCGGCGATCAGAACATGCGCGGTGGCGCTATCTATGTTAGCAAGACTTCAGCAGACCCGTCGTGGTTGCCGCCTCCGGCTCTTACATCGCGTAACCCGGGTCTCGCAGTTATTCATCGCGGCAGCTTCATCGGCAACGTTGCCGGCTTGGGCGGCGCGATCTATTGCGACTGGCAGAACAACGGATCTCTTACAACGAACGGACCTTCTCTGAATATCGATGGCGATAACGTCATCCAGGTGAACCCTTTTGTTCTTCGTGATTCCGGAATCATCCAATTCATCAGCAACACAGCGTATTATGAGGGTGGTGCAATTTATCAGAACTGGTATACATACGTAACAGGATATCTTTCTCCTCAGACGAACTTCCCGATGCGTTGGGATTCGGTCGAGTTGCGCGTTCGCTTCTTTAACAACTGCGCCGGTATCGCCGGAGGTAGCGTGTATTTGAACCCGAATGCAAATCCTGATTACCAGGTTCGCCGCACATGGCACCTTGCAAATTTTGTGAATCCGCTTGATCCTCGCATCAATCGCCCTGCATATGAAATGCAGGTCCTTGGTGGTGGTGCAGAATTCTTGGGTACTCGCGACAGCTGTTTCGCAGTCGAGTATCATCGCAACTATGTTATCGGTGGTAATGGCGGTGCTGTTTACCTTAATATGGGCGCTAGCGGTCCTATCGGTAATTCCTACAACCGTTTCATGGTTGAGAATACCTTTAATGCGCTCGCTCCGGCTGCAAACATTGCAATGCCGTTCGATCCTCGTGAATTGACCCGCTTCTGTGATAACTGGGTAAATTTAGGATCGACAACCGATTCACTTGCTTCATTCAATAAGGACGGTCGCGGTGGAGCACTTTATGTGACCATCAATAACAGCGTCAGTCCGTTTGCCGGCTCTTTGGACACTCTTGTGCTGAGCCGCGTACGCATGGAGCAGAATCAGGCCTTCACCGGATCGGCTATCCATTCGGATAACTACCGTTTGAACATCGTTGCCAACCAGACGCTTATTGCAAATAACTTTGCAACCAGCAGACACAACGCTTTAGTTGATCTCGAGCATCCGGATATGAACAATCCTGATGATCCGAATGCAGGTGCTACGATCTATGCCGATTTCGAAGGACCGCAACCGCAGCATGAGTCGAACTCTCGCGGTAATGCGATCTATGATAACCGCGCTCGTTATATCATCCGCCTGCCCGATGCTCCGCACGGCTTTGGTGGTGTCGATACCATGAGAGGTAACTTCTGGGGTGAAACTGGCCCGGATCTCATTACACAGCTTCCGACGCTTCCGATCGGTTCGATTCAACGCACATTCTTCGTTGATTACTATACTGCAGGATGCTTCACGAACGTTTATGAGCCCAATCGTTTCCCGCCTTCGGCATATTCCTATACGCCGATCGGAACGGTTCCGGACACTCTCCTTTTCGAAGGACGCATCTACGATATTTTTGACAAAGGCCTGGATATCAAGACTCTTGATTATACACCTCGCCGCCTGGCAATCACCGAAGCGTTCTCGCTCGGATTGCCGACCGATATCGGTCTTGCTTCGAACGGCCGTAAGGGCTTGCACCGCTGGACTCGTGACATCTTCACGAAAGATCCGGTGTACTTGAACAAGATCATGCGCTACCAGATCGAATTCGTGGGACCGCATCCGATCGGATACCCGCTCTTCTTACAGGCTGATATCGATTCGAATGATTTTAACCGCGACCATTGCGCTCGTAACTATACGACCGTATTCGTCTTCAATGAGACAACGCAGGAGTTTGTCCGCGTCAATCTCAAAGAAGAGACACAGGATGGCCGTCGTGATGGTACCGATACGATCACGATGCCATATAAGGGTCGCATCGACTTCGTTCCGGATTCAACAGTTGCACAGCGTCATCCGGCGCAGCGCGCTCGTGTATTCTGGAGCCCGTCGCTCATCCGCCCCGCTGATAACACCTATCTTGAGGTTGCTCGCGCAGCAACACTTGAGGATAGCGCAGCTCTCGACGGACGCGCATACAATTTAGATTCTACCGATATTACAAATACCAGTGCTCTTGATTCCGTCTGTTTCTATAACGGAACAAAGAACACCCATCCTACTCTGTGGTATGCCGGTGAGCGTTACCATACACTTCCTGTCAGGCCGGGCGACGTGATCGACGTCTTCAGCCGCACACAGTTGTGGAAGTATGGTTTTGCCGGCGCAAAGACACGCGGATTGTCGTTCACTATTGGTGACGTTCTTCCTCCGTTCTTTGTCAGCGACGTTTCGAAACTGCAGAACGATTCTATTAATCCGAATCGTCTCTTCCTTCGTGAAGATAACGTGTATGTTCCATATTCTTCTACGCAGACGCCAAACCAGGTGCTCTTCCGTATCGGTGGATATGATATCAATAATTTCTACGATCCACGTTGGCTCTTCGATCCATACTACTCGATGCTTGACTTCTCGGTCACCTTCGCGAATATGGATTCTGCGAACTACAGATTGCCTTGGTGGATCAGCCGTGACACCGTACGCAACGTCAATCCGACCGTCGGATCGAATGGCTACATTCAGCTCTTCGGAACTCCGCACAATCCGGATGTCGTGCCTGGTGGCGAGCCTGTTCATGTCGTCATGACAAACTATCCGCCGAACTATGTTTCTGAGCATGGTTTGCTCGGTGATGTTTCGGCTCCTAATACGCAGCCAACCGATCCGCTGCATCCGATCGTAGGACTCGGACCGGACAGCTTGAAGTTGTCGCATTGGATTTTCCCGCCGTACATGAATTGTCCGGAAGGATTCCTTACCGATACGCTTTGCGTACGCCGCACGTCGCGTACCTATGATTTCAGAATCTATGTACAAGACAGTCTGCCGAGATTCTTAGACTCAGTGGCTGCCGGTTGTAACGGTACTGCGAACTTGACAGATAGGTTGCGTTTTGATATCGATATCAATACCGATGACGAATTGGAGGATTCGACAGTCGCTGCCTATACTGATTCTGTCAGCTTGTTAAGCAGAGGTGACCATTCTCTTACGTGGGATTTCCGTTATGGACGTACTGCGTACAAGGGAATCGTCGTTCCGCTATGGATGCAGGATGCTATTAATGCACCTGCCTTCAAGACGAAGGGTATCATTCACGTTGATATCGATGCTGCAACAGCAACACAGATGATCACGCCTACTCCGCAGGTCAATGGCGAGCTTTCGCTCGATACGATCGTCGCGATCCAGGCTGATGACGGTCATGCAGGTTTGGCAACATTACGTTGGCATGCGATGATTAATGTTGCACCGAAGATCATTACCGATACCTTGCCGCATGCGAAGGAAGACTTCGACTACAGCTTGAATATTAAGGATACTACCGTTGTCAACCGTATTCAGATCACCGATCCGAATTTCGGAGATAACCATACGTACCACTTAGTCTATAAAGGTGCGACAGAGGATATCTACAGAGATAATCGTTATAAAGCAGGTAAGACGACACTTGTCGGAACGACACCGCTTTGGTTGCAGATCAATCCGATCTCTGGTGTACTCTCAGGAACACCTGGCCAGAACGATGCTCCGCATTCGAATAATAATCCGGAATGTGGCGGACCTGACACCGTTCTTGTCGTTGTCGAAGACCAGTGCGGACTTGCCGATTGGAAGTCTATCCTGATCAACGTCGATTCGACGAATCATCCGCCGCACTTCTTGCGCGGACCGAGAGCGGTATGCGTACAGAACCAGACTGCCTTCTGCGATTCGATTCCTGTTGTCGATAAAGATCTGACACGTCTCATGTGCGCTGATTCGCTTTCGTTCACGCTGATTCAGCCGACCGGAGCAGATTGGTCAGTCAAGCCGGCATTCGTTCGCGGCAAGACACATGACGATGGATCGACCGTTCTTACAAATGACACTGCGTATATCCAGGTCTGCGGTAAGTTCAACTTTGACAATACATTCTTCGGACAGCCGAATCCACCGGCTCAGACGATTCAGGTTGCTGTCAATGATAATTCATGGGGCGGTGGCCAGGGTAATGCCGATACGTTGACCTACAAGGTTTACGTCGGTCAGGTCCCGACATTTGAATGTGCCGTTACTGTCTCGAACAAGATGACGGCAACGCATCCGAACGTCGATCTGCAGAGACTCTGCTTCGGCGCCGGCGGTTTCGGTTCGGATTCACTCGACCTTCGCTATTGCGAGTTCGAAATTCCGCCGCAGCCATATGCTTCGACCTTTGACGCTCGTTGGGAGCTTCCTGTTGGAGGCGCTCTGAAGGGCTCGCTGATCGACATTCGTTTGGATACCGCTCAATACAGCACCGTTACATGGCAGATCCGCTTCAATGCCGGATCGGACAATGGAGCATACCTCTATCCGATCATGATCTGCTGGAGGCCGAGCTGCTTGACGAACACCGGTTCATTCGTAGGTAACTTCTACCTCGTCCATGAATCGAATCCGAATGAATTCTCCATCAACATGAAAGATGGTAAGGGACCGATCAATAACGCAAGCTATACGCTTATGCCTGTCGGCTCCGATTCAATGTGTCTTGAGATCTTCGACGTTGCGCAAAAGGGTGCTCGCATCATCTTCGTACCGCCGAAAGCAGATGTCACGACTTCGTCGACTCCGAAGTTCGCTCTTGAGCAGAACTATCCGAATCCGTTCAACTCTTCTACGAGAATCAACTTCAGCGTTGCAGAACGTTCGAATGTGAAGATCGAGATCTATGATGTGAAGGGTTCGCTTGTACGGACGATCGTCAACGAACAGCTCGAAGCTGGTGAATGGCCGGTTGTCTGGGATGGTACCGATGCGCGCGGAAATGTAATGCCGAGCGGAACGTATGTCTGCAAGATGACGGCTGGCGAGTTCACGCAGACATTGAAGATGACATTGAACAAATAACATTCTATGCAAAACCGGAGCGGTGCTGAAGTGCCGCTCCGGATAGCATGAAAGCAGCAACAACAATTTTTTTAAACGATACTCTTTTAGTTTCAACTCTCTGTAGGAGAATATACTTATGAAACTCATTCAACGGTTTCTTCTTGGCATAAGCGCAGTAGCTTTCGCTCTGATCATCGGCGTAACAACGTCGAAGGCTCAGACAGCGATTTGGGCGGCATACGACTGCGAAATTACCAACCAATTCTATAATCCGCTAGCAGTCGCGCAAGTGATTCCGGATGCAGGTTTCGATAACTTTACCAATGCTATCGATCGTGACGACGGTGTGGCGGTGGATATCCCAACATTCTTCAGCTTTGACTTTAACGGGACTACCTATAGCACCGTTAACGTATGCGTCAACGGCTGGATTTCTCTTGGTACTGCCGAAGGACATCCGATTCCGACGATCACCAATGATAAGTATTTCCTTTTCCTGCCGAACCGCCCGAATGCTACTCTGGCTCCGTTCTGGGGAGATCACTATTATCGGACATTCTCCGATGCAGCGCAAGGCTTCAAACCTTCGAAGATTCAGTACACGACTGTTGTCGTTCCTGATCCGAATCCGAATGCGCCCGCCGGTTCGTTCTTACATACGTTTATTGTTGAGTGGAAGGATTTGAATATCAATGATAAGACAAATCCGAATTCGATCGCAACCTTCCAGGTAAAGCTGATCGAAAATCCGCTCGCTAACGATATCGTACCTGATCACAGAGTCTATATCGAATTCCATTACGGACCGATCGGTGCTTCGGGCAACGTTAAGACGCAGGGTTGTACAGTTGGTATCGAAGATGCACAGGGATTGTCGCACATGAATGCGCTCTTCCAGTCTTCATTCTCCAACGGTGATCCAATCCGCTTGAATACCGACTCTCTGACAACATGCTGGCCTCCGGCAAGCTGCTTGCCAGGTCGCGTAATTACGTTCACGCCAGTCGGACGCGGAACACTCGCTCAATGGGGTGATGGAGATGCCGATCTCACTCAGTTGGATCCGCTCGCTCCTGCGAACGTACGGTTGAACCAGAATCTTTTTGTTACGATCAATGATGCCGATACGATCTTGCGTTCAGTCGCAACTTCATTGCCGGCTCTTGATAGCAATGAAGGACGTCAGGCATTCCATGGTGATGCTAACCACAACGGACGTTACACGAATCCGAATTTCCCGGGATTCTTCTTCTATAAGGTTACATCATACGATGCAGCATACATCTTAATGTATCTTGCAGCGAAGCTTCCGTTCTTGCCCTGGCCGCAACCGCTTCCGGTTCCGTCCTGGAAAGAGACGTCATCCGATAATACCAGCATTTCCGGAGTTACCGCCGATGTGAAGTCGATGAAGCTCAACGGCAACACTGCTCTTGTGCCGATCGTCCTTCATGGTACGGTCAACGGACCTCTCGGACTTGAAATGAATGTTGCAAGTTTGAATCCGACGGCAATGCAGTTTGTCGGTACGGAGGCTGATCCGAAGGTCATGATGCGCGGCAATGCCATGACAGGCAAAGTCGTTCTGGCAGCCAGCGGCGTTTTTGCCGATGGTGATGTTCTCGGATATCTCGAGTTTAACGTTGGCAGCCGCGTCGCAAGCGACTTCGAACTGTCGAACGTTTCAATCAACGATCAACCGTATAGCTCCTCACGCTCTACCCTTTCGGTAGCCGGTGCAGGTAATACGACCGTTAAAGGTTTTGCAGTCGAGCAGAACATGCCGAATCCATTCGTTATCACGAATTCCGGCGTAACGACGATCCACTTCTCGATCGCTGAGTCGCAGAATGTCAGTGTTCGCATCTTTGACATGCTTGGCAAAGAAGTCCGCTCGCTCGTAAGTGGCGAAACATTCGCTGCCGGCGAGAATCAGATCAACTGGGATGGCCGCGATAACACCGGCAGCCTCGTTGCTTCGGGCGCATATTACTACCAGGTTACGGCCGGTGAGAATATGCAGACTGTCAAGATGCAGGTAGCTCGTTAATTATTACTTGTTGCCGCGAGAAGCAGATGTTTCTCGCGGCAATGAGAAATGTTCTTTGACAAATGACAGTGATAATGAATAGCCGTCGGATACTTTCTCTTGCGGTTCTTCTGTTCGCTATTGTAGTTTCAGGCCCGACATTCGCGCAGAATAAGAATATTTTGCGGATCCGTTTCGAAACGGCAGTTATCAAGGCAGGCACTACGGATATCATTCTCAAGGTTTTCTATAAACTTGAGGCTCCGAAGCCTGTAAGCTTCCGCGGTTTTGATTGTCGCTTCGTCTATGAGAATCTCAAGATTCAACCGGTGACGACATTCTTCGATGGAACAGCTTGTCAATTCGCTGACTTCGCACATGGATCGTTCAAATCTCCGGATGCCTACTACGTTCAAGTGCTTTCGTCGGCAATGCTGGATACCGTTAACAAAGAACTCTTTGAGATCAGGTATTCGATAAAAGGTTTTGCTGACTCGGCAATGATCGAACCGACGCTCTTTACGCCCGTTGATGACGACGGGAAAAGGATCGATACGGTAATTATCGAAAATGCACCCGGACGGGACAACGTTGGATGGTACCCATTTGCTCTGATGTATGCAGATACAACAAAGCCGCCACCACCGCCGGTAAAGAAGAGCATTGTGCTTTCAAGCGATAGTACCGACATCCATTCGGATTCGATACGTACGATATCTTTAAACGTATCGTCACTTGATAGCGCCAACGTAAAAAGTGGCATCTTCGAATTTGAACTCGACACAGCTGCCTTCGATTCTGTTGCCGTCATGAAGGGTGCGCTTTTGACAAGTGGCATACTTTCTCTTTCACGCGACAGCACGCATATTGTGGCTAAATTTTCGAATGCAGATACTTCAAAGTCTTTTGCTTCGGCAGGGGAGCTTTTGAAAATTCTTCTTCGAGGGAAGAAATTGACTGATACTGTTTGCTCCGCGATAGTCAATCCGAAGCTTACCGTACTAAATGCCGATAATCTCGTTTCATCGGTAACATATAAGCTTCAAGGTATCTGCGTCTTCGGACATAAGGATACTGTAATAACAGGTTTTGTCGGATCGGAAGAAGAAGCAGGGAGTTTAACAGCTTCTCCGAATCCGGCTCATTCGTTCATTGATTTTCATATGCCGGATCATCTTGGGAATCAGCACCTCGTGGTGTTCGATGCTCTTGGCAAAAAAGTTTACGATGCTGCCTTCGATGAGGATTTTAGATGGAATGTAGCATCGATTCCGGCCGGGCTCTATACTGCAACAGTTATCGATTTTTCAGCGTTGCAAACTGGGGCAAAGGCCTATAAGCAGAAGATTTTGATTATTCACTGACATTTGTTCACAAAAGATGGGAAAGCGATACTGCGACCCGATCAAGAGTGTAACAATAAAAAGAAACTGTAGTTTTTAGACATAGACCTATGAAACTGAATTTAACAATAAGTAAGGAGAAATCGGCAATGCGTAAGCTTACCAGCTTTGCGGCTATCGGAGCCTTGGCGCTCTTGATGACCTTTTGTTCATTTGGGAATTCGTTTGCCCAAATATTTAACTATACACCGTATCCGGTAATTTCCGACAACCAGGAAGATTACTATCCGGATGCGCAATATCTCGTGCCGGATGCTCTTCCGGGCGGTGAGCGCTATTTCTTGGTTCCGATCTTCATCTTCAATGGTGTCGATCCGAACAAGAATCCGAATACTGCAAATGGACTTCAGCCGGGACCCGGCGGACGTCTTCCCGGTATTGACGGACAGTTCCTCGAGCCGATCCGCAGCTTTGAGTTTCAGGTCCAATATCCTAACCAGGCTATTGAGCTTGACCAGAATCCCGCACACGGTTCGCCAATCATGACCGTCGGGCCGACAAAGACATCCGATGCGGAGAATTCGCTTGCGACTTCTTTCTACTTCCGTTATACGGAGCAGTCTGCTAACGATATTACAAACCCGTTCAACCGTATCATTCGCGTTACCGCTGCCAGCGAAGTTCCGCTTCGTGAGACGTTGCCGGTGATCGTCGATTCGTCAACGGTACTTTGCTACCTTCGTTTCCACATCATTCCGAATTGGACGGTTAACGTTGCGCTCCTGCAGTTAGACTCTGCGAAGTTTGCTGATCATCTCGGCGATCCGCAATACGATCCGAACAATTTCATGCGTGGTAATCTTGGTGGTCACAAAGACCAGATCCGTGGCCGTCTGCCTGTTGTGATTACAGCGCAGCCGATCATTGAGCTTCGTCCGTTCTCCATCTTCAATACGACGGACGGTAAGAACTATGATTTACTTCCGCAGTTAGTATTCGATCCGGCAGATCCGTCATCGAATAATACTGTTGTGCAGTTGCAGATTGATAATGCTCAGGGATCTTCGCGCATTACCAATCTCAATATCTGCACCGACCAAACATGGTTGCAAGTCGGCCTGACAGCCGGCGGTGGGCAGCCTTGTATCTTCTTCCCAAGTATTACGAATTTCAATACGCCGAACCTGATCACCTATGATGTAAAGACAATGTTCATCATAGCCAATGGGGCCGGTTTAGCGCCAGGAGTTTACATAGGATATGTCACAATGACCAGTGCCGGAGCGGGTAATTCGCCACTTCGGATCAAGGTTACCTTCGTTGTTCGTGCTCGTCCGAACGAGCCGACTCCGGGAGCCGGAACAGGAATCCGCCTTCAGCTAACGAATTCTTGCACGCCTACCTGTACTCGAGTGATTTCATTCGGAACCGGTGTTGGTGCTACAGACGGAGTCGATCTTCTCTATGGTGAAGATCTCTTCACCGTCGGTGATCGTGCAGCTGCGCAGGCCAGCACAGACTCAACAAAGCGTTGCTTTGCATATTTCGAGCCGCTCAATCCTAATGCGGATCCGCTTTTCCTGGATCCGAATAATTTGGGTACGGTTCGTGACTTCCGTTCGGATAAGGGCGATAGCACCTATCTGTACAAAGTTGATTTCGGAACAGGCGGACCGCTGTGCTACCCGCTTAGCGTATGCTTCGATCCTACCGATCTTCCGGAAGGCTCACGTTTCGTCATCCGCGATATCTTGAACGGATCGAAGTTCTCCTTCGATATGCGCGAAGCGACTCAGGTCGGCAATCTTCGTTGCATAACGATTCGTGACGCAAGCGTTTCCAGCTTCATTATCGAGTACACACCTGGTGTGACTCAGCAGACTGCAGCATTAGTACCGCAGAACTGGAATTTCATTTCGTTGCCGGTTATCCCGTCGGATCCGAGCGCATCGAAGATATTCCCGAACTCAACAGGTACGCCGTTCCAGTATTCTTCGAATGCCGGTTGGGCTCCGCCACCAGCGGATAATCTCGAATTCGGTCGCGGATATATGATTCACTACGGAACAGTACTTGATGGTGACGTCACCGGTACACGCTCCTTGACGGTGGATAATGTTCGTGTCCATGCAGGTTGGAATTCAGTCGGAGCAGCAAGCTTCCCGACCTGTATCTCTGACGTTACTGCTTGGTTCTTGTCGCCGGTACAGGGTTCGAATCCGAAATTCGAAACGGATTTCTTTGAATTCGTCCCGACACGCGGTTACTTCAGCGTAGCGTATTTGCAGCCGGGCCATGGATATTTTGTTAAAATATCGGATGAGGGTATGTATCACGTTCACACAACATCAAACTGCAAAGTTGCTGCTGATCCGAACGCCGTACTTACTTCATCGCTCGTGAAAGTCGCAGTCCGCGATGCAGCTCAGAACGGTCAGGACCTTTGGTTCGGCAATGTTGCTGATAAGCAGGTTAAGAACTTTGAGATGCCGCCGTCATTCACGGATTTCGATGCACGTTTTGCTTCGAATAACGGAAATATTTCCGTCACCGGTGATGATCACATCGTAAAGCTCTCTTCAAAGAACTACCCGGTTGCGATGAATTTTGAGAATGTCGCAGGTACGGTTGAAGTTCGCGATCTTACCGGTAACCTTCTCGGTACGGCTTCTAATGGCAGCACAGTTGTCATCAGCGATCGTAACGTGAAGTCAGTCGTTCTCTCATTGAAGGGCGGCGCATCGCAGAATGCTTCTGGATATTCGCTTGAGGCGAACTATCCGAATCCGTTCAGCACCGTCACTAACATCAACTATGCTGTTCCTGCAGAGTCATTCGTAACGATCACCGTTACCAATGCTCTCGGCCAGGTCGTCGCAACTCCGGTTAACGGTGTTGTTGCAGCCGGTACGCACAGCACACAGTTCGATGCTACGAATCTTGCCGATGGCACGTATCTCTATACGATTCGCGCAGGCAACTTCGTTCAGACGCAGAAGATGACCGTCACAAAATAATCACGTCCCTTTCAGGGAATTCGTGAAATCTTTTTGCGAAGCGGAAGTTAGTATAGATACTAACTTCCGCTTTGTGATTTACCAGGAAGAAAACTTATGAAAAAGCTCGTTACACTTTTTGTTCTTTTGATGGGCTGGAACACCAGTAATGCACAATTGCCGGAGTTCAGCTTGCATGTAAGATTATTCATTAATAATGATTCGGCTCGTACCGTAATCTTTGGATATGATCCGAAGGCTTCGGATTCCATGCTGTACCATAAGGAAACCTGGTTCTCCGACGAATTTGCCGGAGGAGAGCAAGCCTATCCGCCTGCTCAGCTTGGCGATCTCGATTTTCGGATGTCAGGCTTTTATGTAAACAGGCCGGAGTTAGGAATTGATGGCTCCGATGGCGGACCGATCGATATTCGGAAAAAACCTGCACTTGATAGTTTCGTGTTGAAATATGGCTTGGAGTGCAATCTCGTACCAGGTACGACGAGTGCACGAATTGAGTGGAATCCACAATTGATCCCCGGGATCATTAATCACATCACGCTTGCTTCGTATCATTTCCCGCATACGATTCGATTGGACATGAAATCGACGTCATCCTTCGTATTTCCGTTAACCGATAGCGGAACCGATCTCTATTCGAATATGATCCTGACGCTCTATTACAATACCACTGAGCTTGAGAAAGCAGCCGTAGGATCGTCAGGTTCGAATATGGATCAGTCACTTTCATTCTTTCCAAATCCGATGGACAACCGATCGAAGCTGCACTACTTCGCATCGGAGCCGGGCCGCTTTACAGTTTCTGCGTATGACATCACGGGCAAGAAAGTATTCGAACGCATCACGAATGCAGCCGGCGGAGAGAATATCATCGAACTCCAGAGGAATGACTTTTCTGCCCATTCCGGACTCTATCTCATTCGGGTAACCGGAATGGAAGCAGGGCGTTCATTCACTCGGTCAAACACGATAATCGTCAGATAAGCTATTTCCGTGCCGAAAAGCAAGATAGACCCGTTCCCCTCATTATTCGTTAAGGAGGAGCCTCCTGCGGCTTCTGCGAAAGAAACTAGCAACGAGCCGTTAACCGTAACGTCACTGACGAAGGCTATTCGGAATACGCTTGAATCGACGTTTACTGATATAATCGTCGAAGGTGAAATTTCGAATTTTACCGATCATCGTTCCGGTCATAGGTACTGGACTCTGAAAGATGAGGCGGCGCAGATATCCTGCGTCTTCTGGAAAACCCGACAGGCATCCTTTGTCATTGAAAACGGACAGAAGGTGATCTGCCGGGGGCGATTAACCGTCTATCCACCTCGCGGAAATTATCAGTTTGATGTATTCCAGATACGACCGGTTGGCGTAGGTGCTCTGCAACAGGCATTTGAAGCGCTTTACAAAAAACTACTGGCAGAAGGTCTCTTCGATGAGAGCAGAAAGCGACCGATTCCTCGATTCCCACGTAAGATCGGAATCATCACAAGCCCTACCGGCGCGGCTCTCCATGATATTCTGACAGTCTTACGTCGAAGATACGCTGTTGCCGAAGTCCTCTTTCGTGGAGCAGCTGTTCAAGGCGTCGGAGCAGAACTAGAAATTGCCAGAGCCATCACTGAAATGAATTTGTTGCCGCTTGCCGAGCAGCCGGATGTTTTGATCGTCGGAAGAGGTGGAGGATCGATCGAAGATCTATGGGCATTCAATGAGGAAGCGGTTGCCAGGGCCATCTATGCTTCGAAGATACCGATCATCAGTTCGGT
>JAUZOQ010000006.1 GCA_030706385.1 Bacteroidota bacterium | reverse complement strand
CAGATCCTATGTCTTCCAGCCGTACACGATGGTTAAGGACCATCGCACGAAATATGCAAAGACTGACGTCCAGGCTGTTATGGATGGAGATATTACGGAATTCATGAAGGCTTACCTGCTCTTCGAAGGCGGCAAGCTTAAGGTTGAAGAGACGGCAGACGAAGAGGAATTATAGATTCCGGCAGCAAACTAAAACTTGGGAAGAATTGTAAGATATAGAGCGCAATACTTGTTGCGCTCTTATTAATGTCTGAAAGACCTAAGAAATTAACTTCGGAAGAGATCAACTCGAAACTTGGCGATGGTTGGTCGTTTGATGAAAAGGCGAATGCCATCGTCAAAGAATTCACGAAACTCAGCTTCTCGAATGCTGCAGAATTCATCGGCAAGATCGCTCCGATCGCCAATGAACAGGATCACCATCCTGATATTCTTCTTCACGACTATAAGAAAGTCCGCATCATGCTTTCTACTCACGATGCCGGCGGCGTAACCACAAATGACTTTAAACTAGCCAAAGCCATTGATGCGCTTTAGACTTCCCTTTCTTCTCTCCATCGTTTTCTGTTTGTATTCGGAGGTTGGAGCACAGCCCGTACCGATCGATACGCTTCATAAGTATGGTATCTACGATACCGATCGCTTAACTCCCGAGTTTCACCGTTCACGGCGTGACGAATTCCGGTCCCACATGGCCGAACATTCGGCTGCTTTGTTCTTGGCTGCCCCCGAAAAAATTCGTGCAAACGATGTGTACTATGAATACCATCAGGATCCAAACTTCTACTATCTTACAGGACACGTTCAGCCCGATGCAGCGCTCCTAATCACGAAACAAGCGATACTCGTCGATGGTCAATTGACGCATGAGATACTATTCGTTCAAAAACGAGAACCATCACATGAAGTCTGGACCGGGCCTCGCTTAGGCGCAGAAGGAGCGAAAAGCGTACTCAAATTTCAAGTTGCGCTCGAAAATGATTCTTTAAAGCGTCTTCTTACGATCATCCTTCAAAGTATTGATACTCTTTATTATAACCAAGTTTCCTTACGATCATTCAGTGATCCCGCACTCGATACAACGTGGAATCCGGGGAAAGATCTATTCAATGGGATCAAGTCCAAGTATCCGAAAGTAGAACTCGTTCAGCCTCAGACTTATCTTTCCGAAATGCGTAGCATTAAGCAAGATGAAGAACTTCGGCTAATGAGAAAGGCGATCACCGTTTCCAATACTGCACATAATGAAATAATTCGTACAGCACGGCCCGGATTATATGAGTATCAACTACAGGCACTCGGAGAGTATATCTTCACACGGAATGGATGCGAATACACGGGCTATCCATGCATAGTCGGAAGCGGAAACAATTCGACGATCCTTCACTACGAGACTAACCGGCGCAAGACCGAACCTGGCGATTTCATCGAAATGGATATCGGTGCTGAGTATCATGGGTACTCCGCCGATGTCACTCGGAGCTTTCCGATAAGTGGGAAGTTCACTCCCGAGCAACGCCTTATTTACGATCTCGTTCTCGAAGCTCAGGATTCGGGTATTGCCGAGGCGCAGGTCGGTAAAGATTTCAAAGCACCACATCGGGCCGCGGTATCGGTAATAACTCGAGGCCTTTTGAAGCTTGGCATCATCACGAAGCCGGAGGATTACAAGAAGTATTTTATGCATGGAACATCACACTACCTTGGCCTTGATGTTCATGATGCAGGAAATTCACTTAAGCCGTTGCAGGACAGACAAGTCATCACCGTTGAGCCCGGAATCTATATTTCCGAAGGAAGTCCGTGTGATAAGAAATGGTGGAAGATCGGATGCAGGATAGAGGACGATATCCTGATCACGCCTCATGGACCGGAAATACTCTCGAAAAATTCACCCAGGAAGGCAGAAGATATTGAAAAGCTGATGAGCAAGCATAACTAACTCCGAAGCATGAAGACCACACTATTCATTCTCCTTTTTCTTTCGCTTACTCTCACTTCCCTATTCGCACAGGAAGGATACGAGCATCTCTCTCCTATCGCGCATGGAGCAGGAAGAACGTACGTTGTGACGAGCCGGGGACTCGATGCCGTCGGGCTTAACCCCGCCCTTCTGGAGTTCGAGAATGACAAGACGCTTGAGATCCAGATATTTCCGCTCTCGACGTATGGTCTAGATGCCGGTCCAAGCTTTTCCGATGCGAATGCCCTAAGCAGTATTTTTAGTACAGGCATAAGCCACTTTACCGATAGTTCTCTTACGAACATTGCGAACTTACTTTCAAACGGAAAACTTTCGGGCCGCGGAGATGCCGAAATCCTCGGAGTATCTTACCGATTCCCGGAAGTCGGTACTTTTGCGTTTACCTGGACAACGCATGGTGCAGTGCGCACCGATATTCCACAGAGTTTCCTTGATTTTGCAAAGAGTGCTGCCCATAATCTTATCCAAAGCCCCAGCTCGATCGATAATTTTGAGTTCCAGGGAATGTGGTACAACGAGTATTCGCTTACATATGCTAAGACCATCGAGATCGGTAAGGATTCCAACGATTTCTTAAAGAATATTTCCGTCGGTGGAGCGATCAAGTACGTTTCCGGAATTGCTTATTTGAAAGTGGATCAAGGGAATTATATCCACACGATGCCCGGAAACGAGCGGATCATTTTCAATGTGAATTTTGACGAGCACGCTGCTTACAGTTCTAATTTCGATCCTCGACATGTGCCGAATCACTTTAGCTTCGATTTCCTGACCAGCAATTCTGCCGGCTCAGGGATGGGAGCCGATATAGGAGTCTGTTTTGGATTTCTTTCAAATAGGCACGGCACCCCTACGGTCTTACTCGGAGTATCGGCAACCGATATCGGCTCAATAACATGGAACAAGAATGCGACGGAGAGAATAGTCAACCACATGGTTGATACCATCCTATACAAATCGGGGGATATCACCGATTCACTCAAGAGTCTGGGCGGACTACTTAAGGATGTCTCATCATTCACAAGTCCGCTTCCCTCAATGTTCCGTGCAGGGTTTATGATCGATCTTGATGCCATGGGAGTAGCGTGGGGAGCTTTCGCACCCAAGATCGCATTGGAATACGCCAATGGTTTGACGAGCCTCGTCGGAAGCCTGAAGAGCGGACGGTTAGGAGCAGGGCTAACCTTGGAGAGAACTGGTCCTGTTGGCCTAAGGCTTGCAGGTGGTTTCGTCATTGAATCCGGCGCAAGCGATCTAACCCTCGGATGCGGCATCACATTATTTCAATTTCTTAATATCGATGTCGCATCCGCTCACATTGGCCAATTCTTTAAATCCGGAAGTTCGCGAACAGATCTGGCCTTGGGAATCCGAGCCGCATTTTGAACGAAGGCCTCCAATTAGTTGTTTTATAATGGAATTTTAAGCACTTTATATCAACTACAAATGCCTGATACCTCAAAAATGCCGCCGCCGCCCCCATTTAAAGCAGGAGGATCCATTGCTCCTCCCCCAATGAAAGCTCCTACAGGACCGGCGAAGGACTTAAATATCGATATCCCAGTTATTGCTCTTACGGCAAAGGATTTTTCGTCCGATCAGGATGTCCGCTGGTGTCCGGGTTGTGGTGATTATTCGATCTTAGCTCAGGTGCAGAGAACGATGCCTGACCTTCATGTCTCTCGTCATCAGACGGTATTTGTCGCCGGTATCGGCTGCTCCTCGCGTTTCCCGTATTACATGAATACCTATGGATTCCATGGTATTCACGGACGCGCTCCGGCAATTGCTTCCGGCGTGAAGGCAGCAAATCCCGAGCTTAATGTTTGGGTTGCAACCGGTGATGGAGATGGCCTCTCGATCGGAGGTAATCATACGCTCCATTTGCTTCGCCGCAATTTTAATATCAATGTTCTTCTTTTCAACAATCGGATCTATGGATTGACGAAAGGTCAATACTCGCCGACATCCGAACATGGCAAGAAAACGAAGTCAACACCATACGGTTCGATCGATCATCCGTTGAACCCTGTCCTCTTTGCTCTCGGCTGTGAAGCAACATTTGTTGCACGTTCCATCGACCGCGACCCAAAGCATATGCAGGAA
Source organism: Bacteroidota bacterium (assembly GCA_030706385.1). Classification (GTDB taxonomy): domain Bacteria; phylum Bacteroidota; class Ignavibacteria; order Palsa-1295; family Palsa-1295; genus PALSA-1296. The sequence goes on along the minus strand of JAUZOQ010000006.1, from coordinate 69,753 downwards.
GTGATCAAGCGTGCTGCTGCACATCATGGTACGTCATTCATGGAGATCTACCAGAACTGCAATATCTTTAATGACGGAGCATTCCTCGATCTTACCGAGAAAGATGTGAAGGATGATCATCTCGTTGTTCTCACACATGGCGAACCGCTGATCTTTGGAAAAAACAAGGATAAAGCGATTGTGCTCGAGGGGTTCAATCCGAGAGTTGTTAACGTTGCGGATACGACGCCGGATCAGATCGTGCGTCACGATGAGAAGAATCCTATCCTCGCCAGCATTCTTGCGAAGATGAGCGATATGGAAGGTTTCCCGACACCGATCGGTATTTTCCTTTCCGTCGATCGTGCTACGTATGAAGATGAAATGACCGATCAGATCAAAACCGCTCGCGAAAAGTCGACTGGCGATTTGAAGAAACTGCTCAATTCAGGAAATACCTGGCAAGTGAACTAAGCATTCACTATTCTATTTTAGAGGGCGATCGCATGGTCGCCCTTTTTATTTTAAAGAGGGCGTTTTTCGAACGTCCCTTTCTTAATCACTGTTCTTGACCCCCTATGGCAGAAAGAATCCGCGAATTTGATCCAAATAATTTTATTGCGCTCATTAAAGGTTTGAAGCGCGTCGTGCTGACATCCCACATCAATCCCGATGGGGATTCTCTGGGATGTGAGATCGGATTTGCAGAATGGCTAATCTCGATCGGGAAGGAAGTTCGCGTCTTTAATCATTCACATATTCCGGAGAATTACAAGTTTCTTGATCGGGAGTCTCCGATCATCGAGATCTTTGATGCCGAAAAACATGCACAAACCATTGCCGAAGCAGATGCTTTCTTTCTCCTGGATACGAACGATCCACTTCGTGCAAAATCCCTGGCGCCATTTATCAGCGCTCATAAAAATCCTGTCCTGATCGATCATCATCTGGATCCGAAAGATTTTGCGAAAGAAAGGTTCATTGATACAGATGCGACATCCACCGGAGAGATGATCTTTAATCTCATCAAGGCATCGCAGAAGGACCTGGGCGGATCGATCAGTCGCAAGGCCGCACAGGCACTCTATGTTGCCATCATGACGGATACTGGGAGCTTCCGCTTCCCTCGTACCGATTCCGATATTTTCAGGATCAGCGCCGATCTTATCGATCTGGGCGCAGATCCGGTCGTAGCATACAATGAAACCTATAATTCTGCAAAGGCATCCAGAGTCTTGCTCATCGGAAAATGCCTAAGCTCCCTGAAATTCTTCTTCGACGACCGTCTTGCAACACAGGCAATTATGCAGAAGGATTTGAACGAAGCAGGAGCAGTCGAGGAAGAAGTCGATGGCTTTGTTCAATTCCCACTTCAGGTAGCAACAGTAGAATTTTCGATTTTCATCCTGGAATTACGAGAAGGATGGAAGGTGAGCTTTCGATCCAAAGGAAATAAATCTGCAGCGGAAGTATCAAAGCTATTCGGAGGCAATGGTCATTTTCATGCTGCCGGGGCAAGAATCTTCGAGAAGAAATCCTTCGAAGCGCTCCACAAAGAGATTTGCGACGCTGTCTTCAAGTTTTTGTAGATCCTCACTCCGGAGGATATTCTCTGGCCGGTAATTCGATATGGAAGGTTGTCCCTTTTCCAAGTGTGCTTTCGACACTTATGGTCCCGCTCATATCGGTAATTATTTTTTTCACGATAGCAAGTCCGAGACCCATTCCGCTTGTCTTCGTTGAAAAATTAGGGTCAAATGCCTTCTTCAAAGTATCAGTAGACATGCCGCCACCTGTATCGCTGACTTTTAGATGAATCAGTCCTGACTTTTCCCGCGCGCTGACAATGATCACTCCCCACCCTTCTGTTGCCTGAAGCGAATTGCGAATGAGATTCACCAGTGCTCGCCGGAATTCCTCATCATCGGCATAGATAGGAGGAAGCGAATCCGGAATATCGACCACAAAACGAATCCTTCCTCGTTCGGCATCATAAAGAGCCATTGCGGATTCGACGATCTTCTTCAGGGAAACAAAGCCATACTTTCGGCGAGGCATTTCCCCGAATCGCGAGAACTCAGTCGCGATCCGAGTGAGCACATCAATCTGCTCGGAAAGTGTCCGGATAACTCGTTTGAAAACTGATCCAAAATTTGTATCGCCCGATTCGTACGCATGTTCCACATGTTGGACCGATAATTTCATCGGTGTAAGAGGATTTTTTATTTCATGGGCTACCTGACGAGCCATCTCTTTCCATGCGCCTTCACGTTCGGATTGTGCGACGTTTTCCCGTGTTCGCTCGAGCTCGGCCGTCATTCGATTGAATGCTTGTGCAAGCTCACCTACTTCGTCTTTGCGCTTGATCTTCACGATCGTTTCCAACCGCCCCTCCGTCACTTTCTCAGTCGCCGCAATCAGCTGCTGGATCGGCGCAGCTACGCGGACGGAGATCCACGCACCGATTAGCAACAAGATAATACCTAGTGCTGCAAAGGCTCCGTACATTAATTCGATGGTGCGAGAGATATTCGATTCGATGATATCCAACCCTCGAAATGAGGTTACACCGACAATCCCAAGCACGCCTTCGCTTTCGGAGCGCTGAACGATCTTGTAGCCAATATCAAAACTTCCTGAAGCTGAGGCAAGGGGTTCGATCGTAAATGACTTTTGTCGGATAAATATGCGTCTGACGATTTCCGAAGAAACCTGGCTCGGAAGTAACGATGATTCATAGAGCTCCGGGCGATTCGTGGCAAAAAGTATGCCGTGATTGTTGTATAAGGAAATGTCCCGCCCAATCGTCTTTGACAGATCGTTCAGGAGGGCGGACATTTTGGTGGCGGATACGGAATCGACTGATCCCATTCCGCGCTGTAATCTCTCAGCAATTATTTCAGCATCGCGTTGGAGATTCTCACGCTCTATCTTCTGTTCGCGCTCCACTAATAGAGAGCGGGTGATATTGGTTACAATGACCAGAGGTACGAGAGCAATCGTCAGAACGATGAGGAATATCCTATCGCGGAACTTCAGCGTGCCGCGCTTGCCTTTCGAAAACAGCGAGCGTAAAAGCAGGGCAAAAAAGATGAGAAAGAATCCGATGAACAGACTCACTGTATTTAAACTCAATGTAAGCTCGATTAATGAATTTACGCCCGGTACCATGACCGTCGCAGCCATGATCCGTTCGCCGGATGAAGTCTGAGCACCTATCGAATGATAGAGAGAGTAATACGTATTTCCGTCGATCTTTTCGGTTCTTGCAACGAACTCCCTAGTTGTCAGCATACTGTCTATATCCGGCGATATATGCGAAGGTAATTCGATCGCCGTTGTACTTGCATTTAGGAGAAATCCATGCTGGTATTGCGCATAAAAGACATCCTGGTCCTGCCAGTTCAATTTGTCCGATGCTGTTCCGGATGCTCGTGCAATATCATAGAGACTATGCACTACTGGCTGAGGAAACATGTCGTTCCAAATAGAGATTGAAACAACCATTCGTGTTCGCACCGCTGAATCTGCCATCTGCCTACGAATATCATAGCGTCTTGACAGATCGAGGAAACCTACACCGATGGCCGCAGGAGTGCAGGACGTCGTGAAACATGGATAAGAACCGACTTCGTAGTCCGAAGCTCCGGAGGCATTGACTGCTCCGCCATTCTCTTTCAAGAGCGTTCGAACCAACGAATCTCGAATTCCCTTTAGGCGCGCTTCGTCTTCCTTCGAAGCATTTCGAGCAAAATGCGAAAGTGTTGCTCCATGAAGGTCCTGAACTTCGATCACGACATTTTTTCCCGATGTCTCGGAAAATTGAGCGAGCCAAAGATCGAAGGCAAGATTCTTGATATCTGATGAAGTTCTGAATGATGCCGGAAACGTAGATTGCTCGTTCCCATCGAGTACAAGGAAAGTCTGATCAAGAAAAGCGGAGTAGTTTAAGTCGCTTGATTGCGAATTCTGGCGTAGGTTTTGCTTAATGATCTCGATGTCGTTGGCATATTCCTGCGTTGCAAGTATCGGACTCAGCAGAAAGCCTGCGCCGGTCAGTAGGAATAGAAGGGCCAGCCCGGATCGCGGTAATCTGTAGAAAAACGAAGGGTCGCGTTGACCGGATCGAAGCATCGCAACATCACGTGAAAATATGATAACCGTTAATACACAGAGCAAGAAAGAAATGATCGGCCAATATATTTCAGGATAAATCGACAGTACCGGAGGTGAAAGGAGCCATCCAGTAAGCGTCAGTATTATCGTAAAGAGAAGGTAGTGAGCGAAATATGACCGCGTAGGCGATAATTCTGATGCTGTAATCCGGATCATTGACCGCAATGTCAGGAGCATGATCAAGAGAACAAGAAAGAAATAGCAGACTCCAACTAAGAGAAAAGATGCTTCCATTAGTGTAAAAGAGCCTCTGGTAAAACCAAATCTGTTTCCCAAATAGTGATACGATCCGTTCGACACAAGTATATTGCATACATTTACGAAAAGCGTATTAACCAACGGTAAAAAGAGGATCATTAACAGGATTGGCGCGATCCTTGCAAGCCAGCCGGCGGTCGAAAACATTGAAGCTTCCTCGCTTTGCCCCGAAGGAGCATTCCAAGAAGAATTCTTCGGCACATAAATTACCCATGACAGCGCAAGGAATGTCGTTACAAATAAGATTGTGGTAAAGAGTTGCAGAGGATTGGCAAATAACCCGAATACAGAAACTAGTGCAAAATCTTGCGGATCATTCAACGATTGCGGAAAGATTGCCGACAACGAACCGGTTACGACCAACAACATTCGACCAAGTCCAAGAAAAAGAAAGACACCTCCCAGACTCATCGCTTTGGAAACAAATGATGCCTTCTCCGCTCCCCCTTGAGCAATGTACCAGGCCAGAAGCCAAATCAGAATGGTGATAAAGATGCTAAAAGCGCAATCTCCGGTGAATGCAACCGTTTTCTGAAGTCTTGTGGACTGAATTACGGGCACTTCTCCTATTGTCAAATAACCTACGACAGAAGAGGAGTCATTCGGTTCCAAAAAGATCGGATAGGTGGTTCCTGTATGCGCGGAATCCGATTGCATGCGAGTAAAAGAGAATTGGACTTCCCTTCCAGCTTTTGCAATTATATCATCGAAAATCGTAAGCGGATGATCCGTCCCGCCATAGGGGAACCGTACGCCAACCATCGCTTTGGCAGCTACATAACCAAGCATAGCACCATCTTTGGAGATTATCTTTCGGATCGATACGATCCAGGAAAAGATCTGCTCATTATCAAGAAAGATCATCTTGCTGCGCTTCTCCAGCAATGAAGCGAAGGAGAATACCGAGTCAAAATTTGCCGTTCCGATCTTCGATGAATTCCAGGCAGTCAGGTGTTTCGTCCGGTCGTAATATGCAACTCCCCTACCTTTGAGAAATGGATATTTTCCTGATTCCAGGAATTGATAAATATCTGAAAACTTGCTCCCATTGACAGAATCGAGATGGAATATTGTTTCGAACAGTTCTGGTGCGGGAATGTCGCTTTTTATTTCTTCTACGAAAATAGAATCTGTGCCAATGGTATCACGCAGAATAGATACTGCGGCGGCGAGCTGTAATACTCGGGACTCCGACTCCTTGACGATCGCTTCCTTCGTCAGTTGCTTTTTGGATGATGAAGACCCTATGAGATCCGAAACGAGCAACACGACAAACGAGAGAACCGCGATGGCAAAGAGCGTAACTAGCAACCAGCGAATCGCTTGGGGAATATGCTTGTAAAAACGACGCAGACCGATACGAAGCCGCATCAATGCGCTCCGAACAATCGAAGAATTCGTATTGCGGGGTCTTACTCCTTTCTCGATCTTTTCTGCCACAGCAGGTTGCGCCTCAATGTATTATGATTCGTGCTAACAGCCATTGATTATGGCTATTTTTTTCGAAACCAAAGTTTATCTTATGCGATATTTTGCGTCCGGCTTCCAATACCGAGAGAGTGCCGATTGCAATACCGCTATTCGCGACCTCTCTTACAAGTAAATACGAAAATGAAAGGGGTGTATGAGATTGAAAGAATGACTCTACCACTGCCAGCGTCTGACTCTGACTAAGGTACGAACCTGGCTTCGGTGCCATTTCAACATACACCTTTGTTGGATCGATCAGCAACCGCAATGAGTCTAAATTCCGGCGAGAAAGAATAGAGGTGAATTCCTTCAAATGTTCAGGAAGAGACTCTCCTTTGGATGTAGCGAAAAGCGTCAGTAGAAATAATCCGACAAGCAGAGCAAGACCTCGCGAGTGATTAGATGCACGAAACCTGGTAACGTGCAACCTTAGAAATAATGCTCTGATCATTCCTGCCTTCATTCAATCTTTTCGCGTCCACAAAAATTGTCCGTTATTGACAATTCCGATCGGGCGACCTTTGAACTTTGCACTTATGAATGGAGTATTTTTTGACTTCGAGCAAATATCTTCAGAGCGGAATGTCCACTCCGTATCAAGGTCGATAATGGTCAGATTTGCCTTTTCGCCCACCGCAATTTTGATTGGCAAGAGTTTCATCAATCTGCGTGGGTTCGTAGAAGAAACTTCAACATAGGTACGGAGAGATATCTTCCCCGAATGAACAAGATATGTTAGTCCAAGTCCTATCGCAGTTTCGCTGCCGATGATACCATACGCAGCAGACATGATGTCCGTATTCTTTTCATGATCCGCATGCGGGGCATGATCGGTGGATATGCAATCGATCGTGCCATCCTGCAAGCCGGAGATGATTGCCTCAATATCTTGCTGCTCGCGCAATGGTGGATTCATCTTTGCATTCGCCTGATGCCTTTCAACCGCCTCATCGGTCAAGGTGAAATGATGCGGTGTCACTTCCGCCGAGACTTTCACTCCGCGGGCCTTTGCCTCGCGAACAAGCCGGACTGCATTACGGGTTGAAAGATGAGCCACATGATATCTCACATCACCCACATATTCAGCAATGAGGAGATCGCGAGCAATAACGATATCCTCGGCAACGGAGGGATAACCAGGGATACCCAACTTTGTCGAGACCTTCCCTTCGTGCATCCCTGTGCCCTTCGTCATGGTAGCCTCTTCGCAATGTTCGGTACAAAGAAAATCGAACATCTTTCCGTATTCGAACACTCGTCGCATCACTTCTGCATTAGCAACTGCATTGCCATCATCGGATATCATCTTAACTCCGGCATCGGCAAGGGCCTGCATGGGTGCCAGTTCGTCCCCTTTTCTACCTTTCGTCATGGTGCCGCAGATCTCGACATCGACAATATTCCCTTTCGCCTTTTCTCTTATGTAACTTACAACGAATGGATCAGATATCGGAGGATCAGTATTCGGCATGCAGCACAAACCTGTAAAACCACCATGTGCGGCGGCATTCGTCCCGGTTGCAATTGTCTCCTTATACTCCTGCCCAGGTTCTCTAAGATGCACATGCATATCAAAAAAACCAGGTGCGACAAGGGCGCCTTGCAAATCCTTAGAGGTATGTTTACTCTTGAGTTTCTTGCCGATCGCTGTTATGATTCCGTTCGAGATCTCAAGATCAATTCCATCTTCGTCACGATCGGTCACGGGATCGATGATTCTGCAATTTTGTAAGAGAATATCCATTCAATAATTTCTTAAACTTCAAAAAGCCATTCCAGCACTGCCATCCGTATCGCAACTCCACGTCTGACTTGCCGCAAAATAAGGGATTTTTCAGAATCCACCACCTCGTCATCCAATTCTACGCTTCGATTGACCGGCCCGGGATGCAGTATAAAAGCCTTAGTATCGCTCAATTGGATCGGGGTGAGGCCATATCTCAGTCGAAAATCCGATAGATTTGGAAAGTATGAGCGCGATTGACGCTCCTGCTGGATCCGTAATGCTATGACTGCATCTGCTTTGTGCAGCGAGTCTCCGATGGTAGTCCGCACTCGAACGTCGAATACTTCCTCAACGTATTTAGGAAGAAGAGTCTCGGGCCCAACCAGTGTAATTTCGGCGCCGAGCATCTTCAGAAGCAACATGTTTGATCTTGCAACCCGAGAGTGGGAAATGTCACCTACAATGAAAATCCTTTTCCCCTTCAGCGAACCCAGTTGTTCTAGTAACGTCGCAGCATCCAGAAGAGCCTGAGTGGGATGTTCATGCGCTCCGTCACCAGCATTGATGATTCTTATATGTGGTGGAAGATTATTTCGAAGGAGCTGGGGCACGCCAGAAGAGCTGTGCCGAACTACAATACAATCAACCTTCATTGCACAAATAACATTGATTGTATCGATCAATGATTCACCCTTGGTGAGGCTGCTTGTCTGCATGGAAAGACTGATCGAAGTAGCGCCAAGCCGTTTCTCAGCTAATTCAAAGGACGTTCGTGTGCGAGTAGAATTCTCGAAGAAGAGGTTTGCAATTGTCCGGCCGTGGAGCAATCTGTAATCCGGAAAAGGCTCCGTAGAATCTAAATGGCGGAAGTAACCATCGGATCTATGAAGAAGATCGGTGATCTGTGCCTGACTAAGTTGTCTAATACCGAGTAGGTCGCGATTCATTCAGATACTGTTACATTCCTCATGCAATTTCAATTGCGTTAAGTAATCTCGTACAAAGATAACCCCTCATAGCAACCTTCGGTTTGTAAGTTCTGTTTTCTTCAGCTTATCTGTTTTTTTGTTTGAAAATCACTGCGAAATCTACTAACACCGGAATTGGCAAAAACGGCTCAAAATAAGTCAAAAACGAAGTCAAATAGCTCAAAAAAGCCTCTAAAAAGCGAATTGCCTTTCCCTGAGAATGCTATCGGTACCGAAAGCCCTTCGGTCTCGGCACTGGAGAACCTCATAATCCGTGGTGCAAGAGTTCATAACCTCAAGAATATCGATATCGATATTCCGAGAGAGAAACTTGTCGTGATCACCGGAATCTCAGGTTCAGGGAAATCATCACTCGCTTTTGATACGATCTATGCTGAAGGCCAGCGGAGGTACGTTGAATCTCTTTCCGCCTACGCTAGACAGTTTCTCGATATGATGGAGCGACCCGATGTCGATATCATCGAAGGACTATCTCCGGCAATCTCGATTGAGCAGAAAACTATTGGAGCCTCCCCACGCTCAACGGTCGGGACTGTTACAGAGATATACGATTTCATCCGACTCCTTTTTGCGCGGTTAGGAACGCAGTTCTGTGTTGAGTGCAATATTCCCGTTGTCAGGCAAACAGCAGATCAAATAATCACGGCGATTCGCTCACATCCGCAGGATTCTAAGCTAACCATCCTCGCTCCACTCGTGCGTGCCCGCAAAGGTCATTACAGAGAAGTGTTCAGCGACGCGCTCCGTCAGGGATTTACGAAAGTTCGTGTCGACGGAGAAATGAAAGATCTTTATGAAGGCCTGCAAGTAGATCGCTACAAAGTCCATACGATCGAACTTGTGATCGACCGGTTTCCGCTTGGAGATCAATTTCTCGAGCGCCTGACAAATTCCGTCAATACCGCTCTCAAAATGGGTAAGGGTATTCTGAGCGTGATCATCGAAGATGCAAAAACCTCTGCGATCAGCGAACTTCTAATGAGCGAGAAATACTCCTGCCCAAATTGCGGAAGATCGTATGAAGAGCCGCAGCCAAATACCTTTTCCTTCAATTCGGCCATTGGAGCCTGCGCTCTGTGCCATGGGCTTGGTGAAACCAGAGATTTTGATGAGACCTTGGTGATCGGGGATAAAACAAAGTCCATTGAAGATGGCGGTCTTCTTCCTCTCGGGAAAAAACGAAAGAATTGGTTATGGGCACAGGTAGAATCCGTATTTCAGGCATACAAAACGCCACTAGATACACCGGTAGAAAAAATCTCTCCGAAACTATTCGATATTCTTATCCACGGTTCAGGTGATGAAAAACTTACGGTAAAGTGGCAGTCCGATGCCGGGAGGGATGTCTCCTATCAAATGCGTTTTGTCGGACTTATGGAGACACTTAAGCAGGCCACTGCCCGTGATGCGACCGAATCCATGAAAGAGTGGGCACAGCAATTCATGTCCAGTCATCCTTGCCCATCATGTCGGGGCGGCAGGCTGAAACCAGAATCGCTGGCCATACGGATAGGCGAGTACAATATTCACAAGGTCGTCACTCTGGATCTGAGGAAATCCAGGGCTTTCTTCGAAACATTGAGCTTTGAAGGAAATCGCCAGGCTGTTGCCGCGCCTATCTTAAGGGAAATAACTTCACGTTTGGATTTCCTTCTTGATGTAGGCTTAAATTACCTGTCTCTTGACAGACCTGCTCGGACGTTATCGGGTGGAGAGTCTCAGCGCATCAGGCTGGCAACCCAAATCGGAACTCAGCTCGTCGGAGTCCTCTACATTTTAGATGAGCCAAGCATCGGATTGCATCAGCGTGATAATGATCGCTTGATCAAGTCTCTCGAGCATTTGCGCGATCTCGGGAATACGGTAATCGTAGTCGAGCACGATAAGGAAATGATGCTGGCCGCAGATATTATAGCTGATATAGGTCCAGGTGCCGGAGAGTACGGAGGGACGTTGGTAGCATACGGACCGCCGCAACTCTTTCTACACCATACTAGGCATTCACAGGTTGAAAAAGAATTTATTTCAGCATCATCGCCAACAGCCGAATATCTTTCAGGTAAAGACACTTTTGTTGTACCCGCAGAAAGGAATATCAATAAAAAGCAAAACCACCTCCTGCTGCTCGGAGCCAAAGGAAATAATCTGAAAGATGTCACTCTTGACCTTCCCATTGGCGCATTTACATGCATAACTGGCGTTTCCGGTTCGGGAAAATCCACGATTATTACCGAAACTCTTGCCCCTATCCTCTCAAAACACGTATATAATTCGACAGGTATGCCGCTTCCATACAAAGGGATGCATGGCCTGGAATACATTGATAAGTTTATCGAAATCGATCAGACGCCTATCGGTAGAACACCTCGTTCGAATCCTGCGACATACACGGGACTATTCACGATGATCCGAGACTTCTTTGCGGAGCTGCCTGAAGCAAAGATTCGCGGATATAAGGTCGGCCGATTCTCATTCAATGTCAAGGGAGGCCGGTGTGAAACGTGCCAGGGAGCAGGCATGAAGAAGATCGAAATGAATTTCCTTCCAGATGTATATGTCACTTGCGAGACTTGCGGCGGACGCCGCTATAATCGCGAGACTCTGGAAGTGCACTTCAAAGGCAAGTCGATTTCCGATGTTCTCAATATGAGTGTCATTGAGTCTCAAGAGCTTTTCACCGATATTCCGCGAATAAAAAGAAAGATCGATGCTCTTGCAAATGTTGGCTTAGGCTATATTAGACTAGGCCAGCAGGCTCCGACCTTAAGCGGCGGTGAAGCGCAACGTGTGAAGCTTGCAACGGAGCTATCGAAAGTCGCCACAGGAAGAACTCTTTATATTCTTGACGAGCCTACAACCGGACTCCATTTCAAGGATATTCGTCATTTGCTCGACGTACTGCTTGAGCTTCGCAATCGGGGCAATACAGTCGTTGTGATCGAACACAATCTTGATGTGATCAAAATGGCAGACTGGGTGATCGACCTTGGTCCCGAGGGTGGTGAAACAGGCGGATATATTGTAGATCAAGGCACACCCGAAGATCTGGCATCGCGATTTGAAAAAACCGGTAGTCATACAGGTAAATACTTACGAAAAGAGTTGACTACTCCTCAGTAATTTGATCGGGCATTAATTCTTACAATTAATTAGTAAACATGGGCTCATTCACAAAAAACTATGACGTCACGATTAATAAACTTGACGATCAGCTCTCCGATTTGATCGATTCAGGCTTGGATTTTGAACTCGAAAAGAATGGCGACGTTCTCACGATAAGTTTTGAGGATGGAACAAAGTTTATTGTCTCTCCCAATTCTCCGGTCAGCCAGTTATGGGTTTCGGCTAATTACGAAGGGCATCGGTTTAATTACAACCCAGAAACGGGTCTATGGAGCGATGAGAAATCGGGCGAACTCTTTAGTGCCTACATTAGCCGTCTCTTGAGCCAGAAACTCGACACAGAAATTCATATCTCTTAGGTATTCTTCACCATCGACAAGCTACGCTTCCGCTCACCGTGAGATCGAACATTCTTACGGTTCAACAATTTTATCCAATCGAGAACTGATCATAAACTTGCCACTAGTAAGAAATTTTGTAGATCAACTGTAAAGACTTCTTCCTCTAATACCTCTCCTCATCCATTTTCGATAGAATTCCACGGATTTGATATTGGCACGGGATTTGCCTTGACGGCGATCAACATACTTTACGAATTCCAATGTGCTTGACGTTGAAAGATTGGATTACTACATCCGCAACTATCATATGAAATCTAGACTATCACTGATTTTTTTGGTACTTCTTCTGATACCGCTTGGGCTTAGCGCACAAGAACTCGCCCAGACGCAAGGATCTTTTTCCAGAACCATCGGCGCACGGGCATTTGAGTGTGACGACGGGGCCGGAAAAACGATGACGTGGGACCTCAGCGGCCCACTTGACGCTTCCTATTTCATTCATTGGCCAACAGGACTGCCGGACGGGCTGAGCTTTTGTGCTGTCGATCCTGCGGGTTATATGTGGTGGTCCGAGTATTTGCCCTTGCCTCCACTGGCACCTGGAAATATCTGGGTTGGAAATGACTTAAGCGTCGCCACTCCAATGGCACCGGGGCCTGTTGGAGCAGTCCTAACAGTCAATAGCTTATCGATGCCTTCCTGGTCCCTTACCATTCCAGGACCGGTAACTATTTCTGCAAGTCAGATCACCTCAGGGACGATTCAACCTGGAGTCACAATAAACGTTGGGGCCGGCGGAACAATCCAACCAGCCGGAGGAACAGTAATAGCGAACGGACTGGTAGGGTCCGGGCCGAACAAGTTTACCGGCAATATGCCGATTCCTCCAGGAGTACCAAATCTGTTTGTTCCCTATACGGCAATCATGGCGAATGCCTCAGTGCTTGTTTCTATTGTCGATCCGAATGCGGCAGTCTTTACCGTACTTCCTACAGTGACCAGTGTCGCACCTGGGTCAGGCTTTACGGTAGAGTTCTCTGCACCCTATCCGAATCCAGCAGGGACACTTCACTATATGGTAGTCAATCCATGATCAATCAAAGTTTTTCTACTTCTGAACTTTACGAATTCTAATAAACGAGATACATCATTATGAAAAAGAATATCGCTCTTCTACTAGTTGCACTGGGATTTACTCTGATCAATTCCGAAGTCAACGCACAGCTAACGGCAACAACAATGAAGCTCATTCGCGGCGCAAGTGTGATAAGTCATACAGGCGCAGTCGGTGCTGTGAGCACAACCTATACGTGGCCGCAGGCACCTGCTGCCACTCGCCCACTCCAAAGCACGAGCGGTGGCATTCTTACATTCGCACCACTTACGCTGAGTGACAATACCAATCAGATTACCGGCGTGCTTGGTATCATTAATGGCGGTACAAACAGTGCCGTTGCACTCAATAATAATCGAGTGATGATATCAAGCGGCAATGCAATCGTTGAGAACTCAGCAGGCACTGCAAACCAACTTCTCCATGGTGATCTGTCGTGGGGAGCGATCAATCTTGCAAGCGCACAAGTTACGGGAGTACTTCCGGTTGCAAACGGAGGTACGGGGCAATCAAGCTTCACTGCAAATTCAATCCTACTTGGCAATGGCACGTCGGGTTTTCAAAATGTCACGCTAGGCAACAATCAGCTTCTGGTTGGAAATGCAGGTGCTCCAACTGCACGTAACATTCAGGGATCTGGCGGCATCAATGTTGCTATCGATGCTTCAAACATTACGATTTCCAGCACCCTTACCGGTAGTTCATCAGCAGTAGGCAACTCGCCGTATACCTCAGGAGGCGGTCAGACAGTGCTCGTAACGCCGGGAGTACCGGTCGATGTGAATTCGAGAATTCTCGTAAGTGTAACCGATGTAACAGGTGGTAATCTCATTGCAGCGGGTGTAACGGCAAGAACGGCAACGACATTCACAGTTACAGTATCAACAGATCTGAATTGTGTCGTGAGCTGGTATATCTCAAATCCATAATGATATCGTGAGCTAACCGGCCATGCAGCGCAATCCCGCACTTGGTACTGCGCACTTGTCTGAGGTTCAATAACATTATTTACTTACTTATTCTATGTTTACAAGAATGGCACAGCGTCTAGCTCTAATCCTACTTGGTGCTCTGAGCATTTGCTCTACTGCTTTCGCTCAAGGATTAACCGGTAGTCAATTAACGTTCGTCAATAACACGTTTAACAGGCTTCTGATCGTTCCCCCAACAGGCAGCTTTTCGAACTATTTGCTTACGCTGCCAAATGCCGCGCCGGCACTCGGTTCGCTTCTGTATACAAACAATGGTGCGGGACAATTGGCATGGGTAACACCTGGTTTGAACGGTCAAGCACTCGTGCTTTCCGGCGGTGTTCCGACGTGGGCACCGATTACCAGCGGAACAGTTACGAGCGTCGGACTCTCGATGCCTGCAGGATTTATCGTCGGCAGTTCCCCAGTCATTTCGTCGGGTACCATTGCGGTTACAACATTACTGAACGGTGTGATCCGAGGAACTGGCACCGGGTTTACCACCGGGCCTGTTAACGTTGCGACGGAAGTGACCGGTGTGTTGAATGATTCAAATGGTGGGACTGGGTTGAATACTTCAGCTACATCCGGTGGAAGCATATTGTATAGGAATGCTCTTGGTACGGCTTGGACAACTCTTCCTGCTGGATCGGATGGACTAGTCCTTTCCCTTGCTTCCGGCATACCAGCGTGGAGCCCATCCTCTTCTCTCTTCGCAGGTTGGGCACTCACCGGAAACTCGGGAACAACGGCATGGAATGGTTCTACGGGGAATTTCCTCGGTACGACCGATGCACAGCCTCTTGTGGTCGCAACGACGAATACATCAACGCCACAGCCAATTGAATTTCTTTCCGGAAATATCGAGCGGGCTCGCATATCTCCTGCCGGGAACGTCGGTATAGGAACTTCTGCCCCTAATACGATGCTCGATATCCGGAAAGATTTTGCAGTACGCGTTGATACGCTTACGATTACTAATGGAGTACAAAATGATGTAGCGATCAATTCATCAAGTAATCTTCGCGCGTATTATAGCGGCGGTGGAATCTTACGCGATACCATCACTGGTCTGACTGGCGGTTTTGACGGCAAAGAGTTGCGTATCTTGAATACGGTGCATGGCATAATGACACTAACAAATGAGGATTCGCGATCTAGTGCCGCAAACCGGATCTTTACTGTCGATGGCAAGGACCTGCAGGTTGGTGATACCGGAGCAATAAATCTGTTTTATGATTCGAAGATGTCCCGTTGGCTTGTGCGTAGCGCCACCCGTCAAATAGCCGGTGCAGCAGCTGCAGGTCTGGCGTCATTCGATCTCCAATTCATTGACGATTCAATCGGTTCGCAGGTCAACCTCACTGTTGACACATCTTTGGTAATCACAGATGTGCAGCCATACCAAGTCATTAATGTAGAAGGAATGCTCTTCGTTACTTCAAACGTAGGAAACGGCAATATTAGGATTGCGCTCGATGTACCGAATGATTTCAACTACTTTAAGGTTGGCGTGCTCTCTTTTCAACAAAATTCAAATGTGAGTGCAGGTAACGATCTGCTTACGCAGGATGCCATTGCATCGGTCAATACTTTCAATGTCGATGCCGGGGTGACAACCATAATCCACTTGAGTGGCGTATACGTAAATGGACCCTCGAAAGGAGACATCCACCTGTTATACAGGGAAGCTTCTGCAAATGGTTGGATAAAGATCAACCAAGGTTCCTATCTCGTGGGACACAAATTGCAGTGACGCAACGATGAATTAATAATTTGCAAATGACAACTCAGCAAGCAGGTCCTCGTCTTTAGTCAAGTGGTCAGTGTCCTACTACTGTCGTCTTCTTCCTCCCGGAGGAAGACGACAGTTTTATTTGCATCGCACTTTTAGTAATCCAATAGTTCTTCTACTGCACTTCCCACAGAGCGAACCGATGGCAGCACTTCCCTCTCGAGATCGGGAGCGAATGGAACCGGCGAATCAAAGCTCGCAAGTCTCTTGACGGGGGCATCAAGGGCTTCGAAGGCATGCTCAGTAATGAGGGCAACAAGTTCGGCTCCGAATCCGGCGGTAAGGTTATCCTCATGGAGAACGAGAACTCTACTTGTTTTTCGGACACTTGAGAGTATTGCTTCAAGATCGAGCGGTACAAGAGACCGAAGATCGATCACTTCAATATCTGCCTTCCCTTCCTTGGCAAAAGCTTCCGCAACCTCAACGGCGAGTGGTAATGTACCACCGTAGGTTATTAGGCTTAGATCTTTGCCGATGCGGGCAGTTTTCGCTTTTCCGAGCGGAACAACATACTCACCAGAAGGCACTTCGGATTTTAGAGAGCGATAAAGACGCTTATGTTCAAAGAAAAGAACAGGGCTATTGTCTCTTATTGAGGAAATGAGAAGGCCCTTCGCATCTTCTGGAGTGCCGGGGCAAACGACTTTTAGACCTGGTTGATGAACGAACCATACTTCAGGATTACGGGAATGAAATGGCCCGCCGCTTATACCTGCTCCACTTGGACATCGAACAACAATCGGTACCGGCAATCCCCACCGATATGCAGTAGTAGCAGCGACTGTTACGAGTTGATTGAACGCATTGGTAATGAAATCCGAGAATTGCATTTCGGCAACAGGACGATATCCAAAAAGCGAAGCTCCTATCGCAGCACCAACAAGACCAGCTTCGGTGATTGGAGTATCGATAACCCGATCTTTTCCAAATCTCTGATAAAGTCCCTTGGTTGCTTTGAATGCTCCGCCGAAAGCTCCAATATCTTCACCGATCAAGAAGACGGAAGAATCGCGCTCCATTTCATACTGTAGAGCATCGTTAATAGCATCGATATAGGTCATGATGGGTATGTCAGCTTTGTGCTTGATAGTGCATCCATCAATATCGCATTATTTTGTCGCAGGCTTTCTCTTCGCCTTGCGCTTCTTTTTTGGAAGCTCTTTGACTTTTTCGGCAACAACTCGAGCCTGTAGGAAAAGATGGAGGTAATCCCTGCCTCCGGCCTTAGAATCGGTGCCGCTCATATTAAATCCGCCAAAAGGATGTACTCCGACGAGAGCACCCGTGCATTTGCGATTTAAATAAAGATTGCCGACAAAAAATTCTTTCGCTGCGCGATCGAGCTTCGAACGATTTTTTGCATATACAGCACCCGTTAGACCATACTCGGTATTATTTGCAACCTTGAGGGCTTCGTCAAAATCCTTCACAGGAATTATTGCCAGAACGGGACCGAATATCTCTTCTTGGGCTAATCGTGCAGTCGGAGCAATATCGGCAAATACGGTTGGTTTCACGTAGAAGCCTTCCTTACCGAATGTTCCACCTCCAGAGATGAGTTTACCTTCGCTCTTGCCGAGCTTAATGTAATCCATGATCTTTTCTTGTGCACGCTGGTTGACAACCGGTCCGATGGCTTTATTTTCTCTCGGATCACCGATCTCCAACGCATCAACAAGCTCTTTTACACGAGAGACAATCTTATCGTAAATCGGACGTTCAACAATCGCACGAGAACAAGCCGAACATTTTTGTCCCTGGAATCCGAATGCTGCGGACACAATGCCCTGTGCAGCATTCTCAACATCTGCATCCTTTGCAACGACGATTCCATCCTTACCACCCATTTCAGCAACAACGCGCTTAATCCACTTCTGCCCCTTCTCAGGGGTCGCAGCGAGCTGCGTGATGCGTAATCCAATCTCTTTGGATCCAGTGAAGGAAATAAATCTCGTGACCGGGCTCTTTACCAGATAGTCTCCGATTTCTCCACCAGGAGCGGTAAAGAAATTGAGAACGCCATCGGGAAGACCTGCTTCGTGCATGATCTCAGCGAAAAGCCACCCCATCATCGGAGAATCGCTTGATGGCTTAAGAATGATTGTATTTCCTGTTACAATCGCAGCACTAGCCGTGCCGACTAATATCGCGAACGGAAAATTCCAGGGTGGGACGATAACGCCTACTCCGAGCGGTAGGTACTCAAGATACCCAACTTCACCCTGATTCTTATGAACAGGCTGATGTCCGGCGAGACGATACATTTCGCGTGCGTAGAATTCGAGAAAGTCGATCGCCTCTGCAGTATCCGCATCAGCTTCGAGATAATTCTTCCCGACTTCCAGAACCATCCATGCATTAATCTCGTAACGGCGTCTACGACAGATCGCAGCTGCTTTCATCAGGATATCTGCACGATGATACGGATCGACCAAACGCCAAGACTCAAATGCTTTTGATGCAGTATCCAAAGATCTCTGGGCCAGCCCCACGGTCCCTTTACCAAATTTCCCTATTATCTCGCTCGGGTGGGCAGGGTTACGTGAAAGGATAAAATCATTTGTTTTGATTCGTTCGGAGCCGATTAAGAGGGGATATTCCTTCCCAAGGGAAGCCCTGGCCTGTTTAATGGCGCTCTCCATTGCAGCCTTCTCTTTCGGGAGTGAAAAGTCTTTATAGGTTTCATTACGGAAATTCGGTAATCTCTTTACAGGCATTATTTAGTACGTCGGTATGACAATTGATATTTAAGAAAAATTATAACACAATTATTTACGAATAGAATTCAAGATTTCTGCCGGAAAATCCTTTTGAACTCCTTTCAATCTGTGAATAGAGGACGGTAGCGATCTCGAAGACGATTCAAGAATGCAAGAAACGGTGGAAAGATTTTGCGCTGCTGACCGGTGAGAAGGTTGAATTCCGAAGCACATGTATTGGTAATAATCGCTAACTCTTTTTTCAGATCGCTCCGGGCGATCCTCAGAGCAAAGCTTTCCCCCTCAGGGCATTGAGGTGATACATCTGATTCATCAATATCAAACAATGCATCCTGTTTGATATAGTAAAGCAGCGTGTCCTCATCTCGTGGCTCAATGTACGAAAGGCCTCGCGGCGTCTTCCATGTCCCGTTCTTCATGTGCTGACGAGTATCGAACGTCATCTTCCCTGTCGAATCGATCCAAAATTCTTCATGTGGCTTTGTGGCCGTTCCAGAGGCACCGAAATGGAAGCGATAAGTCATTGGAGCAGATACTGCTTTAGAGTTCTGCACCGAGTTCTTCCCTGTATCGGAAATGCCTGATTTTCCTGAACTGCAGGAATTAACGCTGTTGCATAGAATAAGACTAAAAATGAACACAGCGATGCTAAATTTCATATTGTTCGTATCTTACTTTCTAGCTTTTGCAGCAAAGCATTTATAGATGGTTTTGAGTCGCTGTAGGTTTTTATTACGAAACCGGGATTAAGGTCAAGAAATCGATCAGCAGAATAGGGATCGCCGATAGCAATAATGCCTGCAGGCTGAATCCGCTTCTGAATGAACATGTCAACAATTTTTTGAATCGATGCATCGATCGATCCGCTCGTGCGATCGGCCGTTAGTGCTCCTCTAGGTCGATGAAGTGTTACTATTAATGGCGATGTCCCCACAGGATAAATTCTCTCTGGCAAACCGCCTATGAAAATATTAACGCTGAGATCGGGCAGCTCGGAAAAGAAAAAACCCTGCAACATATCTCGTTTTTCCTTCTCGGATTCAGTACCTGCAGCGAAAATGATTACGGATGAAAGCAGAAGTGGTTTCGGAACCTCACCTAAACTTTCAAGCGACTCTATTCCTGCTTTGTCCGCTAGTTGCTCATGGATCAACCATTCTACCTTCGCATGTAATGGCCTGTCATTGAGATATTTTAACCGAAGATTATTTACCCGAGCGACGCTTTGACTGACCCAATCGAGCGGAATTCGTTTTTCATCTACGGCCTTCAGCAAACCTTTATGAGCAGCAATTGGATCGGTAGGCATTAGCAGGAGATCTGCGCCTGCAAGAAAGGCTCGAACTGCAATTTCGCCGGGATCCTCGACCAACGTACGAAGTCCGTGCATCTCCAAGGAATCAGTGATAATTACTCCATCAAAGTGCAATTCCTTTCGAAGAAGCCGTTCTGTAAGATAGGGAGAAATTGTTGCTGGGAGGGTCATTTCTCCCTCTGAAGCACCGAGACTTTTCGCTAGCTTCGGAGCAGCAATGTGGCCAGTCATTATGGATGGAATACCACGGCTAATAAGCTCTTTGAATGGAAGAAGTTCTGTTTGGTCGAACTCATCTTGGGATTTTGCAATTAGCGGAAGTGCCAAGTGCGAATCGATATTGGTGTCTCCGTGTCCAGGAAAATGTTTCGCTGTCGAGATGATTCCGACACTCTCTAAGCCTTCAAAGAAACTCTGCGCGCATCTGCTTACTACTTCAGGATCTCCGGAGAAAGCACGAATATTGATTATCGGATTATCCGGATTCGAATTGACGTCGGCAACAGGAGCAAAATTCCAGTGAAGCCCTAGGGCCGACATCTCCCTTCCTATTGCAGCTGCCACCTTCCTGATGCCATCCTGGTCTCCCATCCTCTCCAGTGCCATCAAGTGCGGAAATTCCGTACCGCCCCTATCCAAACGCATCGGCAGTCCCCACTCGCAGTCTGCGGCCATCAAAAGTTTCGGGAGGCTCGACTTCTCTGCAAGCGCCTGCAATTCACCAAGGATAATAGGCAAACTTTCAACTGTACCACCAAAGACACAAAATCCTCCGACCATCCCTTCCCCAATGAGGTCCTCAATCGACCTTCGGTATTCAAGATCTTCCTCGTATTTCGAGACTTCCAGGCGAGGCATAAACAACTGCCCGATCAAACTGTGGTTATCTTGTGCTTTCACGATTGCTACTAACAAGAGTAAAGATGAATGAATCTCTCCTTTCAGAAAAGACGTTTACTATATTGTGAACGAAACAACTGCCGCTAGTTCCTACAGCAACCCCGTTCGTCAACTCCTTGATGAGCATGAGGCGTTCCGGATTTCCTGTAACGCGCTCCTTACCGTTCTGGAACGACTTCAAAAAGAGGGATACCGGGCATCTATAACAACAAGTGATTACGCGATGATGCTCAGAATTCGCGAAAATATTCGAGAGCATCTGAATGTACATCTACTAAAAGAAGAGGAAGTTTTTTTCCCTCGACTGGAAAAGCTGGTTCCTCAGGGAAGGATAAAATTCCTCTACCTCAATTATGATCACGAATATCTTCGAACGTATTTCGAAGAGTTCTGTAGTATTGTAAGTGATTTCGAGAATGACCGCGTTCCGATGCACATCTCCGTTCGGCGGCTTATCGATACAGGGTTTCAAATCATCAATAATCTACTTCAGCATATTTTAGCCGAAGATACTGTCTATTTCGAAGTAGCGGAAGCAGGCTTTTCAGAAAAAGAATTAGAAGAAATGGGAAAAGAAATGAAGATCCTGGAAGCAAAGTTGAAAGAACAAGATATTGACTGAGTAATCTACTAATGCTAACCCCATCCCAACTTTCGGCACTCGATCTAACCAGCCATACGGCAATTATTGCCAATGCAGGATCTGGGAAAACTCGCGTTCTTGTCGAGCGATACCTCAAGATCTTGTTAGAGAATCCTGAATTGCATCCCCGTAATGTCGTCGCCATTACTTTCACGGACGCATCAGCTCGTGATCTGAAGAAAAAGATCAGTGATGAATTAAACGAGCGACTCACGGGAGTTGGCGAGGAACCCACTCGTTACCGATTGCTCGAGATTAAGCGTCAACTCGGCAGTGCCTTTATCTCCACGATTCACTCATTCTGCATTCAGCTTTTACGGACTTATCCAGTTGAGGCGCATGTCGATGCTTCCTTTACCATCCTGACTTCTCCGGAAGACCAGCTGCTTCGGGAAGAATCCCTTCGTGCCACTTTCTATTCCATCTTAGAGGGTGCTTATGATGCAAGCGATTCACCGGAATCTAAGCTTCTACCAGTCTTCCGGCTTTTCGGCCGAAGGAAGGTTGCATCTCTGGTTCATTCGTTTCTTGGTTCGCGCTTTAGAGTTAACGAGCTCATAAGATCGTTTTACAGCAAATCTGACCTTGCAATTCTCAGCCAATGGAATAAAACAATTCAATCGGTTCTCGAAAATGAAATACTTTCGACAATTGACCTAGCCTTCTTCTTGCGTCTGCTCGAAGAAAAAACAACAAAAGGGAGTAATCGGCAACGTGCAGAAGAGGCTGTTGCTGCAATTCTTAATGCAGAAACCACTGAAGAAAAGATACGTGCCTACGTAGATCTCATCCGAGCATTCTACACAAAGGAATTAACCCTTAATGGCAATCTTTTCAATAAAGTCACACGAGAGCAGTTTCAGACCGAGTCTGAGCGCTATGTAGAACCGTTCATTCGGTTTGGCAACCTTATTGCTGCGCTCAACGAATCAGGTTCCGATCCCTCATTATTTTTGAATTACTGTCGTCAGCTCCTTGATATTTTTCTGCGTGTAGATTCAGACTATCGCGAACAGAAAATCCGGTATAGCCTTCTAGATTATGACGATGTTATCGAATATGCGCTTCGACTTGTAGTACAGCCTGAAATTCAGGCCGAGCTATCGACGCGCTTTGCACATATTCTGATCGATGAATACCAGGACACTGATGCCGCACAGTACCAGATCGCAAAAGCACTCACAAGCAATTTTCAGAGCTCAAACAGACTTACGGTAGTTGGAGACCCAAAACAATCCATTTATTCATTCAGAAACGCAGATCTTGAACTTTATTTTGAAACAATAAAGGAAATTTCGGCTGCACACAAGAACAACTCCCCCGTCCAACTTTTGGAAAGCTTCCGCATGCTTGCCAATCCTGTTGCCTTCATAAACGTGGTCTCCGACTTGCTCTTTAAGAAAGGATCTCAATCGCACGGGAGCTCTACGTTTCTTCCGCTTATCGAAGGCAGAAATGAAGAGAAAGAAGGGTCAGTAGAAATCTTGCTGCCGGAACTGACGGAAGAAGCACACTCCACCTATGGTGATGCCTCTGAATCTGAAGAAGAATCCATCGATGTAAGCGAAGTTCAACTTATTGCTTTGAAGATAAAGGAAATCATAACGAATTCCTTGAATCGTTACGAAATAAGTGAAGTGCCCGATATCGGTGTTGGTCGGCCCCCACGATATTCAGATATCGCTATATTGCTTCGAAACAGAACCCATCAATCTGCCATCGAAAAGGAGCTACGCTTTAATGGTGTGCCCTTTGTTACGTATGGCGGGAAAGGATTCTATACGAGATCTGAGATCGTCGATATTACAAATTATCTTCGTTTTCTTATCAATATTAATGATGACATCGCCCTTGCCGGCATCCTACGCTCCCCTTATTTTGCTGTGTCTGATGTGGATCTTTACCGGCTGACACACGAAGGGCCATCTGAATCATCCATGTGGCAGAAACTAACAGACTCAATTGCTAAGTCTCCAAGACAACTATTCATTCGAGCTTACGATCAGATCAGTAAAAACTTGCTGCTTGTGGGCAGAGTAAGCACTCAATTCTTATTGCAAAAGATCATATCGGAAAGTGGAATACTAGGGATACTTCAATCTCTTCCTGATGGTGATCAGAAAATTGCAAATCTTGAAAAATTTGTGAGACTCTCTCTTTCCTTTGGAAAAGATGGGTACTCGGGCACCTACGACTTCATTGAGCGGATCAGCCTTCTAATGGAGCGGGACGAAATGGAGGCACAAGCTGAACCCCTCCAATATCTGAACGCTGTACATTTAATGACTATTCATAATGCGAAAGGCTTGGAGTTTCCAGTCGTCTTTCTGCCATACCTTCATTCTAAACTCCTCGGCGGTGATGCCCGCAGGATCCGATTTACTTTGGATAAAGAACTCGGACTTGGACTGGATCTTCCCGAACAGACTGGCAAGCAGGCGATTGTAGAGCTTATTAAAACTCGCGCTAGAGAAAGGGAGATCGAAGAAGAAAAACGAATCTTCTATGTAGCCATGACCCGCGCCAGAGATCATCTCATACTTAGTGCTTCACCGAAAAAACAGTACAAGAATACAAGGATTGGATGGGTCTTTGAGTCGCTGGGCCAAGTGCCGGGAGAAGATTCGTCCGAACTGAATCTCAAAACGAGTATTTCTCGCTACAAAGCTAAAGGACTATCTTCAGAGACCTATTCCGAACCTATCTCCTTCTTCATTCCTGTTGCCCGAAACCAAAAGGACTTCCTCGTTTCATCCAATCGGAGTGACTCGAACCCTGAAATTCGGCAAGAGTACATTTTTTATCTAGATGGGGTTGAACCATCAGAAAGTACTGGACGGTATAGCCCTTCCCAGTTGCTCACTTACCTGGAATGCCCTACAAAGTATTACCTTCGTTACCAATTAGGGCTACCTGAAGCTAGCAGACTGCCATATTACAATGAGCCATTCGACTTGGCAGAAAATGTGCAAGGCAGCCTGCTGGGACAAATCGTACACAAGGTACTGGAGCGATCTAACAGCTTCATTATTGATCACTCTCTAAATCATTCATTACTCGATGAGGTTTCAACCGAAGTCTGCAACGATTTCCATTTATCTGAAGATGAGATAAATCTTTTTTTGCAGCGCGTACGTGCCGATGTAACGACCGTGTACGCAAGTCCTCTTGGTAAGGAGGCTCTTAATTCCAGCCATAGTAGCTCTGAACTGGTATTGCGTCTAAGACTTCCAAATGGCCAAATGCTCTCGGGAATTGTGGATAAGCTCTTTCTTGACAGGGATGGAGTATGGAATATTCTTGATTACAAGACAGAGGTCAGAGAGAATGCGGAGAAGAAAAAACGGTATGAATTCCAATTAAGGTTTTATGCCTATCTGGTTTCCGAGGTATATAACTCTAGAGTGGTGAAGGCACATGTTCTGTATACGCGCTCCGGAAATCTGCTTTCTTTTACTTTTACGCAGGACGACTTTTCGGGAATAGGTCACCGACTTGAATCTCTGGTCGACAAAATCAAATCGCAAAAGAAAACTCCATTGGAATCTATTGAACGCCGACTATCGCATTGTCCGGAATGCGCGTTCTTTGATGCAACAAAAGACTTGTGTATAGCCGGTGCGGCGGAAAGTCCCAAACCAGTACAAACAGAAGTATTATTCTCCGAGTAGGTCATTTTAAACCGACCGAAACGCCCGCCAAATATCCAATTTCAAAAACGCTTCGCAGAGATGGGCCATTATAGGATGACTGGCAATCAGTTAATGGTGAAATCGTCGGAAATCCCCAAAGCCTCGAGGTCAATGTAATACCAACATCGAGCGAATTTGTTGAGTACACTGTTACTCGCCCCCTGGCAAAAACTGAAATCAAAAAACCATTCCAGGAATCACAAGATTCAAAAGTCTGCTGAGACCCATCGGTTATCTTCCTGACCGATGCCGTAGCGCCTCCAAAGCCATATCCAAGACCGATACCAACTCCGAGACGGAAAATGTCCGTTCGAATGAGCGTACGAAGTCCTTCTAACCCTAGTGTTGTCATAGTCAGCCTTTCAGCAATGTCGGCATTATAGGCGCCATTGACAGAGTTGGGCACGTCGTTCCATAGTCCTAATCGACTGCGTTCCTCACTTATACGTTCAAGTACGACAGAGAGTGATTGGACATAGTTGGTGGCAACCTGGTAGCGGAGGTTTAGTATTAATGGCTGACGGAAGAAACTTGATTGATCGTCTCCGGAGGTCACGAACGGAGCTTGCCCGGCATAAGCAAAAGAAAATCCAATTTCGCGCGCGGTGTGCTGCGCGAGCACAGGCGCTGCAATAGAAAGAGCAGTAATAAAAAAGGTATGGATGCCGAAGCGGCGGAATCCATACCTATATTTATAGCGAAAATAGGATATGATCAATATACCCTCTTCTTCGGCTGGTATTTCGTAATTGTCGCAGACTTATAGTCGAGCGATATCTTGCCGTTAGCATTTTTTGTAGCAAACGTATGCTTAAGGAAATTCACATCGTCGCGCTCCGTGAAATCTTCACGCGCATGGGCACCACGTGATTCTTTTCGGTTAATTCCGGAAACTGCAACGATCTCTGCCGTATCAAGTAAATTCCCAAGTTCGATTGCTTCAAGCACATCAGTATTAAACTGCGTACCCTTGTCATCTATGGAAACATTCTTATAGCGTTCTTTCAACTCTCCGAGCTTATTGATCGCTCTTTGCATTCCTTCTTCATTCCGAAAAATTCCAACATCCTCCATCATCATATTCTGCATTTCAGTTCGGATATCGGCGCAATTCTCTCCCTTTGGATGATTCTTGAGATCGGCGACTCGTTTCCGAGTCCACTCCCCGGAATCAGCAGGCAGCGGAGCTAATGTTGCATTCTTCAAAAAGTCAACAATGGCTTTACCACCTCGGCGACCGAACACGATGAGGTCAAGAAGTGAATTTGTACCCAACCTATTGGCACCATGCACGCTAACGCAAGCGCACTCGCCTGCTGCATAGAAGCCGACAGCCTTCTCGCCGTTGGAATTCTTTAGGACTCGGCCGTCGATATCTGTCGGAATACCTCCCATGGTGTAGTGGGCAGTGGGCTGAATCGGTACTCCTTCCTTCGTCGGCTCGACACCTAAATATGTTCTGGCAAAACCTGTAATTTCAGGAAGCTTCTCATTTATTATTTTGGGATCAAGGTGAGTGAGGTCGAGATCGACGTAACTCGTTCCATCAGAACCTTTTATGCCCCTACCTTCACGTATTTCTGTAATAATGGCTCTACTCACCATATCGCGAGGTGCAAGATCTTTAACAGTTGGCGCGTACCGCTCCATAAAACGTTCTCCATCTTTGTTGCGCAGAATTCCTCCTTCACCGCGTGCAGCTTCGCTGACAAGGATTCCAAGCTTCCAAAGGCCTGTGGGATGGAATTGCATGAATTCCATATCCTCCAATGGTATTCCCTTATTGTATGATAAAATAAATCCGTCACCTGTCCCTACATGAGCATTTGAAGTGATACGCCAGATACGGCCATCTCCTCCAGTTGCAAACATTACTGCCTTCGCATGGAAAATTTGGATCTCGCCTGATAGTATATCGATTGCAACAACTCCCCTACATATGCCATCTTCATAAATCAATTCCGTCACGAAATACTCGCTGAAGAAATTGATCTTATTCTTGATACAATTCTCGTAGAGAGTATGGAGCATTACGTGACCGGTTCGATCCGCAGAATAACAAGCTCTTTTGACAGGAATACGTTTGGAGTCGGGATCGTTGCGATCGATCGGCTTCGTATGACCGCCAAAGGGTCGTTGAGCTATTTTTCCCTCGTCTGTTCGAGAAAATGGCATTCCCATGTGCTCAAGCTCGATGATGGCACGAGGAGCATCGTTACACATGACCTCAATCGCGTCCTGATCGCCGAGATAGTCAGATCCCTTCACGGTATCAAAAGCGTGCCATTCAGGATTATCTTCCTCTAAATTCCCAAGTGCGGCACATACTCCACCCTGTGCAGCTCCCGTATGCGAACGTAAAGGATGAACCTTGGTTAATACTGCGCAAGTGTAATTTGAAGGGATCTCGACGGCTGCCCGTAAACCGGCTCCGCCGGCGCCAACTATTACAACATCAAATGTATGGATCATATAAATGTATTAGAATACAAAAATACGAAACACAGAAGGCCGTCGCATATTTTTGTGGATTTGCCGGGATTCGATAAAGTCTCATTCCGGCTCCGAATGGATCACAATTCTAGCTAGAAATGCAAAATGCCTACGCAAAGTCTTTTCAACATCGGTTACGATCTCGTGAGCTGCAGCCAAACTAAGATTTCTTTCAAGAACTATTGTGAGAGCAAGTTTTATCTCCTTAAACGGCTCTGACTGAAGTAGTGTAATATCGCGAACCTCCCGAACGCTCTGATGTTCTTTGCGAACCATTGCCGTCATTTCTGCCGCAAGATCTTGTTTCGACGAAGTGATATCAGTCACCGTGGTCAAGGCATAATCGGGACGCTCTTCTTCCAAATGCAGTACAATTTTTGAAATAGAGGGGAGATGAGCCTTTATTTTATGTTCTATTTCTTCGCTTTTTTCATGGGCATTCAAGAAACTGCTCTCCGGGGGAAACTCCAGATGAAGATCTAGCGTCACTTCCCCGTTCGAATTCTTGCTCAATTCGATATTGTGCGGCAGCAGTCCCTCTTCTGATGTAATGAGTTTAATTGTTTCAAATGTGGATTCGTATTCGAGCTTGACCGCATGGGGGTGAAGAACTACCTCGGCCCCTGGAAATACTAATTGTATGTCCGCCTTAATGTCGCTCAGGATATGCTCGACTGAAGCGAATGGTAGAACTCTGTTGATCGTGATCCCCGCATCAATAAATAGAATTGGTCCGGAATGCCTCATTCGTAGTTTTTCGAGACCGATCACACCCGGAGTTTCGGAAATAACCTTCGACACTTTTTCATAATCCGCTGTATGGGCAAATCTGTCAGTCAATTCATCGAGGGCGTGCTTCCCCTGTCTTATACTCATGATTCCTACAAATCCGGAAACTAGAATAGCCGCATAGGAATCTGCTCCGTCAAGTTTCAGATACTTTGAGAAGAGAAGACCTACGAAAACAACGGCTGCACTGAGCCCGTCAGAAAAAAAATGCAAGGCATCCGTCTGTAGCGCTTGCGACCGCACTTCCTTCCCTACGGAATCCAGTTTACGGGAACGCCAGATGTCGAGAATAAATGAGCCGATGAGAATTCCAAAGGTCAGGTAGTCTATTGACAGTTTTATCGAACTTGGATGTAGAAGCCGATCTGTGGCTTCATAAAAAATCCAAACTGAAATTCCGAGAAGGAGTAAGCTTTGAAAAAGAGAAGAAATACTATCGAATTTTCCATGACCATAGAGATGCTCTTCATCTGCGGGCTTCGCTGTAATGCGAACCGCAAAAAGTGTCAGGAGGACAGAAAACAGGTCTAAAGTCGATTCTGCGGCAAGAGAAATCAGGGCGAGAGAGCCTGAAAGTAACCCGCCCACCAGTTTCGCTGCAATGAGTACTACTGTTACAAGGATCGATATCCAGGCTGTTCGAAGCGTCGAATTGTTAGAGGATGCAGCCATGGTAGTAGATTTTTCGGAGGCAGTTACGAGAAAAGAACTCCAAAAAGTATCATCGGAAAGTATTTGTGCCCGAGGCGAGACTTGAACTCGCACAGCCTTGCGACTACTGCGCCCTGAACACAGCGTGTCTGCCAATTTCACCACTCGGGCATTAGAGCGGCGTAAAACAGAGGGAATGCGAAGAGGATTCCGATTCTTGTTTCGGAAATGGCGATTCAACGCCTCATTGTTACAGGCATTGAAGTATAAGAATATCGATAAGTTCGACGCTGCACTCGCGAAAGACTTCTTTCATGAACAGGAAATAATTGTTCCAATAACATCCTCTTAGGCAAGGAGATAAGAGCTTTTTTATATTTTCCGATGAATTCTATTTGAAACAATAAGTGTTAAATGACATACACAATAATAAGCTTTTCCACACTTATCACTGCTTAGTTATTGTTTTTTTTGAGTTGTACTAGATAGATCGAATTTCAATGTTACGTTATAAGGCTGATCGCCGAACCCTCGGATACATGTTCATTGCTACTGCCCTGTTGTTCGTTCAATGGAACATGGCACCCTTTAATATTTTTCTCTACGTTTTGTGTCTTTTTATGGCGATAGCAGTCGCTGTGATTGCTCATAACCACAACCACTTACCCATGTGGCGTTCGAAAACGCTCAATGTTCTGACCGATTACTGGCTTACGCTCTTCTACGGATTTCCGGCATTTGCGTGGATTCCGACACATAATAAGAATCATCATGTAATGAATAATAAGCTGGGCGATTATACGATTACTTACCGCGTAACAGAGAAGAACAACTTCTTTTCTTTGGTAAGTTATCCGTCAATTTCCAGCTTTTACCAGCAGAAGCCGATCCGAGATTATTTGAAAACACTCTGGAGAACCGATCGCAAGGAATTTTACCTTGCTTTTATGCAGTATTTCGCTTTGGGCGCGCTTTACATAGTTGCATTCTATTTTGATTGGAAGAAGGCACTTTTGTTTATCGCTATCCCGCATCAAGTTTCGCTATTTAGCGTGCTTGTCTTCAATTACGTTCAACACGTTCATGCAGATGAGGAGTCTGAACTGAATCATTCTCGTAATTTTGTTGGCTTCCTAAATAAGCTTCTCTTTAATAACGGCTTCCATACGGTTCACCATGAACGTGCAGGCATCCATTGGAGTGAGACGCCGAAAGCACATCAGAAGATCGAACATCTTATTGACCCAGTGCTCAATGAGAGAGGGTTCTGGGGTTACATATTCCGTTCATATTTTTTGGCGCCTATCAACAAAAAATATGCTACAACCTCCATGCGGTTGGAACGACTGAAGAAAACCTCACCACTCACATAAGTGAGGTTGAGGATCTCCAGTAATATTCAAGGTGATAAAAAGAGGACTATTCCCCTGCTGTAACACTAAGCTGACCTAGCTCTTGAAGGGCCATTTGGGCCGCCATTTGCTCCGCTTCCTTTTTTGAATGCCCTTTTCCAGCCCCGTGAACGATACCTCCGACCATTACCTCTACGTTAAAGATCCGTGCATGGTTTGGACCATCCTCACTAACAGTAATGTATCGCGGAACTCCCATTTTTTGCGATTGGACATACTCTAAAAGCATAGACTTGTAGTTTGTGTCCGATAACATCAATTCGTCTCGTCGAGTGTGAGTAATTATGTGCCGGTAGATGAAGTCGCGTGCCGCGTCCATCCCACCGTCCAAATAGATTGCCGCAATGATAGCCTCGTAGGCATCGGCAAGCAACGTCATGGACCCTCGCAATAATGCATTCTGGGCAGAAGTAGAGAGCAGCATGAACTGCTCGAGTCCAAGCTCCGAAGCATGTTTTGCAAGGGCTGCGCCCGAAACTAGTCTTGAACGAAGCTTTGTCAGATCTCCTTCTGGAAGATTTTGAAATTCCCTGTATAGATACTCTCCAATTACCAGATCCAAGACTGCATCACCAAGAAATTCTAACCGTTCATTGGATTGCATCGAGGGATCGTTGACAAACTGGAGGTATGATCGATGAGTAAGGGCCTGAAGGAAGTAGACGCGATACTTTATGACATATCCTAAGCGTCGCTCCAGGAGGTCAAAATCCATTGCACTTAGTGTCCCCCTTGCTACTCCGGGTACCGGCGGAGCTTCGGGGACAGGGACTGGCTTTCGATCGCCCCACAAGGTAAACAATGGCTTTTCTCCACGGGCGAAGCGCTGCCTTCGAGCCTCACCTATTTCACGATATCGATCGATCCGTGCACGGACTTTATCTATGAAACTCTTTGATTCTCCGTTGTTTTGACTCACGACTGCTTAAGATTGAACGGAAGCGATATCATTCGCTATATTTGGTAAAAATGAGAGTGGCATTGTGACCACCGAATCCAAAGCCATTACTCATGGCAGCATCGATTTTCATTGGGCGGGCGACATTCGGAACATAATCAAGGTCGCATTGGGGATCGGGGAATTCAAGATTAATTGTCGGCGGAGCGATTTGGTTCTCAATTGCCAACACACTAAATATTGCTTCGACGGCTCCGGCAGCTCCGAGCAGATGCCCCGTCATAGACTTTGTTGAGCTAATGGCAACCTTCTGGGCATGAGGGCCAAAGGTCGTCTTGATTGCCTCCGTCTCTGAAATATCACCTTGAGGCGTCGAGGTACCGTGAACATTGATGTAATCAATATCCTCAGGCTTAAGACCTGCAACAGCAAGAGACATTTTCATAGAACGAACAGCTCCCTCTCCGCCCGGAGCAGGCTGGGTAATATGGTGAGCATCCGCCGTCGCTCCGAAGCCAACTAATTCGGCGTATATCTTCGCGCCTCGGTTTTTCGCATGCTGAAGTTCTTCGAGAATAAGACTTCCTCCGCCTTCTCCCATTACAAAACCATCTCGCTCCTTATCAAAAGGACGACTTGCCTTTTCCGGAGCATCATTTCGTGTTGATAACGCCTTCATCGCGTTGAACCCGCCCACTCCCATTTGACAAATAGCTGCCTCAGAACCCCCGGCAACCATAACGTCGGCGAGTCCGCGCTGAATATACATCATCGCATCGATGATCGCATGATTACTCGTTGCGCATGCGCTCGTCGTCGCATAATTCGGTCCTTTGAAACCGTAACGCATTGAAATATAGCCAGCGCAAATATCCGAAATGATCATCGGAACAAAGAACGGCGAAATACGATGGGGGCCACCTGTGGCATAGACAGATTCCTGCTGCTTGAAATTTGCCCACATGCCGCCAATGCCCGAACCGTAGATAACACCAACTCTCTCGCGATTGACTGTATCGAGATTAAGCCCTGAATCAACTACTGCCATCTCGCTTGCAGCCATCCCAAACTGCGTGAATAGATCCATGCGGTTTGAAAGCTTGCGATCGACAAATTTTAGTACATCGAAGTGCTTCACTTCGCATGCGAAGGTTGTATCGTAACCGGTGGGATCGAAGCGGGCAATTCTTGCAGCTCCTGATCTGCCATTTGCAAGACTTTCCCAAACAGCAGAAATATCATTACCAATGGGAGTGATGGCTCCCATTCCGGTTACTACTACTCTTCGTTCGTCAGGCATAAATAAGATCTAACGTTATTTTTTCGAACTTATGTAACTTACTGCATCACCCACAGACTGGATTTTCTCGGCATCCTCGTCGGGGATCTGCAGGCCGAATTCCTTCTCAAATTCCATTACAAGCTCAACGGTATCAAGAGAATCCGCGCCAAGATCTTTCGTGAAGGAAGCAGCCGTCGTGACCTGAGATTCTTCAACGCCGAGCTTGGAAACGATTATCTCGCGAACTTTGGATTCGATGTTCTGATCTGCCATATGTATATTTGTAGTAATGTTTAATGTGAAAATGTTTTGAATTCAAAGATAAATCAGTATTCTGCTACATCGCCATACCACCGTCCAGCTTAATGACCTCACCGGTAATATAGTCTGCGTCGGTGGAAGCCAAAAATGCTGCCAGTCCAGCTACTTCCTGAGGCCGTCCAATACGTTTCAAAGGAATTAAATCCATTATCGCTTTACGCTGGGCCTCATTCAATTTCTCGGTCATATCTGTCTCTATATAACCCGGCGCAATAACATTTACAGTTATTCCTCTTGAACCAACTTCCTTGGCCAGAGACTTGGAAAATCCTATTACACCAGCCTTCGAAGCACAGTAATTTGCCTGTCCTGGATTTCCGACGAGGCCTACAACACTGGAAATGGTAATTATCTTCCCGCGCTTTGCGCTCATCATTGGTCGTATTGCTGCCTTTGTAAGCAAAAATACTCCTTTCAAGTTTGTGTCAAGTACTGCATCCCAATCATCTTCTGACATTCTCATTAGCAGGGTATCGCGAGTAATCCCGGCATTATTGACCAGGATATCAATCTTGCCAAAAGCTTCTATCGTCTTTTCGACCACTTCATTTGCTCCAATTGCAGTTGAGGCATCAGCCTTAATTGCAAGCACTTTCCTATTTAGTGATTCTATAGCCGCCTTTGCTTCGAGAGCTGCACTTTCGTTTGTAACATAGGTGAAAGCGACATCCGCACCTTCAGTGGCAAGACGAATTGCAATTGCCCGACCTATCCCTCGGGATCCACCTGTTACGATTGCCGAATGTCCAGTTAGGTTCATGATCAAGCGACTAAATACAAATGATTGTTGAATCGGAGTTTATCATTCTTAAAGTGAGATTTGCACAAGCGAATTCTTGATTCGCTCGGCTTCAAACCTTGGCCTATTCGCCTGATAATAGGCTTCAACCTTTTCGAATTCTTCTTTCGAAAGAAAATTCTGTAATTCCTCTTTCATCGCTTCATAGACGGAATGAACATAATTTCCCGCGCCATTTGGGCCGCAGTAATGCAGATCGACAGAATGCGAATCATCATATGTGATCGTTGCCTCAGTAACCGTTATGGGAAACATAATGCAGTAGGTTGGCTTCCAGGCCCACCGATGCAAGCCTTTTGACGCTGCAGCAACCTGAATCGAACAGAAATGGCGTTTATCAAGGAAAACACATCCCTCGGTAAATCCGGATATTCCCCCATCCCGATCATGCACCTGAGTGCCAGTTGCGCGACCAGTTGGGAAATCAGCATCCTCGATCCACTCTCCGTCAAACCATTGCGCAGGGTCCTTTATCTGCGTCTCATCCATGACAGAAATTATATCATCTTTATGGATAAGAATGTTTTCATACTCTTTGGAGTCAACATAGACACCGCTATGACAACATCCTCCGCCACACTTATCAATGTCGCAATAGTTAACAAACCCTTGGGTAAAGATAAGCTCATCGACCTTAAACCCCTTCACGGTTAACGGTGCCAATCGATGCTCGGGGATGTCCGATTCCTCGTCGAACTGATGCTCTTCGCCCAAATGTGCTGCAGTCAAGGTTTTTGTAATATTATTGTCCAAAAATACGAAAGATTACAATCAAATACTATTGTGGCCTCTCAACACCAACAGTCTTCACGGCGTTGAGCGTTCTTCCAATCAGCCCCTGCAACACTTTACCCGGGCCAAACTCAACAAACTCGCGAATTCCATAATCATACATATTATGTATGATCTCCTCCCAACGTACAGGAGCTGTCAACTGTTCGACGAGAAGATCACGAATTGCGTCGGGTTCACCGTGAGGCTGGGCGCTGGCATTGGCGAAGACCGGAGCAGTTGGCTTGGAAATGATCGTCGAGGCAAGAACTTCCTTCAAACCATCCGCAGCATATTGCATTAGTGGTGAATGAAATGCTCCTGAAACGGGCAATTCTTTAGCAATTCTAATACCCTTTTCCTTGGCGCGCCGAATTGCTTCATGGACACCATGGACTGAACCTGAAACAACGATTTGCCCTGGTGAATTGTAATTTGCGGGTCGCACTATGTTACCGGTCTCCATCTCGATTTCTTCGCACATTTTCTTTAGCGTAGCGGCATCCATTCCTATGATCGCGGCCATCGTACCGGGACTCCGTTTTCCTGATTCAGCCATCAATTTTCCCCGTACAAATACGAGATTGAGGGCGTCAACGAATTCCAGTGCTCCCGAGGCACAAAGGGCTGTAAATTCGCCAAGAGAATGACCGGCGAAGGCCTTAGGAGGCTCATGATGATCGCCGAAACGTAAGGCTAGAATGGAATGAAGGAAGATGGCGGGCTGAGTGAATTCTGTTTGCCGTAACATTTCCTCAGGTCCCTCCGTCATGATCTTGGTCAGATGAACTTGGAGAATATCATCAGACTGCATCATCAATTCTTTGGCAGCCGGAATATTAGCAAACTCTTTTGCCATTCCGACATACTGTGACCCTTGACCTGGGAATACGTAAGCAATCATGATTCTTGGAAATTAGTAAGCCCACCGAATAAGAATCGAACCCCAGGTATACCCTGCACCGAAACTAGCCAGTACGAGATAATCGCCTTTGGCGATCTTTCCGGCTTCATGCCACTCGCTTAAACAGATCGGTATTGTGGCTGCAGTAGTATTTCCATATTTGTCGATATTTATCATGACTTTTTCCGGCGGGATGCCCATTCGCTCCCTTGTCGCATCGATAATTCGCAGGTTAGCTTGATGAGGAACCAGGTAGGCTATATCATCCGATGTCAAGTGATTCTTTTCAACGATCTCAGCTGACACATCCGCCATCCCGACTACTGCACTCTTAAATACAGTCTTACCTTCCTGATAGACATAATGCCATTTCTTATCAACCGTTTCATGCGTAGTCGGATTAAGGCTTCCGCCTGCCTTCATGTGGAGATGTTCTCCTCCCGATCCGTCGATGTGCAATATGGAATCGAGAATTCCATACTCACTCTCTTCAATGGGCTCAAGCAATACTGCACCACCACCGTCGCCGAAAAGAGGGCAGGTATTTCTATCGTTATAATCGATAATAGAGCTCATTTTATCGGCACCAATAACTAAAACCTTCTCGGCCCCACCAGCTTCGATAAATCTTCGACCGGTTTCAAGCCCAAAGAGAAATCCTGAACAAGCTCCCGAAAGATCAAAACCCCAGGCATTCTTTGCGCCAATCTTGTCTTGCAACACACATGCTGTCGACGGGAAAAACATATCGGGAGTGACGGTACAAAAAATAATGATGTCAATATCGTTTGCCGTGATTCCCCTTTTCTCTAATAAACGCTTCACTGCGGGTAATGCCAAATCGCTGGATCCACCCTTGCGGAGTATTCGTCGAGTGTTAATGCCTGTCCTTGTCTTGATCCATTCGTCGCTTGTATCAAGATAGGAAGAAAAAAAAGAGTTCGGCAAGACTTCTTCGGGCAAATAGTGTGCTACAGAAGTGATGGCTGCTTGTCTCAAAGTCGTAATTTTCTTCATTCAATTCATAATTAAGCTTTTTCCGCTTCGAAAGCTTTGGAAATCGTGCTTACCAAATCCTTCTTTATCATCTCCTCAGCTCGAAGCAACCTGGCCCGAAAGGCAGGGGGTGTTGAACTCCCGTGACCGATAAGACCCACTCCATTTAACCCAAGGAGTGGTACTCCACCATATTCCTGATAATCAAAATCCTTCAACGTGTGACGCAATACCGACGCTGTAATGGCAGCTTTCAGTTTTTGAACAAAGCCTTGCTCAGAATATCTTCTAACTCGTGATTTCAGTGCAGGCAGGATACTTTCAGCAAATTTCAATAGAATATTTCCAGTGAAACCATCACATAAGATAATATCCGCTTTGTTGGTAAAGATATCCCGACCTTCGACATTACCAACAAAATTCACAGGAGAGGCGCCGAGCAATTCGGCGGCTGCGAAGGTGAGGTTGTTACCTTTTGTCGATTCTTCACCGACGGATAACAATGCAACGCTAGGATTTGCCACTCCGAAGATCGCCTTAGAATACAGTGACCCCATAATACCATATTCCTTCAGCCAATGCGGCTTTGCGTCGACAGTTGCGCCAACGTCGAAGACAAGAGTATACCCCCCGCCATCGCGAGGGAATTGCGAGCCAATCATCGGCCGGCTTACGCCGAAAATTCGTCCTAGTTCGAGCGTGCTTCCGCTCATTACTGCGCCAGTATTGCCTGCACTGACAAATGCTTCGGCCTGCTTCTGCTTGATTGCTTGCAATCCGACAACAATGGATGACTGGCGTTTCTGCCTGAGCGCATGTACCGGCTCCTCCCCCATCTCAATGATTTCAGGCGCATCGACAATCTCGATCTTGTCCTTCGGATAAGCACGATGATTCTCTAATTCTCGTTCGAGTATTTCTTTCTGACCAATTAGCAAAACCCGAAATCTACCTCCCGTTTCCCGAAGCACGCCTATGGCACCGCTAACTTCATTTCGCGGTGAGAAATCCGCACCCATAGTATCGAGAGCAATGGTAATCATTCAATAATTGTATTGCACCGTAAGAACAGGAAAGCCGCTCATCTTGCGCGACAGGAACGCAAGAAGAACGACTTTTCAAGATTCATTCAGCTTTATGCTAACGCCTTTGGGGCGAACATTGTCCTGCCGTTGTAGTAACCACAACTGGGGCAGGCACGATGAAGGAGTTTCATCGCTCCACAGTTCTTACACTCGCCAAACGACGGTTTGGCAGCTTTATAATGAGTCCGGCGTTTATCGCGGCGCGTTCGTGAGTTGCGATGAGTTGGATTTGGCATAGTATCTCAAATTACATATCTTAAAATTAGCCCTGTGAAACACTTCCGGTCCCCTCAGAGTTCATTTCTTCTTCTCGAAGTTTTGCATAGAGCCCTCCCAGCGCCGAGAGTCGGTCATCCAAAATACCCTTTTCTTCTCCAGCAATCAGCGGTTTGCAGTCAGGGCTGTGCAGGTTTTTCATCGGAATTGCCAGCATAACAGCATCTCGTATATCCTCTGTGAAGTCGATTTCGTTGGTTTGTGTGTCAAAAACATGAACATCGTCATCTTCATTAAGCGAAGTGGCCAATTGCGGAGGCACGTAAAGGAGTTGTATCTCTGGCCGAAAGGTCCTTTCAAAATCACAACCGCAACGGTCGCATATAAAACTTCCTGTGGCCTCAAGTCTCAGGGAAAGCAGGAGGCTCTCACCGACCGTGATCTGCCCCTTGGCAGTGATCTTACCATGAAACATAGGCAAATCGAGTGATTCCGATGGGACCGCAATATCAATGGAATGAGATCCATGCCCCAACCCTCGTATTTTCAACGTAAACCTATCCTCTACCTTCTCCATTAACGCAATTCAACGGAGATTATCGGGCGCGAGTTTCCATCAATTCATTAGTGAATACAAGAGAGTCCTGTGAGTTTCTGCAGATTTCAAGAAAATCGCCGATTCCTCTTGCGTAGTAAACTGAATACTTGGTCCCATTTTGATATTCAGGCTCGAGAGGATCTTGTGATCCTTTAGTGGCTACAGAATAGGATATTCGGTATACGTCGTTGAATGTCCTATTCCTCGATGAAGTCTCAGCATAGTAACTTTCAACTAATGCGTTGATGGTTATGAGAGATCCATTTCTTGTCCTAAAATTATCAGAAGCTATCCAAGAGGCTCCAACCTTAAGAGTATCTTTCAGTACGATTTGGTGTGGCGTATTTGGATCTATGGCGGCACCAAAATAGAGCATGATCAGTGTGTCAGAGATATACGCCTCTTTGATCGTGGTGTCATTCCAGGTTGTGTCAAACAAGAGAAGCTTTGAAATAGGAGAAAAACCTTCAGGAGTTTTTCCTGAAATGTCATCTACGTATTGAACGAAGTACGATGAATCGAACGACGGCAACTGTGGTGTATGCCGCCATAGGTAGAGGGAGCTAGGGTTCTTGGGAATAAAGAATGCCGTAAGATCAGTCGTTTTGGGTGGTTCATTTGCGTTTTCGGATGGCGATGGAACACAGCCCAAAAAAATGCAGAGGATCAGAAACACAATTCGTCCCGACCAACGATTCACGTTAGATTCGTATCCTCTACTGCGATGAAGATGCACCTTGTGAACTGCGAAAGGGTACGAATGTTTTTTCAAATTGATGATGTCAGAAATGCCAGACCATTTCTATCGCCGGTCCAATAAACCCAGTCGATTCCTTCTCCTTGAGTGCTCCTATGAGTGAAGGATGACCACCTGAGTAGCCATTTTGAGCAGTCCGAATAGACGAGCGAATGTCATGAGTATAGATCATCCCTTCAAGACCAATATTCATACTCAAATCATCCTGAAGCGGAAGGCTTGTAAACAAACCTGCCCGAGGGACCACCGTCCCTTGGAGATCACTAATGAACCCAGCCGAAAATTCAAAAGGGGCATTAAACATTCCGAATTTAAGTCCGCACTCAGCGCCAATAATATATTTATATTGCAGAACAGGACTTAGTTGAAGCAACGGAACACCATCGCTATTGACCCCCGGCTGAGCAGTAATTGCCTGGGTTTCATAGGGCATAAACTGGCCCAAAGAAACCTTCGCGACCAACCAATCCGCGATATCTGCAGAAGCTTTTATTTCAATCAACGAGCCCGAAAGCGCCTGTTCATTGCCAGGTGCCTTTCCCTCTCCTGCGCGAAGAGATACCGTAAGGCGTTGCCAGAACGACCTTTTCGTTTCGTCAATCGGATCCTTCATGTCGAACGGATTCTTGGGGCCCGGTCTAGAACCAACAAAGTCTGCTAACTCTGACTTTGCAAAAGATGCGGCTGACGGCAGATCCGCCATGGAAATATTGGCCATGCCGTCATCACCTCGTGCCTCGATTGGATTGTTGGGTTGATTGGAAGTCGGTACGAGTGAGTGTTCGACTCCTTGATTTTCGTCATATTCGCCCGCTACTTGGATGACTGGGATGAACTCAGAACTAGAATTAGCTTGGGTCACTCGATTGGTTACATGCGGTGATTGATGCTGCAAGAAACTGGAAGTTGCACTAGAGACAATCCCAGGTGCAACGTTCGGAATACTTGAAGAAGTGGGGGTACGGTAGCTCACACCATGTCCGTCTGTGCCTGGCATTAATGCAAAAACCAAAACTCCGCCAACTATGAAAGAGAGGACGCTGGTTAATGCAAGAACGGATCGACGCACAGAGAAAATCGATTTTGAGGCGGCAATGTTCTTTGCCGATCGATTAAGATCACTCTCAAGCGAGGCAACTAACGACTCCTTCTGATTTAGCTCGGTAGGGATTAACGGTCCGGCATATCCATTTGCCGCTAATGCAGTAAACAGTGATGCTGTAAGCATTTTAGGAACCACAACGGTTTGCCTGCGAGAAAGTGTCGCAGTCAGATCTCTCATTTGGAGATGCTGTTTTAACAGGTTGCGCCTTTCGGGCGAGACAGCAAGTCTATGTAGAAGCTCCTCTTCCTCGGAGGAGTCCAGATTGCCATCTAAAAAATCTAATATGCGTTCTTCTGTCATATGCGTACGAAATAAAAATCAACTTAGAATCCAGCGAATTCAGATAAGATTATCATGGCCTTTCATATTGTCGGCAACATTCTTATCGATTCCCAAAACCACTACCATCCGTTCTCTAACGATCTTCCTCGCCCTGAAAAGCCGCACCTTCGCATTCGCCTTAGTCACTCCGAGCGTCTCCACAACTTGATCCATATTCATTCTCTCAAACTCAGACAGCAGATAGACCTCTCTTAAGGATAATGGCAATTCTTCGACCACGGCACGAAGCAAAGCGAGTATTTCCTGCGCACTGTGCTCATCATGCAAGGTATCTTGAGCACTTGTAGATGCATAGTCATAAAGAAACTTGTCGTCAGCCAGTTCATTAAATGAGGAGACATAATGCGGTCGTCGGACCAAGCTGATGGCAAAATTGTGAGCAATTCTGAAAAGCCAGCCGCTAAATGTTCCCGCGTCACGTATTTCAAACTTTTCTTTTTCTCGATATACGCGAATCCAGGTTTCCTGAAATACATCTTCGATGTTGTGCCGTTCAGGGCCAGAGCCGAGCAATAACCTCAGATAGGAATACAGCCTATCGGCATATCGGAAATACAGAAGGGTATACGCCGAATCATCACCTTCCCTGAAGGTGATCCACAACTCCTCATCTGAAAAGGTTACGTTCGTTTTCGGCTTCCTGCCTTCTGACATCAAGAACTGCATCAAGTTAGCTTCTGCACGTGTTTCGTATTAAGAAAACGCTTTATCTCAACTAAAGTTACAAAGAGAGGCACCGCTAAATCGGAGTTATTAATTGCTCTTCTAATCCATTGACTTCCAATACTTTACCGTCCCTAATTCGGAATGATTTTAGCTCCATCGGCCGAAATCTCGATTTCCAAGAAACATTAAGTTCTGGGACATCTAATGTGGCTTCGCATCCAATTCCAGCAGTTTCGACCACTCTAAATATAGTCGACGAATCACTATCGGAATAGGACCGCTTGATCGCACTTACTAGGATATTCGAAGGGGTAACACTAATCGTGTGCGACTTCGATTCCAAGTCTCCATTATGAGCAGTTTCTACATGCACTACAACCGGTTGCAAGAACTCCGTTGTTCTTCTAGCCATGTTCGCGTCCTGCCAAGTTTTGCATCCGGTAATCAGACGTATGCTAAATTCTTGCTCTCCTTGATCCAGGTATCTCTTTGACTCAGTGGTACTCGAAATGTGAGGAGGGGCATGGTGAGCAAATAATGGAGACCTTGCGCAGGTCAAGTACAGAAAATTCTCGTCCGAAGAATAACTTGATTTCGCGTTATTAATGATGCCGAGACCTTTGGAATCGTCTTGCACAAATGCCCAGGCACCGCCTGGCACTTCATTCTTTGAAATTGGGCGTTCAATGAAGCCATAAGGAATTTCAAAGAATGTCTTCGGGTACTTACACTGATGTGGATATCTGAGTTTTAGTACTGCGTTCGGCTTTCGCCAATCGAGATATATACGTTGTTCGATAATGTTCTCCTCACTATAAAGAATAAAATCTTCTTCCATTCTTGAATTGCCGTACGCACTTTCTACCCTAACTCGGCCACGAACAGGGCCCTTCTCTAAAACGGAGATCCTCTGGATTTTAAATAGTCCTTTTGAAGTATTAAACCCCGTGATGCCGTGGCCCCAGGTGTCGGATTCATCCATAAACACCTGCGCCGGAGTGTAGGGAATCAAATTCTCGTCTACCCCTCCGTCGAACGCAATACCGCACAGTCCGTTAGAAAGGATATTCTCGGTAGCCTTGATCGAACTCCTTTCGACCGGCATTACAGTTTCCCTATTTACTACAAGTTTGGTCCATCCGAAACTTCGAACAGATACTTGGCTCGTAAATCGAACACGGTCTTCGCCAATCTTGCCGGAGGATTCAATCTTTTGGGAAGGGATGCTCTTCCCATTCTCGCCCTTAAGCGACACACCCGAAAGTTTGTCGTTCTTTTCACTAGCTTCCGGGTGCCAGAGCTCAAACTCTATAGGCTGCATTATATCCCAGGCTTGGGGATTGATAACAATTAGTGACTCGACAGAATCATGAGTGTCAAGCGCGTTACACAGTACTTGCACCGCAATCCGCTCCTTTCTGGCCGAAATCGCGAGAGCTTCAGAGTATAGATCTATTGCATCGTTGCATGCTTCTATGATACTGACACCACCCAAAATATCATGGAAGTTATTGAGCAGCAGATTTTTCCATGCACCATCATATTCGCCCCACTTCGCGTTGAAGTGAGGTATAGACAGTTCAGCAAGCATGGACAATTTTTCAGAACGCAAAAGTGAATTTTCTACCTGTCGATTCAGTCTCTTAATTTCAGAATGGGCGCTATAACAGCCTATGGCATGCGGCTGGAATTCCCCCTCTACAACTGGCAGTTCGATCCCTCTCCTTGAGATACATTCAAAGAAATCATCGACTGAGGAAAACGATATGCGAAAATCCTTATTGGATCGTTGTTGCTCAATTATCTGAGATATCTGTGCTCGCGTAGGGCCACCACCGTGGTTTCCCACACCATAGAATACCATCCATGGCAAAGATGGTCGATACAAAGAATACTCCCGGAGAAGCTTCAACTTTTCCTGAATCGTGTTTCTATAATTTGAATAATGCAGAGGAATTCGGTACGCCATAACCTCTGCGTCGCCCGAAGCCGCCCATCTGAATAAGGAACTATCTAGTTTTTTTTCATCCTGTTCAGGCCGCATAAAGACATAGTTGTTCATACCGCAATGTCTGAGTAGCTGCGGTAAATTCGCGTTATGCCCAAATGAGTCAATACAGAATCCAGATTTGGATTTTATCCCAAACCGAGATTCGAAGAATTTTTGACCGTAGAGACCTTGACGAATAAAGGCTTCGCCGCTTGGAATGTTACAATCTGATTCCGTCCACCATCCGCCAACAACAGACCATCGTCCCAGTTTTACCTGCTCTTGGATTTGACGAAACAGTGCCGGGTCGGTTAACTCGACAAATTCATAATGCGACGCGCTCGATGCAGTGAATATGAATCCCGGAGTCTCCTCAATCCTCTGGAGTGCTGATCTGCACGTTGCAAGGAACGCCTCAAATCCTTCTTCCAAGCGCCACATCCACGCCGGATCAAGGTGAGCATTCCCGATCATGTAAATATCTTCCGTCATTATCTAGATGTCCTGTCGTGTCGATGATTGGGCAAACTCACATCAAAATCCTGGGCTATACCGCCAGGCCTTCCAATAACGAAGGCTGCACATAAGTTACCAGCCTCTATTGAATCCTCAAAACTATATCCTTTGCTCTGTGCAGCAATGAATCCGGCATTGAATGCATCTCCGGCTGCAGTTGCATCGACAACAATGGCATTTTCGATGGGAGGAATCTCAAATATTTTTTTTCCATCCCATCCGAGAACGTCATCACGTCCTTGTTTATAAATAACCATCCGATAACCTAATTCCCGATAGAATGTCATTGCAGACTCGGCCGGCCTGGCAAAGTAAATCTTCTCGTCATCAGCTTTTGACACAAAAAGGACATCGACAAAGGGAGATGACGATTCGATAAACTTTCGCAATATACCTACATCATCCCACAGGCCCTTCCGAAAATTCGTATCGAAACTAATTTTCGTCGATCCAACAAGGCCTTTGATCAATGGTATTAATTTTTCTCGATCGTTTAGTATTGCAAATGCGATCGCAGAGAAATGAAAATATTCTGCCGAAGAAAGATAAGCTGCAACTTTGGTCCGATCGACCGTACTCAGGGTTTGGCGCGCTGCCGAATCATTTCTCCAAAATGAATAATCCGGTTCTCCCAATTCATTAGTTGAAATAAGATAGAGGCCATTCGTTTTTGAATCGGAATGGGCGACGTAAGATTTGTCTATACTTTCGTCATGAATTACCTGCAAAATATCAGCCGTGAACGGGTCCGATCCGAGTTCTGAAATGAAACCTGTTCTCATTCCTAAACGGGAAGCATAGAACAATGTATTAAACACATCGCCAGCGACCGATTGCCTATAGAGATCAGGTGACTCCTCACGTAGTTCGATGAGGCATTCACCAATTCCGACGAGATCGAATTGTTTAACCATCGGGTACAAAACTAAGGACAAAGTTTAATTC
The DNA here is from genome assembly GCA_030706385.1 of Bacteroidota bacterium. GTDB lineage: Bacteria > Bacteroidota > Ignavibacteria > Palsa-1295 > Palsa-1295 > PALSA-1296. The sequence continues at coordinate 25,002 of JAUZOQ010000006.1, read as the reverse complement.
TGAGAATCAATCGATAGTACCTACTGAATACTTCTCAACAATATCTAATAAAAAAGGGCACATTCGATGCGCCCTTTCAGATAGTAACATGGACAAATATACCTTATGCGGATACCATCATCTTCTCGGCAGCCTTCTTGAAGATCGGAACGAGGTCGAGTTTCTCCCATGAAAACTCATCCCTGCCGAAATGACCGTAGGCAGCAGTAGCCTGATAGATCGGACGCTTCAGATCGAGCCGGGTGATTATGCCACGCGGAGTAAGATCTACATGGTCTTTGACGATCTGCTCCAAATCCTCATCGGCAATCTTGCCGGTTCCGTGAGTCGTTACATTAATCGATACAGGCTTAGCCACTCCGATCGCGTATGCAACCTGAACAGTACATTCATCGGCCAATTCGGCTGCCACGATATTCTTTGCCACATGACGCGCTGCGTATGCAGCCGAGCGATCGACTTTCGAAGGATCCTTACCACTAAATGCTCCTCCACCATGCGGTGCTTTACCGCCATAGGTATCCACGATGATCTTGCGACCCGTAAGACCGGTATCACCATGAGGTCCGCCAATCTCGAAATTACCGGTAGGGTTAACGTGAATGATTACGGAGTCATCCATCATATTGCCCGGAATGACTTGATTGATTACATGAGCAATCACATCTTTACGAATTGTCTCCTGCTTGACGTCAGGATCATGCTGAGTAGAAACTACTACTGTGTGGACTCGCTTTAGCTCATGACCGTCGTATTCTACTGTAACCTGAGATTTAGAATCCGGCCGAAGGTACGGCATCAAGTTCGGTTCGTTCTTACGGATATCAGCCAGACGCTTAACGAGTCGGTGTGAAAAAACGAGAGAAGCCGGCATATACTCGGGTGTCTCGTTTGTCGCATAACCAAACATCATTCCCTGATCGCCTGCGCCACCAGTATCGACACCCATGGCGATATCTCTCGATTGAGAGTGTATTGCGCTGAGAACACCGCAGGAATTTCCATCGAACATATACTCTGCTTTCGTATAGCCGATCCGGTTAATGACTTCACGAACAATCTCCTGAATATTTATATATCCCTTTGTTGTAACTTCCCCACCGACAACGGTCAAACCTGTTGTGACAAACGTTTCGCAAGCAACGCGGGAATCTGGGTCTTGAGCAAGTAGAGCGTCGAGAACCGCATCAGAAATTTGATCGGCAACCTTATCTGGATGTCCTTCAGAAACGGATTCGGATGTAAATAGGTACGACATAGAAAGAATTAATATGAATTAGAAAGTAATGTTGATCTCAAAATTAAAAATGTAGCCTCAGAGTATAACGACAATTCCTAATCACTGAAAGTCGACTTCAGATGAGTCTCCGGCATTCACACGTTTAAATCCACCTTTGACAACGCCGTTATTTCCAATAATAGAATTGTCCAAGAGAACACCACTGACTCCAGATTCATCTCCAATGATACTATTTCGAATGATCGAATCCCTCACCCGTGCCCCCTCTCCGATCGTTGCATAAGGACCAACGATTGAGTTGGCAATATCAGCATTCGCCGCAATGTAAACGGGAGGAATCGTAACTACGCCAGGAATGTCGCGTGACTTCGAGTTACGCTGAAGTAGGTGGCGGTTCGTACTTAGCAGCGTTTCGGGTTTTCCACAATCATACCATTCATCAACGGAGAAAGTCTTGAACTTCTCTCCCTTTTGAATCATCATTTGCAGAGCGTCTGTAAGCTGGTATTCCCCTTTCGTGCGTTTGTCTCCAGAGACGAGATCGTTCAAACATTCAAGCAACAGTGCAGGATTCTTGATATAGTAAAGTCCTACAACGGCGAGGTTTGTGGTCGGATGGTCAGGCTTTTCAACGAGCCTTGAAATATACCCACCGGATAATTCTGCAACGCCGAAGCGCCGCGGATCATCAACAATCTTAACACCTAAGGAGCTAATGCCTGAATCGAACACCGGCTTCAAATCAACATCAAAAATGGTGTCCCCAAGTATAATGAGGAGAGGCTCGCCTTTCGGTGGAAAGGATTCTCGGGCAATCCATATCGAGTGACCAAGACCCAACAATTCATCCTGGGTGACAAAATTCACTTTTAGATCATGGTGATGAGTCCGTACGTACTTCTCAACTAAGTTTCCCATGTAACCGACGACTACCGTGGCGCTTGTTACTCCATCGTCACGAAGTCGATCTAGTATATGACCAAGAATTGGCTTGCCGGCAACGTTGAGTAAAACTTTCGGTAAAGTATACGTGTGAGGTCTAAGCCTCGAACCCACTCCGGCTACCGGGATTATTGCATGCATAAAATCCTCTGTTTGTTATTTGGACACCAAAAATACGATGATTAGTTTCACTCAATCCTTCATTTCGCTATGCGCCTTGTCCTACTGGCGGATAATATCCCGAAACTCCATGAGACTTTTCTCCTGTAACAATGTTTATACTTAATGTGTCATAAGGTATACAGATCAAAATGAAGAAATTAATTTCGAGTGCACTCTATCTATTACCATTGCTACTAATCTACAGTGGTTGTGATTCCGGCACGCAGAGCACTCAAGTCCAACACAACGTGGAACTGCGATGGAAGGCCGACGGAAGCTCCTTATTCGGCCTCATGCAGTCGTATTCGGTAACCTCGACCTCGACAATTCCCGCAGTCGGCTACTCCATTGTTCGTTTTGATGGTAACGGTTCTCTTGCGGAAACATTCAAGACAGACCCGAAATCACGACCCATTGACCCTATTACCGGCAGTATCGATTCGTATTCCCCGAGCCTCTATGTTTCAGCCGATGGCAGCACGATCGTGACTCAACTTGAAGGAGATCTGTATCGATATCGCCCACAGTCGGGGAATCTTGAAAAGCTGGCAACTCAGTTACACTTAATTACCGTATCCGGTGATCTCCACTATGCAGTCGGTACTCCTTCACCAGATGCTCAACCAATAAAAACAATCCAAGTATTTGATCTTAGTTATTCTCCAATACGGCTAGTCACGCATTTTGATGTCAATGGCGTGGAGACAAATTCGGGTATTTGGCTCAATAACGGCACGTTCGGAATCAATTGCGCCGACAGCATCGGTGCCCATATTTCGATTTACGATACCACCTCAACAGGCATCCCTCGTACTGTGATTGCTGGCGCAGAAGCAGTATTCCACAATGCAGTTTTTGACCCCGCAACAAACAATCTTTTCGTAAGAAACAGAAACGGCAGCAAAACCGGTACATCGTTTAATTACACCGTGGACCGTGTTAACCTTACCACCACGGCTCGAGCCAACGTCTTAAACTTCGTAGTTGAAAACTTCGATGTCACTCACGATAACAACGTAATTGTCTATAGTTTTTACGATTCAACTAGTACGATCCACATGAGATCTCGCAATCTTGTCACATCCAATGACATCTCGATTGCGGACGATATTCTCCTGATAATTGCCTTGTCTCCTTCAGAAGATAAGCTTGCTTATATTCGTGAAAGGGATGCCAATTTTGATGAAGTCCACGTTATCCCATTTATTAAACCATAGTATGATGATCACTTGCCTCGCCAGAAATCTCTTCCTTGCACTTACTTTTGTTACTTGTGCATTCGCTCCGTTCATTGTCAGTGCACAAACGTGGGAGCGCATAAACAGAACCCATCGATCAACCCAGATAACTGCCGGCACAGGCGATACGATCTATTCGATAGCTGGCCATTTGTTTAACTCCGGAGATTTGGGAAATACTCTGACAGTCAATTTCGAAGATGCCAATATCACAGGTTTTGCAATTGGTACGACAGGCGTCTATTATGTGTCCTCACCTCTCGGGTTGGATACATCGCTTGATCCGACCAATGGCAGTTGGGTGAAAGTACCGGCTGCCAATCTTCCTCCTATCACCTGTCTTTTCGTTCGAGCGGCAGCTGATTCGCCTGGGAAAGACGAAATATTCGCAGGTTCGGCAACAGGCTTGTGGGTGCGAAAATCAGGTGAGGAGCAGTGGCAAAAGAAACATGACGCCGGAGACGGAGCTCCGATACTTCAGGTTGCGGCTTTTGGTCAGAATATTTATTATCGTACGAGCAAAGAGGCCTATGCCTCTCACGATGGTGGTTTAGTATGGAAGAATATTTCACCAACTACATTCGGAGATATAACGGCAATTCTGACGACTTCCGAAACCGATGTCTTACTCGCGGTCAGCGGCTATCCTAGCAGCGCAGTCTTCCACTCGTCCGATGGAGGAGATACGTTTAACGGCCCGAAGGGCACGAACTTCAGTTCTCGTACTATTGAAGCTCTTGTTATAAACCCGGAAGGAGATCTTTTCTTAGGGGGCGGTATTCGAGATGATGTCAAGCAGGATTCGATATCGCAGGGATATGTATTCCGCTTCTTACATAATGGGGCTGGATGGGAAGACTACTCTGTCGGACTCCCCAATTCCGCGCTATCAAAATTTCATCCCGAAGTGATCGCTCTTGGATTTAGCTCAAGAGGAAAAGTCTTTGCATCTACTGATAGTAACGGTCTTTGGCGGACTCTTCTTCCAAGCGGAGTTAACAATACTCAATTATCCAGCGGCATCCGGCTTTCGCAGAACTTCCCTAACCCGGCTACTTACTCAACCGAGTTATCCGTTTCCGTAGATCATTCCGTAAATGCTACTCTTGACGTAGTGGATGCCTTGGGCAGACGGGTTCAGCTTGTGAGCCAAGGCATCTTAGCCCCTGGCATCCATATATTCACCCTCAACACAGAGACAATCCCTAACGGAACATATTTTTATCGACTCCAGACAGGTACTTCAGTGCAAACGAAATCCTTTGTTGTTAAAAGATGAATCTATTAGGTAGATAGATCAGCCGGAAATTTTCCTATAAAAAAAGGGACGTGGACACGTCCCTTTTTTTATCTCTCAATTCCGAAATGTTATGACTTGCCTTCAGTTTTCTTCAAAGAAGTCTTCGAAGTCTTGCTTGCTTTCATATCCTTCACACAATTTGGATCCTTCGAGCAATCTTTGCCGTCCTTAGTCATGCAATCTTTCATTGCTTTGCCCTTCATACAGCATCCATGAGCCTTAGATGATTTCATGGAAGCTTTTTCTTTGTCGCATGCATTTGCTGTAACAGAGGTGCTGAGGAACATTCCGAGCGCCAAAAGTAGAATAGTTTTACGCATAAGGTCTAGTGTAAGAATAGTTTAAGAAATTCTCTTAATATAACAACAGTCATTCTCACCTTGGAGTTCATGGTGACGTTTTGTAAAATACCAACTTTTATACTTCGGCGTGAATTATCGAGAAGATACACTCCCCTCCATTGAAGTTCTAGAAGAAATGCCAGAACTGATTCAAAACCTAGTTTAGGTGAACTTTTCCCCCTTCCGGAAGGTTTTTCTCCGCTCTATGAGAAATGGGTATCGAATTACCCCAATAAACAACGATTTTTCAGGAAGTTGAGCCAATGACACGTGACGAAAAAGTACAGGCCGTAAGTGAGTTGACCGAGGTTGTCGGATCCGCTTCAGCATTCTATTTTACTGATTACCAAGGACTTACAGTCGCTCAAGCTACCGAATTGCGCAACCAATTTCGCAAAGCTGGGGTGAAGTATAAGATCGCGAAGAATACTCTCTTACGCCGCGCCCTTTCGGATAAGGGGCTTTTGACCGACCAAATCTCAGCATCGATGAAAGGGCAGACAGCTGTCGCTTTCGGATTTGAAGATCCAGCGGCCCCGGCTAGAGTTCTTAAAGATTTCTTAGAAAAGACGAATTCGGAAAAACCATCGCTGAAGCTTGCATGGCTTGATGGCACGATCTATGATGGCAAACAGCTCAAGACCATTGCCGCCCTTCCCTCAAAGAAGGATATTATGGCAAGCATCGTCGGCAGCCTCGCTGCCCCGATTTCCGGAATCGTTGGAGTTCTCGGAGCGCTACAGCGCGACATCGTCTATATCGTCGATGCAATCGAGAAGAAGAAGGTCGAAGCTACGGCAGCATAAAGTTTACGCACTCAAATATAGTTAAGCTTCAAACTAACCACTATATTTTTTTTTAACAAGGAGCAGAATATGGCAGATATTAATGCAATAGTAGAAACAATTTCCAGCTTGACGCTGGGCGAAGCGGCAGAGCTGAAGAAAGCGCTCGAAGATAAATTCGGCGTGACAGCTGCTGCTCCGGTAATGATGGGCGGAATGATGCCCGCAGCAGGCGGTGGAGCACCGGCAGCAGAAGAGAAGACGGAATTTGACGTCATTCTCGCTGATGCAGGCGCCCAGAAGATCAATGTAATCAAGGCAGTCCGCGAGGCAACTGGTCTCGGATTGAAGGAAGCCAAGGACATGGTCGATGGAGCCCCTCAGAAAGTCAAAGAAGGCATCTCCAAAGCCGATGCCGAGGCTCTCAAGAAGAAACTTGAAGATGCCGGCGCCAAGGTTGAGCTGAAATAAGCGTACAGCCGACAGCGAACAGCTGACAGTTTAGAAAACCCCGGGAAGCGATGCTTTCCGGGGTTTTTCTTATTCCGATCTCAAATTCATTGCGTTAATGATTAACAACAATTTCCCGGTTCCTCACAAACCCCTCGTATTCGATTCGTACAAAGTATATCCCACTTGCTAATTTACTTACATCGATCGATGTATTTTGATCTCTGCCGAAAGCAAATGGATGAGAGCTCACGACTGCTCTTCCGAGCTGATCGAAGATCTTTACATCGGCATTCCCATTGACTGAACTCCGGATGTTGATGGAGTTCTCCGCAGGGTTTGGGAAGATGGTGAATTCAGGAAGTTTTCCCGTACGCATAAAATCAGAAAGTGTTTGACTTCCGCAACCAGGAAGATTGTAAGTAGTCTTAGATTCTTCACAACTGGCAAGCGTGGCTGCATCGAGAGGATCCGGCTCAATCGTGACTGTTTGCTCTCCGATGTCAGTAATGTTCTGACATATCTGCAACGTTCCACTTAAAGAATCGCCGCCGTTTCTTGTTCCAATAAGCTCGTACAGACCGGGGCCTAATTGTTTCGTTACAATATCCCAACCGGTTGAAGATACTACATTGGAAGTGGCGTCGTTCCAGGAAGACAATGAAACAATTACGTCGAAGCAATTCGTTTTCGAGAATAAAGGTATATCTGTCTCAAACCCATTTGGTGTGACATACGTTGTTGGAGAACCTGTGTAAATCAGCAGCAACTTTGGCAACGAATACCTTTGAATAACTCCATTATTTATCAGATATATGCCCGTCGGATCCATCTTCATAAAATCAAACAGCGAACCATTGTACTGATAGTGCTTTCCGATATCTTGCCATGTTCGTCCATAATCAGAGGAAAGCAGTACAGTCGCGGAATCATAAAGATTAGGGGAAGAATAGGCTGTAGCAATATACCCGCATGCCCCTACTATCTGTCCATTCGTTGGTTTGGCGAAAGTATATCGAGCGTTCCAAGTCAGGCCTTTATCACTTGATACAAAAAGAGTCTGGCCGCCAATGTAAAAAGCTTGACATGACTCACTACTGTAGTACGGATGAAGAATAGCATTAGATGAAGGGACAGAAATTTTTGTCCAGGTTAGTCCTGCATCAGTCGAGCGGAGATTCTGGTAATAATGTTGACCATCCCCAAAAATGAGAATAGTACTATCTTCAATGAATAAAATACCCATGTATTCATAATAGAGAGATCCGATATCGCCGATACGGGTAAATGTTGCCCCGTCATCACGACTGATTACTATACTGGTTATCTCATTCCCATCGGCAATGAGGCAATGACTGAGAGGATTATAGTTAAGCTCCCAATAACTGCCCGTCATCGGCGATGCTTCCTGCCAGGAATTCCCCCCGTCAGATGTTGAATAGACTCTGCCGCTCATTTTTGAACGGTCTCCTGAATAAGTAGCGTCAGCAGTACAAATCCAACCATGAAGAGAATCTTTAAAAGCAATGTCGGTCACATAATTATTATACGTAGAAAACGGAGAGGCAAAATTTGCTTTCCAGGTTTTGCCGAAATCTGTTGTTTTGTACAATGTATCAAGGTTCTCGAAGGAACAGTACCCGACATTCGGTTGACCCATGGGCGCCAAAAAATAGACAAAAAGCGCCGGGCCGTTGCCATAGGCATATGGCGTATTACCAAGGGTCTCCCATTGTGCAGAAATGGTTTGTGGAAAAAATAACAGTGGAACCAAGGAAAAAAACAGTATTGGACGAATTCGCATATTCATAACAGATCAGTTGTTATTAAACGCTACTTTACAGAGGCCGAGATTCCCAAGTCACATTCGATCAAAAAGAAAACACCTTTTCATTCCTAAAGTTACATGGTATCCTGAAATCAGGGCAAAAGGGATGAACAACTGCCTCTTCGATTAATAGTGACTATTATTCTTAAAATATCAAGAACCCCGGAAAGCAATGCTTTCCGGGGTTCTTGATTATCTGAAATTTTAGTTTTACTTACTGCTCATCCGTATGGCAGTTACCGCAGCCAAACCCATCCTTATGATCCTTGTCATAGGGATGCAAGCCAAGAAGATCGGCCATTTTTACTTTAACCGTCGTCCTCATAAAGTTCATGTAGTTCGTATCCGCTTTTGCCCAGCCTTCTTTCGTACGCGGCAATTTCCAAATCTGAGGATTTGGCATTTTGTATGAATCATCGAGCGCGCCATTCCCATGACACGTGATGCATTTCATATTACCGAATTTCTTAGGATCGAAGGCAGCGAATAACGGCTTCATCGTCGGGAACACCACCTGCTTCATATAGGCCATGCGTTCGGAACGATCCATTTTGTCCCAGTGAATACTTGTATCGGGAGCAACTGAAATAGTTTTAGAACCAGTGTGTGAATGAGCAGAAGTGCTTATCCAAAAAAGCCCAGTAAAACCAATGAAAACGAGAACTACTGTTATTACCTTTATTTTCATAATCTCCATTTCAATTATAATACATTCTTAAACCATTTCCTTAATAACGTCAAATCAACCATATTTCAGCTTCTTTGGTGCTATGCTTTCTGATTGTACCACCTGATCGGGAATAATGAAATGCGATTACTGATCCAAAATTGTAACCTCATGCATAAGGAACCGTACCATAAATTTAACCCTTAGTACAAGGCTTGAATTCAATTTAATAATGAGATATCCTAAGAACGCATTTTTTCTCTTACTTCTGATCACCCTTGCAGTCCCTTCAACTTTTCGGGCACAAACTGGGGCAGATCCAATTCTCGATATTCTTTCAGGAGAATTGAAACGAGAGAACGCTACACTTTCGAAGCAATCTACTTCTCCGTACTTCATAAGTTACAATCTCGGTGACGACCAAAACGTAACGATTGTCTCAAGTTTTGGGGCACTTGTCCGCTCGGATTCAAGCCGAAGTCGCACACTCCTTATCGATCTTCGTGTCGGCGATTATAAGCTCGACAATACCCATCAGATTCGTACCAATGCCGGTTTCTTTGGCGGCAGCGGATTCGCAGGTGCAAATAGCCGTCAAGCACCAATTGAAAATGATCCTGAAGCCCTACGCATTGCACTGTGGCGCGAAACCGATGCTGCTTACAAATCGGCTAAAGAAAGACTTGAAGAAGTCAAGACGAACCGCACCATTAAGGTCGAAGAAGAAGACAGTTCTGCAGATTTCTCAAAACCTTCAGGACCCCCTGCCTCGCTTTACGAGGATCCTGTTGAAATGACTTCATTCTTTAAGAACCGATCACAATGGGAAGAAAGGCTTAGGAAATATTCAGAAGTTTTCAGAGGTATGGAGCACATCTATGAAGCCAAGGCTTCGCTTGTGGCAAGCATCGTCAGGAAATATTTCGTTTCTACTGAGGGCTCGCTCATGGCGTCGAATCAGATCTATGTACGTCTAATGATCCAGGCGATGACAAAAGCAAGTGATGGCATGGAGCTACCGCTCTACAAGAGTTATTTTGCCATTAAGCCTGACGACCTGCCTTCAGACGAAGTGATTCTAGCCGATGCCAAAGAAATGTTGGCTACGTTGGAGAAAATGCGGACAGCACCGCTTGTCGACCCCTACACGGGACCCGCAATCCTTTCAGGAGGTGCATCGGGAGTGTTCTTCCACGAGATTTTCGGACATCGAATTGAAGGGCACCGTCAAAAAAATACGAACGAAGGACAGACTTTTAAGAAAAAGATTGGCGAGAAGATACTGCCTGACTTTCTATCTGTATATTTTGACCCTCTCCAAAAAACATACGCTGGTTCTCAGCTAATGGGCTGTTATGCATTTGACGATGAAGGAGTAAGGGCACGGAGAGTCGACGTTGTTGAAAATGGAGTATTCGAACGCTTTTTGATGGGACGCTCCCCCATCGAAGGATTTAGTGAATCGAATGGTCACGGCAGAGCGTCTCCGGGCAAACGACCTGTTGCGCGGCAATCCAATCTTATAGTCACTGCCAATCGGACTGTATCCGAAGACTCGCTCAGGGGGCTACTTATCGCTGAGTGCAAGAAACAGAAGAAGCCATATGGCTTGAACTTTGTGCAGGTCGAAGGCGGATTCACCCTCACTGGCCGCACGATCCCCAATTCATTCAATGTGCTTCCTATTCTTGTCTATAGAGTGTATGCCGATGGAAGACCTGACGAACTTGTTCGCGGCGTTGACCTCATCGGAACGCCGCTAGCGACGTTCGAACGTATCATCGCTGCCGGCGATAAGCCTGAAACCTTCAATGGTGTCTGCGGAGCTGAATCCGGTTGGGTGCCTGTCAGTGCTTCAAGCCCTAGCCTTCTCGTTCGCGAGATCGAAGTTCAGAAAAAGGAAAAATCACAAGAAAGACTGCCGATCTTACCTGCACCTGACCTGAAAGCATCCAGCAAGAGCTAGCCTGGGAAAGACACAATTGATTAAGATACAGCCATACTATCCGATAATGAGAATAAGCCGCAAAATGAATAAATCTACTCTCCTCGTCCTCTTACTTTTTGTCGGAACGACTATTCCGGTTCGAGCACAGAAATTGAGTGACCAAGCCATTTCTATCATCGATCGTGCAATGGGCGACGAACTTGATCGCTCCAAGAGTCAACTTAAACTGAACGGTTTGATCGATCCATTCTTCATATCTTATTCCGTGAGCGACAATCATCGACTTGATATCGTTGCCTCATTTGGCGCACTGACTCGTTCAGCATTTTCTCATCAACGGCAATTGAACCTTCGCTTGCTTATCAACAATTATCAGTTGAATGATGAAAATTTTGGTGATGCCGGAGGCGGAATCTTCGGTGGCGGCACTCCGATCGATATGAATCTTCCTCTTGATGACGATTATAATACTATTAGACGAGCTTTTTGGCTCGCCACAGATGATCTTTTCAAAGAGGCAAATGAAACTTTCACAAAGAAGAAAGCTGCTCTTGAACGAAAGCAATTAACCGACGAGGACCGCGACCTACCAGATTTTGCGAAAGCTCCTAAAGTCGAAGTTATTGAACCCCCAGCTGATATTCAGATCAACAAGGCTAAGCTTGAAGGGCTCATTCGTGATCTCTCAGCGATTTTTTCAAAGTACAAGCCGATACAGAACTGCAATGTTTCCCTGGCTTCGAATAACTCGTATCTTTTTCTTAAGAATACCGAAGGTACGAATCTCCGCAAACCTGAGACGACATGTGACCTAACGATTCAGGCATCGGCACAAGCAGCTGATGACGGGGAGCCTCTTTCGCTTTCCATTTCGTTTTCCGCACGTTCGCCGGAGTTATTGCCAGATCGGGCACTATTAATGGAGAAAACTGAGAATCTAGCCCAAAGTCTTGTTGCGTTGACGACAGCTGCAAAATTTGATGGAAAAGAATATACGGGACCGGTTCTCTTTGAAGGAGATGCAGGAAGTGACTTTATTTCAGAACAGATCGTAGCAAAACTTTCAGCACAGCGTGAAGATGTGCTCGGTGGAGGTTCGGTTTTTTCACTCGTGAGCAAAGGACCCACCTTCCAGAAGAAAATTGGTACACGTGTTTTACCAGCCTCGATGAGTTTGAGAGACATACCCTTAGTTAAGCCAAAGTCGGGACTTTATCTGGGAAATTATTCCGTTGACGAGGATGGTGTCGTCCCAGGAAATCTCACTCTGGTGGAGAACGGAATACTTAAAACCTTGTATATGACACGAACTCCGACCAAGGAAGTTAAAGAACCGAACGGTCATACTCGCCCCTATTCCGGTGGTATAGGAAGCGGCACAACGGCGGGACCGGGAGTTGTGGAAATTACCGATAAGAAAGCAGTAAGATCAAGTCAAATGAGAAAAGATCTTCTTAAGCGCGCTCAAGAAGATGGCTATGAGTATGCCTTTATTGTTCGTTCTCTCGAAAAAGGATCACTAATTTTTAGCGAAGGTATGGGAAATATCGGAGATATGCTCGAGAGCGGAAAATCATTGTCGCCAGCTTTGGTATATCAAGTATCGACCAAGGATGGGACTGAGAAACTCGTCCGTGGTACTGAAATCAGTTTTCCGACTGCGCGAGATCTTCGCGAGATCATCACTTCGAAGGAAACAGTAACTAAGGATATGGGGCTGGCTGCCGGTTCAGGAGGTTCATTCTTTTCATTCGGAGGGAAGGTGCCTGCAACCCTGATAGGCCCAGAGTCTGTCATGGTACCAGAACTTGAGGTCCGCAAGAAAAAAACGAGCGCCAACCCGACCAAGCCAGTAGTTGAAAAACCTTAATCTTATTGATTTGCTGGGAGTTCTAGCATTCACCTAAGAGCCTTTTCGCCGCTAATCCTTCCGATTACGGCAAACATTCTTCCTGACTTTCGACCATCCCTTCGATAGGAGTGCAGGTTGAGATCTGAGATCGTGCATCGATCGGATACTTCAATTTGCCTTAGCGGTACCCCTCCTATCAGTAATTGGTCACGATTTGCTTTCTTGATATCCAACAGGCACTTCCCATTGCTAATCTCGGTATAATACTCTTTTTCGAATAAGGTTGCTACTTCGACTCCAACCTCATAGTTAGCGCCTGATGCTGACGCCCCGATGAAAGCATAAATATTTCGTGGCGACGCACCAAGTTCAACAAGCTTCCGTATTGCATTGGGGGAAATGAGTTGTTCGGTGCCACGCCATCCTGCATGAATAGCAGCCGTGAGTTTTGAGATCGGATCGTAAAGCAAGACGGGAGTACAATCAGCAATACTTACTACGAGAAAGACATTTTCACTATTCGTAACAAGAGCATCGGATTCTAAAACAATCCCCTCTTCTCCGGAAACGACATGAATGTTTGACGAATGAATTTGATTCTGATATACAAAACGGGCATCGGGAGGTACTCGAATCCCCTCGTAAAACCTTCTCCGATTCTCTTCGACATTTTGTGACGTATCGCCAACATGACTAGATAAGTTTAGTCCGTAGGGATAGGGAGACACGCCATTTTCACGAGTTGACTGTGCCGTTATGAGCTCAGGAAATTGCTGAAATATTTTAGGTCGAATATACATCGATTACTCCCTCAGATTCATACTACTCCGTTTTATACAATTCTTTTCTTTTCTTTGTTGCCCCTAGTCGTTTGTACTTCGGTCGCTCAATCAGGTACTTCTTTATAACATCTCTAACTTGAAAGAAATCTTCGAATGGGTGGTACGGTAGATTTTCCCTCGAACAGAATTTAGCTAGCATATCTCGGGCGAAGATAACATCCGATATTTCTACAGGACAATGATCCGAATATCCATCGCCAACATAGATAATCGTGTCCTCATCGGCAGAAGTTGTAAGGATCGTACCACACTTACAGGCACCGCAAAATCGGCAGGACTCTCTGGCATTCAAAAATTCCGCCGTAAGTGTTCCCTGGGCAGTCAATTCAACCGTATTGGCGTAATATGGCACCTCGATTCCATATTTTGCAAAGATTGGCCGAATATACAAAGAGAAGCCATCGCTAACCACCGTAAGCTTAATATTCTCATTCGCGCAGAAGTCGATTAACTCGATAAATCCCGGTCGTAACGGCTCTGCTTCGAAAAGTGCCATGAGCTCCTTCTCTGGAGCTTGCTTCACCGTGCTGCAGGCCTCGGAAATACATTGAGCGGCAGCATACTCACCTGAATTGAATTTGCCCCAGACATTGAACGCCCGTTCATCACCGAACTGTCTGAACAGTCTGTCCCAGACATCATTTATAGTAACGGTAGCATCAAAATCGCAGTAGATATGAAACATTGAAAAAATAAAATTTAGAATCGAATATCCGAGAGCTATCCTCGGCTTTATTTCGGCCGCATTATCGTTATATTTCCCTAATTCCACATAAAAAGTTACATGCCCGAAAATAATTCACCACTTCTGGTACTCATCGACGGAATGGCCATTGCCTACCGCGCGTATTTCGCTTTTATCGGTCACCCGCTCACGAATTCTCGCGGTGAGAATACCAGTGCAGTATATGGGTTTGTTAATGCGATTCTTCAATTTCTGGATAAGCATAAGCCCGATTTTGCGGCAGTCTGTTTCGACACACCGGCTCCGACTTTTCGACATGTGATGTATCCCGCATATAAAGCCCAGCGTCAGGCAATGCCTGAAGATATGCGACCGCAAATCAAAATCATCAAGGATATTACAAAAGCGTATAACATTCCTTTGGTCGAACTCGATGGTTTTGAGGCGGATGATATTATCGGTACGTTATCACATTTGGCAGAACAGAACAATCTCGAAACAATAATCATCACGCCGGATAAGGACTTTTGCCAACTTGTTACTCAACACATCAAGTTAATGCGTCCGAAGGATAGTACATTAATGGATCTCTTAGATGAAGATGCTGTCGTGAAGAAATATGGATTGAAGCCAAATCAATTCATTGATTATCTCGCTTTGGTTGGTGATTCAAGCGACAATATTCCAGGCGTTCGTGGTGTCGGCGAAAAAACAGCTACTCCGTTATTACAGCAATATGGTGACCTGAACGGCATCTATCAGAATCTGGAGGCAATCACTAAAAAGGCGCTGAAAGAGAAACTAACGAATGAACGCGAGAATGCTTTGTTATCACAGAAGCTAGCGACTATCGATATGAAGGTGCCGCTCGGATTCGGTATCGATACACTCCGCTATTCAAAACTTCCCGATTTCCGAAAACTTGAGGAGATGTTGGTCGATCTTGGTTTCAAGACTCTTCTCTTGAAGCTTAAAGCCGAAGAAAAGGAATTTCTCGGGTCAGAGCCAACGCCAGCTGAAATTACAGCTCCGTCGTTGGTCGAGGAAGAAGTGATCGAGCAAATCCCTGTTCCTTTGGAAGGGCCAATACAGACTATTCAATCGACACCTCACAATTATCGTACGGTATCTTCTGAAGCTGAATTGAAGCCTCTCCTTGCCCAACTTACAAAGGCCGATGAATTCTGTATCGATCTGGAAACGACTTCTAACCGCGCCATGTCTGCAGAAATAATAGGAATGTCATTCTCAGTAAAAAAAGGGGAAGCATATTACATTCCGATATTACTCACAAAAGGTAATCCAATTCAATCTGAATCTCTTTTTGCAGAGAACAAGCATGAGGAACGAATAAAGAGTAGCGAGCCAAACGCATCAAATACCGGTATGCTGCTTGAGACATTGCTACCAAAAATAAGACCCGTCTTAGAGAATCCGAAGATCGGCAAGATTGGTCAAAATATCAAATATGACGCATTAATACTTCGGCGGCATGGTATCCATATCAAACCCCTTAGCTTTGATACCATGATTGCAGCATCAATTCTCCATGGTGAAGGGATGCAATCGATGGACGATTTATCTTTGCGTTATCTGAAGTATCAGCCCATCCCATTATCTGCCATAGCAGGCAAACTTAAGAAAGAGAGTTCTCACGATATCATGGCCTCTATTCCGACACCAATTCTTTCGGAGTATGGCGCAGAGGATGCCGACATTACTCTGCAATTGAAGAGCGCTCTAATTCCGGAAGTTGAAAAACAGGGATTGCTCAATCTATGTAACTCAGTAGAGTTTCCCCTCATTGATGTTCTGACAACAGTCGAATTCAATGGCGTGAAGATTAATACTGTAATGTTGGCCGAAGTAAGCAAAGAAATGGAGCGTGAGGCTCAGAATCTTTGTACGCAGATCTATGAATATGCAGGTGACAAATTCAATATCGATTCAACCAAACAACTTGGCGACTTACTATTTAATAAGCTTGGGCTTCCAACAATCAAGAAAACGAAAACCGGCTTCTCAACCGATGCCGGTGTATTGGAACAATTGAAGGCGCATCACCCAATTGCGGCTTCCATCCTCGAATATCGACAGTATCAGAAACTCCGAAGCACCTATGTGGATGCAATCCCACTCCTTGTCAACAAGGAAACCGGACTGATCCATACAACATACAATCAAGCTGTGGCTGCTACCGGGAGGCTTTCATCAAATGATCCAAATTTGCAGAATATTCCGGTTCGCACTGAAATGGGACGTGGTTTGCGCAAAGCCTTCGTCTCACGATTTAATGGTGGGCAAATACTCTCCGCCGACTATTCTCAAATCGAACTTCGGATTATGGCACATGTCGCAAAAGATGAGGCGCTTCTTACTGCCTTCAGAAACAAAGAAGACATCCATACGCAGACTTCGGCGAAAGTTTTCGGTGTCAAGCCTGAAGACGTAACAAGGGATATGCGCCGCAAGGCAAAGGAAATTAACTATGGAATCATGTATGGTATTGGTGCATTCGGACTCGCTAACAGGCTTGGCATTTCGAGGGAAGAAGGATCACAAATTATTAAGAATTACTTTACCGCCTTTCCTACGGTAAAACATTTCATCGATTCGACCATCGCCTTCGCTAAAAAGACAGGATATGTTCAGACGCTGCTTGGGAGAAGACGTTATATGACGAACATCAATGCTTCGAATGCCGTAGTTCGTGCTCAGGACGAGCGAGCAGCAATCAATATGCCTATCCAAGGCACTGCTGCAGAACTTTTAAAGATCGCAATGATCAATATTCAGCGCGAGATCGAGAAGAGAGACCTGAAGTCGCTGATGATCATGCAAGTTCATGATGAACTCGTTTTCGATGTTTACCCGAAAGAAAATGAGGAACTGGCTGAATTGGTCAAGGACAAAATGATAAATGCCATACCAATGGATGTAGTCATTGAAGTGGACTATGGATTTGGGAACACGTGGTTTGACGCACACTAATAAAAAAGGCGGATAAATTATCCGCCTTTCTATACTCTCTCTCTGTATTAAAATAAAATCAATTAGATTTTCTCCATCCATCAACGTAAACGAATAACCCCATCGTATGAGCGGCGATCGTAACGTCTCCTGAAGTGTCCTGATCATCATCGTTATAGATGTAGATGATCTGCCCGTTTGTTCCAGAGGGCATTGTCACGGAATTGGCGAGTGAATCTGCATCATTGGTGATCTTTACCACTGACGTGTTGGACGGGATGCTGATCGTACCACCAGCTGAAGTGGTTCCATATGCGGAGACCGGTGCCTTCCAACTCAAATTCCCTACTCCATCATTCGAAAGAACGCTTCCGCTGGCTCCTTGAGCAGTCGGCAGTAAATACGTGATGTTGGCGCTCTGAGAGCGTGCTTTGAAAGCAGTATATTTTCCTGTGCTGAGAGTACTGCTGCTGTTTGGTCCATAGAGTCTAAGTGAACGTGCGGTGTTATCTTCGTTGCCAACGATGAGGTCGACATCGCCAAAATATGCCACATTATTCATCCCGGAGACATTGACTGTGGTATTGGTCGTGCTGCCGTTAAATCCAAAACTGGATAGACCAACAGTCAGATTCTTGCCCATAGCCGTTCCGTAGTTATTCATGGTTGTCGTGTTATACCCCATCGTCGTAGAATACAATCCATTAGCTGTCGTGCTTCCACCAATGGCGACAGAGCCGTCGCCGAATGCTGTTGAGTTATCGCCAAGCGCGACTGAATTATACCCGGCAGCCTGTACAGCGCTTCCTAGGGCCGTAGACCCATCTACGAAGGCGCTGGCTCCCGATCCGAAGGCAGTTGAAGCCGTCCCATAAGCTGATGAGAAGAATCCCATAGCAACCGATTGCGCACCGCTGGCCAGCGTACCATAGCCCATTGCGACTGATTGCGCTCCTTCGCTTGCAGCGTCCCATTCCGAACCATCGGCTCGACCAGCACGAATTGCCCCGAGAGATGGAACCCACATCATACGAGTACCGAATCCAGAAACCGGAACACTACCAGAAGTGCCTGCTAGAACCATGCTGCCATCAGAGGTAATTTTCATTCTCTCTGCGCCACTAGTACGCAACGAGAGATCGGTGGCATCATTTGTTCCGAGATAGTTATCTGTACTTAGTCCGTTGTTTCCAGTCGTATTCCACGCTGAAGCTACGGAATTATCCACATAACCTTTAGTTGTCAGGCATGTTGCCGGATCTCCGGCAGAAGTAGCAGCAGAACTAACTTTCCCGCTGAGGGTCATCCCTACAGCTGTAATTGTTCCTGCGCTGAAATTCCCTGATCCATCTCGTAATACGATAGTGTTTGCCGTATTTGTAGAAGAAGCAGTAGTTGCCGAATTAGATACTTTACCAGAAGTTGATATTGTAGCAAGTTTTGTGTCAGCAATGTCAGCAGTTGCAGATACGTCAGCATTGACAATCGTTGACGTAGAGAGAGCGCCCGTTCCATTGTTGTGCACTACACCCGGCGTGGTAAGACTTGAAAGAGTCATGCCAGCAAATACCGGAGTCGCACCTGAGTGAATATTCTGAGGTAGTGTTAAGACAACGTTACCGGAAGTCGGAGAAGCGGTTATTTGATTCGTTGTTCCAGTAACACTGCTAACATTACCTAGTCCCTGTGTAAAGTTGACACCGCTGGAGCCTGTAGAAATGGCATTAATAGTAATCGTCTTTCCTTCGGTCTGAAGGAATGTTCCTTCGCCCGCTTTGAGAATTAAGTCGCCACTTCTGCCATTGACCGTCGTAACTGCACCGGCAGCACCCTTGCTAAGTGAACTTGCAGCATCAGCATGCATTGCATACGGAACCGACGCTAGTGCCGTGCGTGGTGATAGTTCGCCGCCGCCGTCAACACTTACTCCGAGCCAATATGGCTTATCAAAATGGAGTGATGACTCGATTGGCTCACTTGATCCGATGGCGACCGAAAATACTCCGCGCTCAACGTGTGAAGTAAATTTTTCGCTGTGTAGCAGCGTCCCTTCGATCGGGGAATCATAGAGATTAACTGTAATGATATGATCACCGGATAACGGATTACTCATGGCATCGACAAGATAGCCTTGATAACTAATCGTTCGGGGAACATTGCTCATTGACGTTTGTTGCGCGTATGCCGTGAAATTCACGAGCACAATCGCAATTGTGAGAAACGCAATTAGTTTTTTCATAAATAATAGACGATAAACCAAACTTGCCCTTGGGACAATTTTGTTGATGATAAGTGCTGTAATCCTAATAACCTAAATCGTCTGCAAACTATGTGTCGAAGGGGCAAAACCTAAGACGATCGATTCAGGAATCTTGTTGTTTCGGATTCAAATATACTACAATGGAAACATGATTGTATCGCCTACTTGAAAAAAAAGTGAGATTGTTCAGTCAAAATATTATTTATTAGCTCATCGTGGGATAACATGGGGATCCTATCCATTTCTTGTTGAGAAAAGGCAAGTCCTATGCGGACTGTTTTTGGTGAAAGTGTAGCGAGAAATCTGTCGTAAAACCCTTTGCCATACCCAAGTCTCATACCTCTGGCGTCGAAGGCTACCATCGGAACAATGACGGCATCAAGATCTTCAATAGAGATTTCATGTACAACTGTGGGCTCAGGTATTCCAAATTTTCCGGTACGAACATTCGCGAGATTATCAAGTCGGGCATGAACCATATGTAGGTCCTTCCCCTCACCTGCGATTACTGGAACAGCAACTTTCAGATTTGATTCTAAGAGATCCTCAATGATACCCAGTGTTCCAACTTCTGATTTAAACCCAATATAAATATGGACAAACTTCGCTGAAATAGAGGCCAGATAGGCAATAGTTTTCTCGCGAATTCTCTTAGTATAGTAATTACGTTTTGCTTCCGGAATTGCCTCGCGCAATGCAATGGCATTTGCGCGCATAATGGCCCGACTTTCAATGAGAGGATCGAGAGCCAATTATTGAGCAAGAATTAAGGTTTCGAACATTTCAGCTTCCTTCCCATCCGACATTTTGCCTATCAGATGAAGATTGTATTCTCCCGATGCAAGAGACGGAAGTTTTAGAGTGGTAGTATTCAGTCCTTTAAGGAAATAACCCGCATCCAAGCGTAGAACTCTTTTCCCAGTAATATCGGCAAGTTCAGCTAGCATGCTCATATCGTCAGCGTTAGTAAAGGATATCCGCACCCTATCACCGCGAACCGGATTTGGAAGGACATTAGTTACGGTAAATAGGTTTGTGTTCTTCAATTGTTTACGGACTAATCCATCTCCGCAATTACCAGAGGAAGAAATAGTGATGCTGTCGTCTTCAAAGCCTAAACATCCCACTTCATCCGAACTACTAGTCGTAATTCTTAGAATTGCAGAAGAATCTTTTGCTATATAATACTTAATCGGAATGTGCACAAAAGCATGAAGAGGGCTTGAGGGCAATAGCGTCGTCGACGAAATGTCAATAGAATAGATTCCTGACAACCGATCAAATGTTGTCTTCGCAGTAGCGTCCGGAAAAATTGATTGATCAATCACAACGTTTTGGGTATCGATCTCCGCAACATCCGATGGATCGATCGTGACCGCAAGGGTGAGATTCGAGATCTTGTAGCGGGCAATATCACTTTGAGTCACGATTCCGATATCATCAATATATGCTGAAGTCTGTGAGACGAATCGAGCAATTGCCAGTTTCGCAGTTTCCGGTTGAACTATCACCCGAACTGTATCGGCAATTACAACTCTTCCACCAGTCAGTACATCTACGATGAGAGAATGATTGCCTCCACTAGAATTTGAATGTGCATCATAATTTATGACGATGTTTCGAGACTCTCCGGGACGGATGGTATCTGGAAAAAGCCTTGGATATTGGATCTTAATGTCAGGATCACTGCAGGCAACGCCGCTCACTGAAATTTGATAAATTCCCGTGTCGGAGATTGAGAGAATTCTCTGGTATTGTGAATCCACGGCGCAGGAAACCACAAATGGTGTCGGAGATTGTTTAGTAAGAACGCTCGGTATGACGATAGCCTTAAGCAGAGCTGATCGGTTTATCGTTTGTGCCTTTCCGTTCTTCGAATATGCAGATATCCCCTCCTCGAAATCTCCCGGATTCGTCGCAGTGAAATGAACTCCGATCTTTAGCGAATCACCAGGCGCTACCGAATAAGGAAAAGACGGAACTTGGGATATCGAGTAAGGGGGATTCGGCGGATCGATCTTCTGCAATTTCACCGAGGATTCGCCAATGCTTGAGATTGAAATGAATGTATCCACCGAAGAGCCTTGCGGCACAACTCCCAAGTCCAGAAGTTGTGGGGTGAATACCATATCCGGTATCCCCACGGCCCCGCGGAACAGACAAAGTATTCCGCCGCTGACCTCACCTTCCATTGTTGCTCTACCGGTTCTTGGGCCACTGAAATTCTGACCGATAAAACGCGCATTCAATACTATTGTATCGCCTGTTTTTATTCCTATTGGAAAGCTAACATTAGGATCTAATGGAGCAACATCAAAGTCGATCTCACCATTATCATTGGCTACGTTAATCCACTGAATAGTAGCGCTATCCTTATCTCCGCTAATGACAAGAATTGTAGTGTCCTTGAATTCACCCGGGGCTAACATTCCGAAATCAATAGATTGCGGTACTACAAGAATATCCGGCTGTATTGTCGATCCTTCGCCATTGAGAATAACTTCCTTTATTCCATCATCTGTGAATATTTCAAGTGCTGCTGTTCGAATTCCTGATGAGCTCGGCCGAAATCTGAGAATAACTGACCGACCGTCACCTGAATCGATGTGGTATGTCGTTGGTTGTGGAACGATGATCTGGAATTCTCCTGCAACCGAGTTCTGGTCCACAATTGTCATAGTATTCACATCGACCGTTGAAGTCGAGATATTCAGAACACGGATTGTTGCATCACGGGAGTATCCAAATTTTACTTTTGTAAAATCAACAGTATCTCGGTCAGTGGCAATACGCAGTTGCGCAACCCCCATCAGGGGAAGAGTAACCAGCAGAAGTACTGCCGATGCAGTTCGGTATGAAAGGGTGGGCATGAAATCGATCGTTACGCGTTCAATATTATAACACATTGACACCACAAAAGTTACGTTTGTGACATTTGTCGCCTTCTACCTAGCGCAAGAAGAGTTCAAAAAGCGAGAATAGTCGGATATACTCGCTGTCGGAATCTGCGGAAGTCGGCACCATGGTCTGTTCTGGCTCCAGCCATAGGATGCCAAGCCACAGCGGGTCTGATCTAACTATTTAGTATTTTTTGGATTACAGAGAAAGAGCGGCAGCAATTTCTCTCCGGGAAACAATGGTAAGTTTGGAAATTCAAATCGTTATACGAGACTAATTGCTGATTTGTTACAACTACTCGTCTGGAGTCGTTTCCGATTTTCGTTAAATAATAGAGGAATGAAATATCCTATTTTAAGATTTAACACTATCAAATGAATTCAGCGATTTCATATTAATACTATCTGCCGTAGATGAACACTATTGATGCCCTCTTGCAGGCTCTTGAAAATTCCGAAGATTACCGAATAGAAACACTTGAACGTATACTCGAACAGAATCTTCCATTGCGTGAAGAGATCATGGCTATCTCCGCTTTTGAGCTTCCCTATGGGCGTTCGATGATCGCGTTGAACGATCGCTACGAAGTCATTGTCGGATGTTGGCCAAAAGGAGGCTGGTGCGATGTGCATGATCATGGGACGGCGATTGGGATTGTCTATGCCTACAGCGGCGAGATTGAGCATTTTCGGTACGAGATGCACGATGGAATTCTTGATCTGCTTGAACGGGCGACGATGAAGGCACATGAATGCGTGCGGCTTGAAAGTGGAATGATCCACTCGCTCCAGAATATTTCCTCCGAGGAGCCATACGTTGGGCTACATATCTATTCTCCTCCAACTTCCGATGTCCGAGTTTTCGACCTTAAAACTGGCGATATCTATCACGTGACCGATGATTATCCCGCGTTGATTCCTAAGGAATCAGAGAATATTGTGAAGCACGAAAAAGACAAATTCGTGTTCCGGAACAGTGTTCACAGCAAGGTCACGAATGCCTAAGCGTTCCGCCAATTCTGATTCGTCAAAAGTTTGCGCATTCCGAAAATTGGGAGTCGTCGGCTCAGCCCTCGCACTGCTTTTTGTTTTCAACCTGAAGCTACATGCGCAGAACAAGAAAATAAGACACCCGGCACAAACAAGTACCATCCTTCCTGGTCTTCGGAGAGTTTTTCATGCAACACTCACCGATATTTCAATTGAGGCCAATCCCGGCTGGGATGCCGAGGAATCATACGACGAAACTCGTCGCATTTACCGATTGGTTTTTTCTAATCCTCAGGATTCGTCCCAAACCTTTCTTTCATGTCTAGTGGAACCGTATCATGGAAGTACATCGGATAGTGCACATTGGAACAAACTGAAAGCCTCTATCCGTGAAAGCTATGGAAATCGAGGGATTGCAGTACATGACCTCGGTGAGACTCTTTCGTTCGGTTCTCAAGCGGATAGTTCTGGTATTCTTGCCCGATACGAGCTACTTGCCAAACATGATGACTATCTTGAGTATGTAGATGCCGTTCTCGGCAGAACTGAACTGGTGCTCGTGACAGCTCCCGTCAAACCAGAAGAATATCAGGCCCGGATACCATACCTACGAAATGTCGCAGAGAGCCTAAAACTCCATGGTGTTAAATAACACCAAAATATTTTAAAACCAAAGGACAAACTTTCTTGTATACCTGAAAGAGCAACGACTCTTATGACTAATGCTTTTGTTTTGTGGGGAGAGTATTAGCCGCACAAGGTCGTTGCTCAGTGTGGGAAAGCCGGGGCGAATGCCCCGGCTTGTTTTTATCCGCGAGTTTGTTTCTATTCTCGAATGGATACGAGACCACCGAAAAAGAAGAATGAAATATCTCTACCTACTACTATTCTTACTGATATCTTTTCGATCAGGTTACTCCGCAAGCAGACCGGACATTGATACGGTCTCGGTTATGGGATTGACGACCGGACTCGATGGCAAATTGGTCAGGGCACATGTCCAATCCAAACTTGATACCTTGCTATGGGATGACAATTCCGGCATAGGAATCGTTAAGTTTTCGGGTGACTATCTAAACCTCAAGGGCGAATTTCGGATTGCGTATAGCCAGGGACTTGTCTCTCAGGTCAGCTTCGTAGCCCCGACAAAGAGTCTTGAAGACTCTAAGACGAAATTTGAAAGCCTTTCTCAGCAACTTATCAGCATGTATGGTCCGGCAGATGTGGCCTCTTCCGGTAATGGCCAGAGTAGTGACGCTGCAGTGATGGAAACGCGGTGGGAAGGGATGAAGCAATCAATTTCTGTCAAGGCAGTTGTCGGTGCGAATTATGTCACGGTCGCCCTCAGTAAGTTTGGCATGTAGCGGATGCCCTTTTTGCTCGCTGTTCGCCGCAAAGTCTGGTTCTTCATCTGAATCTCCGTAAATTTGTTCTAATGCGATACGAATTATTCCTTGCCAAGCGTTACGCGCTTTCGCGAAGATCACAAAGTTTTATAACCATCATAAGTATTCTTTCGGCCTTAGGAATAATGGTTGGCGTCGCTGCGTTGATCTGTGTACTCTCTGTATTCAATGGATTTTCCGGAGTGGTAACGGGAATTCT